>NZ_JAUXNK010000096.1 GCF_030682845.1 Methanolobus sp. | reverse complement strand
AAATCGACAAATTGTAAAAACAAGCATGTAAGAAAGTAAAGAGACAAACAATCACTAGGAAAAAAGAGATACTTCGATTCTAATGAACACAAAAAAGATAGATATTCAGTTGATCAAAAACAAGACTGTCAAAGTTGGGTTTTAATTCTTACTTTTTTATTTTGCCTGCATGCTCATTGCATATAGTATTCAGTTTCTGTTGAGGCTTTGTATTTCTCAATAGTATGCACATATGTGTATATATCTTCATGTACCTTTTAAAAATTGTATATCTATACAACTAGTATTTATTGTCTGTATTGTACTGTATGCCTGCGCTATGGCTTTTCATCATCCCTGCCGAAAGTAAGCCATGCAGTCAGGATAGTCTCAGTTTTAAAACTGGCAGTCCAGAGTTGTCAGAGCACAAGAATCTAAAGTGGAGTATGAGCGGGTCGGGGAGTGGGGGTTATTGTCAAAAATAAGATAACCCGCTCATCTACTTCTTGTATATGTTATTTTATGTATTTATATTTAGTGGCATTCATCATAATGATGATTATAATCTCCTCTATTCCGCCATTAGTCTCAGTGTATAGAAGCTTTATGCTGCTCTCATGTTCTCCCGGTGAGCGCAAATTCAGCAGTTGGTCATATTGTTTCTAAAAACAAAGAAAACTTCTAAATATCATGTATCCCACTCCTATGTGGTGATCTAATGGTAATCGGAGTCACAATGGTAAATGTGCTGCCTGGGAAGGAGCGAATAGCCTATAACGAGCTTAGCAGGATTGAAGGTATTAAGGATATATACCATGTCTTTGGTGAATATGATTTTGTGGTCATAATTGAAGTTGAGGATCTTGGCCACCTTAATTACATAGTGGACCTTATACGTGAGGCTGGGGATGTCACTGCGACCCAGACCATCGTTGGTGCTGAGCTCAAGTGATCACTTGGGCTTTTAATTCTTTTATCTTAGTGTATGAAACTTTTTAAAAACATTTTGTATCATTTATATTTTCGACGTTATTTATTTATCATATTACTCTGATGTTCTTACCAACATCGAAAAGGAAGATACTTTTATGGCAACCCTCATTGCAGAAGAACTTGCGAAGAACCAGAAATCTATCAGTGTTGCAGAATTCTTTGAGAAGAACCGGCAGATACTTGGTTTCGATTCCGCGCCTCGCAGCCTGATAACAACTGTCAAGGAGGCAGTAGATAATTCTCTGGATGCCTGTGAAGAATCCCAGATACTGCCTGATATACTGCTGCACATCGAACGCTCCGGAAAGGATAATGTTGTTGTCATTGTAGAAGACAACGGGCCAGGTATAGTAAAGGAGCAGATACCCAAGGTATTTGCAAAGCTCCTCTATGGTTCAAGGTTCCATGCGCTCAAGCAGAGCAGAGGGCAGCAGGGTATAGGCATCTCTGCCTCTGTCCTTTATGCACAGCTCACATCCGGCCATCCTGCAAAGGTCATCTCCAAGATCGGGCCCGGTAAACCTGCCCACTACTGCGAACTGATGATCAACACCAGCACAAATGAGCCTGAGATCCTCAGGGACGAGGTAGTGGAATGGGATCGTCCCCACGGCACCCGCATCGAGCTGGAGATGGAGGCAGCTTATGTTAAAGGCAGGAGGCAGTCCATTTATGAGTATCTCAAGTCCACTGCGATTGTCAATCCCCACGCAAGGATCACTCTTTTTGAGCCTGATGGTAATGAAGTGCTTTTCGAGAGAGCTACTGATAAGATGCCTGTGCCCGCAAATGAGATCCTTCCTCATCCTCATGGTATCGAGCTCGGGAAGCTGATGAAGATGCTGCGCTATACTGAGCGACAGAAATTATCTCCTTTCTTACGCTATTCGTTCTCAAAGATAGGTCACTTGACCGCAGAAGAGATATGCAAGGCTTCGGGGCTGGACCCTGATCTAGATCCTCATGAGATGAGCCGTGACCAGTCAAAGAAACTTCTTGACGCATTCGCAAAGGTGAAGATAATGGCGCCTCCTACGGACTGCCTTTCTCCTATAGGGGAAGATCTCATCTATAAAGGACTTGAGAAGGAATTCAGTGTGGATTTCATCGCCACGACCACCCGTGCACCGGCCGTCTTTTCCGGCAATCCCTTTGTCGTTGAAGTAGGCATAGCATATGGCGGCGCTCTCCATAAGGACGACCGCATCGAGATAATGCGTTTTGCCAACAGGGTGCCGTTGTTGTACCAACAGGGCGGCTGTGTCGCCACGCATGCAATAGAATCCATCAAATGGAAACAGTACGGTCTGAACCAGCCAGGTGGAGCTCTCCCAAGCGGCCCGGTAGTCCTGCTTATCCACGTAGCATCCACCAACGTTCCCTTCACTTCCGAATCAAAGGATGCCATAGCCGATATTCCTGAGATCAAGGATGAGATCGAGCTCGCGGTAAAAGAAGTGTCAAGGAAACTCAGCAGGTATCTGAGCAAGCAGGATACCCTGAAAAAGCGTCGTGAAAAGGAGATCATAATCACCAAGGTGCTTCCTAAAATGGCACAGAAGCTTGCGCAGACCCTTAAAAGAGAAACTCCTGACATAGGTCCGGTCGTAGCAAAGGTGATGGGTAATCTTCTTGTTCACAGGGTAGTGGAAAGTGATGGCAACGGCGGTGTGAATGTTGCTATAAAGGTGAAGAACTTCTCAGCAAAGAAATATGATTTCAAGGTACATGACATGCTGCCTTTCAATATAGAAGGCCCCGTACCTCAACCTAAAGTGATTGCAATGGGTAATGATTACGATTATATATGGGATGTGAGCATCTCCGCCGGAGCTTCCAAGGTCATCCGGTATTCCGTGGCAACTCTCAGTGACAATGAAGTATCCAAGCTACCCGTATTGATAGTTGAAGGGCTTGACGAGGAACTTGTGACCGGCTCCAAAGCCATAAGAGGGGTGAACTGAATGGCTGAAGAAATATCCTTGCAGAGAAAAGAGCATGATGCTATAGCAAGTAACCGCCTTCTTGGGCTTGCCGAGGAACTGTACAATCAGTTCCTGAGCGAGACCATTCCCAATGTTAACCTCCCAACACGTACAAAAAAGAACATCGAGTACAGTGATGAGAGTGAGGTGTGGGTGTATGGGGACCGTGAGACCGAAAGAAGTGCCAAGACCGTAAAAGGGGCTTTCCAGCTTCTTAAGACCACGCATGTAGTGGATTTCCTTGTGAACAACCACCTGAACCAGAACCGCGGCTCAACATTAAGAGAATTATACTACATCTCAGAGAACTGGGATATTGCCAAGTTCCGCGAGCAGCCCGAAAGTGACAGGCTTATTGAGGACCTTGAGATAATATCCGGCCTGCAGAGGGAATACTTCCACATGCGCCCGGAAGAGGACGGTGCGACTATGTTCGGTCCGGTGCGCATACGCGAGGAAACAAAGCGTGGCAACAGGGTCATCCACTGTCAGGAAGACATCGGGGAAAGCGGCTACCAGATTCCGTTCAATGTCGAGAACATCGAGTTCCTTGATCATGATGCTGATTTCATAATTGCCATTGAGACTGGTGGTATGTATGCAAGGCTCATTGAGAATGGTTTTGACGAGAAGTACAATGCTGTGCTTGTCCACCTGAAGGGCCAGCCGGCCCGGTCCACAAGGCGTATCATCAAAAGGATGAACGATGAACTAAAGCTGCCTGTGGTAGTGTTCACTGATGGTGATCCCTGGTCGTACCGTATCTTCGCGTCCGTTGCCTATGGTGCTATCAAGAGTGCTCATCTGTCGGAGCACATGGCCACTCCGGGTGCGCAATTCATAGGCGTTCAGCCTTCGGATATCGTGGAATATGAGCTTTCAACTGACAAACTTACAGACAAGGACGTTGCTGCACTTCGAAGCGAGCTTACGGACCCGCGCTTTGAGACTGATTACTGGAAAGAACAGATAAACCTGCAGCTCGAGATCAACAAGAAAGCTGAGCAGCAGGCTTTTGCAGGCAAGGGTCTGGATTTCGTGACAGATACCTACTTGCCGAACAGGCTCACAGAGCTTGGGATCATCTGAGGGGTATTCTCCTCATAAGCTTTCTTTTGGCCTGAAGCGCCTGCAAATAGCAGTTGCTGAGACGGCCATTCCCCTTGATTCACTATGCCTGCAGACATTCTTGTGCTGGAACGTACAGACTGTACAACAGTACACGTGCCGGCTCAGTTTATCTTGTATCGCCTTCTCTTTTATGAGGTCCTCACCAAACCCTTTGTAGTATTTGATGTCGCTCTGGCTGCACTTCATTGCATGAGCCAGGAGAGTCATGACTCCGGGAGGCTGCCAGTCGCTATATATGACGTTGACAGGGATCTTCCCAGGTTCGATAAGTGCTCTTTTTACGGGGGTGTTCCTGATATCCTCCGTCATCATCAGGAGCTGCTCATGAAGCTTTTTTAGTTTCTCATTCTCCGGATCATATCTGAGCGCCTTCTTAACGAAATTCAGGGCTGCCTCGTTCTTTCCCAGGCATCTCAGTGCAAGGCTCTTATTGTATAACACAGCCGCAGAGCCTGGTTTTACTGCTTCAGCGTTTCCTGCGGAAGTATCTGCAGTGTTCAATAGCTTGTCGTAGCAGACGATGGCCTTTTCAAACTCTCCTTTTCTGTGGTGAAGCATCCCTTTCTGGTTCAATGCCACAGCATCGTATGGGTTAAGTTCCAGTGCCAGGGTGAAGTAATGCATTTTCCGGTCAGGGTCTGTTTCACGGATTCCCTGGGCAGTCCATCTTTTTGAGACTGACTTTTCTTCCTTGCTCATTGCTGGCTGTATAACTGAAATATTATTTCATCTTTTGCAAAGCTCAAATAAATATGTTTATATATTTTCAATCTTCTTTCCCGATGGGCTATTATCGAGAAATTGTTTATATATAAGGCCCATATCCTATATCTGGGTAGGGTGGATATTAGGGAATAACAGAGGTTATCGTTGATATGAGTGTGCCTGATTATTACTCTGTTCTTGGAATGCCTCCCGGAGCTTCACAGGACGAGCTCAAGAAGAGATATCGTACTCTGATAGCAAAATATCATCCTGACAGGAACTCCGATGCGGGCGCCGAAGAGCAGTCAAAGAAGATAAATGAAGCTTATAGCATTCTTGCGGACCCGGATAAGCGGGCCCGTTATGATCGCAGTCTTCAATATCCGGGATATGCAAGCGCCTTTGAAGGCAACAGCACTTATGGCAATTCCGGCGGTAACAGTACCCGCAGCAATTTCAGGTCGTACTCCCGTGGGAATTACACTTACAGGTCTTATACATATCGGACTCATGATGCACAGGGATCCGCAGAAAATGTGGATTTCTCCGGTATAATACTTAGCTCTCTCCTGAAAGTAGCAGCTATATTGCTGGTCCTCTGGCTGGTGCTGCACTTCTTTGTTCTATTCATGTCCCTGCTATTCCTGATGATGCTCTTGTATCTTGTATGGGTTGTACTGGGTCAGATACTGGGTTTCTTCTTCGGCAGGAGATGATCAGCGGGTGGAATCCTTTATCCATGCAAGGTATTCCACGTCTCCCTTCATTTCCCAATAAGTGATGGCAGGGAGGTCATAACTGTGCAATGCTCTGATAGTTCTCCTGATATCTTCGAATCTCTCGGAGGTGCTCTTTATGGAAAGTGCTACTTCCTCATCCTCCTCTATCTTTCCTTCCCATCTGTAAAGAGAAGTTACAGGGTACATATTGACACATGCAGCAAGCTTTTTTTCAACAAGAACGCTCGCCATTTTCCTTGCTTCTTCCATGTCCCTTACTGTTGTGTGAATCTCAATATACATGTTATCAATAATCCATATCTGGTTTCAGTTATAAAATCATCATTACAGCTTTTTAATGAAATTCATGGAAGAACGGAAGGACTATATATTGCAACCTCTATGGCAATTATCATGAGTTCAAGCAACCATATTCTTTTCAGGGAGGAACAGAAATTCAATCAGCTATGGCTTTGGGTGCTTGTTCTGGTACCTGCATCAGTATCCTGGTATGCTGTCATAGAGCAATTGGTTTTCAAAAGGACTTTTGGTACTAACCCGGCATCTGACAGCGGGTCAGTGTTTATATGGGTCATTTTTGGCATACTGTTTCCAATTTTCATGGCTTCCCTGCGTCTGGTGACCGAAGTTCGCAGCGATGGCTTATATGTGCGCTTCTATCCGCTGCACAGGTCATACCGCAATTTTACATTTGACAGCATACGGTCTTGCCATGTGCAAAAATACAGGCCTATAAGGGACTATGGTGGCTGGGGTATCCGCTATGGATTGAAAGGGACTGCTTACAATGTGAGTGGTGACCGGGGCGTGCTGCTGGAATTCAGAGATGGCAGTAAACTGATGATCGGCTCACAGCAGCCAGAAAGACTTGCAGCAGCGATGCCATGTGGTCCCAGCGTTATAGGGCGGCAATTGTGACATTTGGTCATGTGATATTTCATACATTTGCCAATATGTACAATATTTAATGTATTATAGGTTGTACATTGTCTTGTGTACGTGCTTAGCGCACTTGTGCCCTCTATTTACTTTGCTTGCTTAGTTTCCTCATTTCGCTTTCAAGAGACCGGTATGACATTTCGGATTGTTGGTTTCATACGCATCCTACGTGTATGATTAACAGGTGAATACATGTATGCTTCTTCTTACAGGTGTATAATGGTATGCAAATATATGCTCATGCTTTTTATTGATTAGACTTTTATATTTGGAAGCTCTATATTCTCTCGGTCAAGGCATGAATACTCTATATAGTTTAAGGGAATGGATCCATGAATGTGAAAGGTTCCTGTTCCTTGCCGAAGTGCATTACCACAAAGAGGATGTGGTCCCTTCACGTCACCAGTTCGTATGTGAGATGAACGCCGGGCTGCTTGAGGATATGCTTTCCCGGGCAGGGGATGCATATAAGGACAGTCCTTACTGCATAAGCTTTGATGCCTGCCTTTCTCCCGAAGAGTTCTGCCTGCTAAAAAGTACTCTTGATGATGTTTGCTGCGAGAACTGGGGACAAATGGGACTCGACAAAGTCCTTGAAGCTCAGAAGTTACTCCACAAACTGGGAAAAGCGGTGGACATGGGTATTATGCAAACTTATGAGTCAAGAGGTTACCCTTCTTTTTACAAGGTCTGCGGCGTCAGATATGTTTGAAAAAATTACTTGGCACATGTTTTCCTAAGTCTTGTTGATGATGTGCCGTCGTCCATATATGTGTCATGCGGCATGATCTCGCATATCTCCATAACATCTTTGTCTATGCCGAGTTCCCCGAGTTCCACATCCTGCCTGTGGAATATGAGGAAGCTTACATTATGCCTCTTGAAATGTTCGATGAGAGTGACTCTGTTCTCTCCTTCACGGTAATACTTTTCATTAAAAATGCGGTTCATGGTGTCAGAACCTATCAGGAACCGGGAGTCGGGGAACAACAGCACCTTGTCTGCAAAGAGCGGGGCATTTGTCAGGCAGATATTTCCGAAGAATCCTTCATTTTCATATGTCTTCAAGGAGTTGATCCTGTTTTCCAGGGAGATGAAGTCAGTTGGAGGTTTGTCCACGTTAGCAAGTGATATCTCAAAAGTCACCGGTGATCCGTATCGTTCATAAGCTATCTTTGCTATTGCTGCATGGTTTTTATGGCAGGGGTTAAATGAACCTGAAAAGATTATACCTGAGGCTGCAGGTACAGTCTTTTGACTGTGAGCAATTGTTATGCACTTTTTGCCGTAGCTGTCCTCTTTCAGAAGGATGCTTAAAAGCAGTTCTCCAATATCCTGGTTGACAGCGGCCTCCTTCTTCTCCATTACCTGCTGTTCGGTCATTGAAATTGCATCCAAACTGATAGGTCCTGCCCCGCAAAGCCGCGCTATAGTATGTATCAGAAAAGTGGAGGCCAGTTCTTCTTCCTCTTCCCGGCTTCTGTCCTGCAATAGGGTCAGGCTTGTTGTGCTTGTTCCTGAAATGGATTGTGAAGCAATATGGATCTCATGTTCTCTTGTCTCACGCTCACCCTCTTTGGCCAGTTTACAGGTGGCTCCGATTCCGATAAGGTAGTCGGGTCTGAATCCTTTTTCGGAATGTGCCATTTCCAGTGCCCTCTTAAAAGCAGCCATCGCCATCTCTCGTGCAGTTTCCTCTGAGCAGTATCTCTCAGGCTCTTTCCCGATAAAGTCCCGAAGAGCATTCTCATGATAGGGTACGATAGCTTCGATCATAGTAGCTGAACCATTACCATGTCTGAGCATTTCCCCGATAGCTCCGGTCCCACCTCCGGTAATGGAAAGCAATATCATGTAAGGGGATGCGTGTATCTGCTTTACGATGCACGATATGTCTTTTTCCACGATGTTGTTATTCTTTTCCACGGGGCACCTGCAATCTTTCTAATAATTCGATATGATGCCGTTATTCTAAATAAGCATATTATGTTGTAGAAAAAGCGAATAGATAAGTATATATTATTATATTATGTAACTTATTCATCACAATACTTTGTTTATGGATTATTCATTTACATGTTGAGAGATGATGAGTAAAAATGGCGCAAATACTGGTAGTTGAAGATGATCCCATAAATATGGAGTTAACAGTTGACTTGCTGGTAGCTTGCGGGTACAGTGTGACACAGGCTGAGGATGGATTCGTTGCACTCGAGAAGATCAAATATGAAAAATTCAGCCTCATCCTGCTTGATATGCAATTACCTAAAATGGATGGACTTGAGCTGCTCTCCCTTCTTAAAAAAGACGAGGGTACAAAAAATGTTCCGGTGATAGCTTTAACAGCCCACTCCATGCGTGGTGATCATGAGCGTTTCATAGAAGCCGGATGTACTGATTACATCTCCAAGCCGATTGACATTAAGAGCTTCTGGAGCAAGATCGAACACTATGTCAAAAAGCAGGCATTATGATGAAAAGATGTGATGCCAGGCTGGTGATTCAGATATATAAAAAAGGGCTGCTTATTCCGGCAGCACATTATCAGTTGTCAGTTCAAAAGTTTCCTCAACACCGTTCACATTTACAGTGTAGGTGCCTCTCTCAAGCCCGTACACATCCAGGGGGATGTTCTGCTCAAATGGTACAAGTGCCTCTGTACACATTGCCTCTCTTGGTCTTACTGTTTCCAGGTACACATTAAAAGTATTCCCTTCTCTTTGTACACTGGTGGCGTTCGAATTTACAACGGTGCAGCCATCAGGAAGGTATCCCCTTGCAGTTACATGCACCTGGACAGGGAATGATTCAAGTATCCTGACGTCAACCTCCTCGACTGCAGCAGTTCTGTACACGTATTCAGTATCATCACCTATGCCGTTGCCAGTGTCATTCACGTCCCCAGTGATGTTCCCATTTTCCGCACATCCCAGGGAGAGCGTAGTGACAGCAACTATCACTATCACTATCAAAACCATGATTCCCATCATGATGTTTCCATTATTCTTCATCTAACTCCCTCTTATCTTCTGTAATAATACTACTGACCCAGTGTATAAATCACTTGCTTAAACTGCGAATATAGTGGAAGTATTATGTGCCTTGGGATGCTGTTCTTATGGAAGTGCTCCCTGTCGGCTTAGTCCATGGCAGGAGGCAATACTGATATGAGCCTGTCCATGTATGAGCTTATTTCAGCAGTCACTCTTTCCCCTGACATCTTCCCCGCACCAAAAACTATGTGAGATGGCAATACCTCAAGACCTGTATATTCAAGTGTACAGTGGGTTATGTACCTGAGAATCTCATGTATGTCCCCGTGCATGCCTCCTTTTGAATACAGTGATTCTTCGGCACCTGCTGTCATGACAAGCATGGCTTTCTTTCCTTTGAGCAGGCCTGTTTCGTATGCACTCTGGGTTGCCGGGTTAAAAGCAAAACCTGCGGCGAATACTCTGTCTATC
The DNA here is from genome assembly GCF_030682845.1 of Methanolobus sp. Lineage (GTDB taxonomy): Archaea > Halobacteriota > Methanosarcinia > Methanosarcinales > Methanosarcinaceae > Methanolobus. The sequence continues at coordinate 64,298 of NZ_JAUXNK010000096.1, read as the reverse complement.
CATCCTTTCATCATTGCTGGCATATTTGTGAAATATATCGGGAAATGGAATACCAGCATGTCAGCCCACCTGACCTTTTCCATCTCGTCCATGATATCCCTGGAAAATGTACCATTCTTACTTGCACTCATCTGTTCCAGAAACGGATTGAAGACATCTGTCCTTTTAGGCTGCAGGAAATCATGCTTGTCCAGTACAGATTTGAATCCCATGGCGAACAGGTCCGAGAGCTTTACTTCATGACCCTGCTCATTAAGTGTCTTCAAGGCTGCTTCTTTCATGGCCGAGTTAAAGGATTTCGGTTCAGGATGTGCGAATACATACAGTATATTCATGTTAACCCCCATACCTATTATATATTTTTACTATTTATCTGTTCGGATGAGCAGCAACATCGTTGCTGTAAAGCTGCCTTTCCTGTTGTCTTTGCTGCCTTACCTGCAGACCATCAGGCACAATTATCTTATAAGTTAGCGCTCAAGCTCCTTCAATACGTCAAAAGGAGTATGTCCATGGATATATTGTGGCTTAACCAATCGGATGTTAAAAGCGTACTTGACATGCCTTCGGCAATGCTGGCTGCAGAGTCCGGATTCAGGGAGCATGGTCTCAGGAAGGTGCAGATGCCTCCAAAATCCTATCTTTATTTCGAAAGACACAATGGAGACCTGCGCACAATGCCATCTTTCATGGAGGATCAGGACATAGCCGGTGTCAAAATAGTTAACGTGCACCCTGATAACAGGGAAAAGGGCCTCCCCACTGTCATGGCAGTCGTTGTGCTCAATTCCACCGAAACCGGCGCACCTCTTGCTATCATGGATGGTACCTACCTGACCGATATGCGTACAGGTGCCGCCGGGGGTGTTGCTGCAAAATATCTCGCGCGCTCCGATTCGAATATAGTGGGCATGGTGGGTACCGGAGACCAGGCACGTACCCAGTTGCTTGCGCTCTCGCAGTCCATGGATATAGAGCAGGTCAGGATCACCTGCAGGAACCTCAGCAATTGTGCCTCTTTCGAGAAGGAGATGGCTCCGGTTGTGAATTGTGATTTTGTCCGCACTGGAAGCATAAAGGAAGTTTGCAAATGCGATATCCTTGTAACGACAACTCCTGTCAGGAGTCCCATTGTGAAGTCCGAATGGATCCGCGAAGGTACGCATATCAATGCCATTGGAGCCGATGCCACAGGAAAGCAGGAGATAGGGTCTTCTCTGCTTAAACGGGCCAAGGTAGTCGTTGATGATATAATACAAGCGTCCCACTCAGGAGAGGTCAATGTGCCCATCTCCTCTGGCGTTTTCTCGCAAGCTGATATTCATGCAGAGCTCGGTGAGGTCATTGCAGGCATCAAACCCGGAAGGGAAAACGACGAAGAGATAACTGTATTTGACTCTACAGGTCTTGCAGTACAGGACCTTGTGACAGCAAACATGGTCTATCACAAGGCACTGACCGCGGGAATAGGGAAGAAAATGAGGTTGTTCTAATGAACTTTTTTTGTTTTAGGTCTCTCTAGGAAACGTAATCCTTCTTTTCCCATTTTTGATAAATAATAATACAAGAAAACAAACTCTTTTTTCGCCTGTGCATCTCTATTTATGCAGAGTTTTATATAAACCTTTAATAAGCATGAACACCTATAAGGTAGCATAACATTTCTCTGGAAAAAAGACGAGCTAGCGAGTTGAAATAAATCTTTCTTTGAATGAGTTTGAGGGAATGAACGAATGCACATTTTGGACGTGAATAGCATATTTCATGTCAACTTATTTTTATGGGAGACGTATTAAATATGGCAGAAAAACAGGGTTATGACGCAAGCAACATCCAGGTCCTTGAGGGACTTGAAGCTGTGCGTAAGAGACCCAGTATGTATATAGGCAGTGTCGAAGGCAGGGGCCTTCATCACCTGGTATATGAAGTGGTGGACAACAGCATTGACGAGGCACTGGCCGGATTCTGTACCGAGATAGATGTAACTATAAATGAAGAGGGAACTGTTACTGTTCAGGATAATGGCAGGGGCATCCCTGTAGGGAACCTTCCCAAGTATAACAAATCCGCACTTGAAGTAGTAATGACCATTCTCCATGCTGGAGGGAAGTTCGACAAGAGCACCTACAAGGTTTCAGGTGGCCTTCATGGTGTGGGTGTTTCAGTTGTCAATGCACTTTCTGAATGGCTGGAGGCAGAGGTCAAGCGTGATGGCAAGCTATATTACCAGCGTTATGAACGTGGAAAGCCCCATGATGATATAATGGAAATTGGGGAAAGCGAAGGCACAGGCACAAAGATAACTTTCAAGCCCGACCCTCTCATCTTCGAGACAACGAAGTTCATCTATGACACACTTGTCACAAGACTCCGGGAGCTTGCTTTCCTCAATAAGGGGATAAAGATAAGCATATCCGATCTCAGGATCGAACAGCCCCAGCAGGAAGTATTCCAGTATGAGGGAGGTATTGTATCCTTTGTAAAGTATCTTAACCACAGCCGGAATGTCCTTCATGAATCCCCTATATATTTCGAGCGTGAGAAGGAGGGTACGGTAGTTGAGATTGCCATGCAGTACACAGACAGCTATGCTGAGTATGTGTATTCCTTTGCTAACAATATTAACACCCATGAAGGAGGTACCCACCTTGTCGGCTTCAAGGCGGCCCTTACAAGGGTAGCTAATGACTACATCAGGCAGAATAAGATGGCAAAGGGTGAGGACAAGCTTTCAGGCGAGGACATACGCGAAGGACTGACAGCTATCATCAGTGTCAAGATCACAGAACCCCAGTTCGAAGGGCAGACCAAGACCAAGCTCGGTAACAGTGATGTGAAAGGCATCGTTGAATCCATGGTCTCAGAAGGGCTTTCTGAGTACATGGAGGAGAATCCCAAGGTTGCCAATGCAATCCTGCAGAAAGCACTTGATGCACAGCGCGCAAGGGAAGCCGCAAAGAAGGCAAGGGAGCTTACCAGGAGAAAGAATGCCCTGGACATAAGCACGCTTCCTGGCAAACTGGCCGACTGCTCGGAAAAAGATCCCTCGCTTTGTGAGATCTACCTCGTGGAGGGAGACTCTGCAGGCGGATCAGCGAAACAGGGACGCAACCGCCGTTTCCAGGCTATACTGCCATTCAGGGGTAAGATCCTCAACGTCGAGAAGGCACGTCTTGCGAAAGTGCTCAAGAACAATGAAGTGCTTTCCCTGATAACTGCAATGGGAACGGGCATAGGCGATGATTATAACCTTGATAAGGCTCGCTACCATAAGGTCATCATCATGACCGATGCCGATGTCGACGGCGCTCACATCCGCACTCTCATACTTACCCTGTTCTTCAGGCACATGAAGCCGCTGATAGATGCAGGTTATATCTACATAGCCCAGCCGCCTCTCTATCGTGTGGCCAAGGGGAAGGCTGAATATTATGTGTATTCAGACAGGGAACTGCAAGCCAAACTGCAGGAGTTAGGCGACAAGAATGTTGGCATACAGCGTTACAAGGGTCTTGGAGAGATGAATCCCGAGCAGCTATGGGAAACCACAATGAACCCGGAAACAAGGACATTATTGAGGGTGACGATGGACGACGCTATAGCAGCGGATGAGATGTTCTCTATTCTTATGGGGGACGAGGTAGAGCCTCGCAGGAACTTTATCACGACACACGCAAGGGATGTCGTCAACCTGGATGTGTGAGGTGAGGTAGATGGCAGATAATACAGATAACGATAATAACCAGAATAACAAGACTTCCACTCCAGTTCCCGTGGATGAGATGCCTCTTGACACCCAGCCGACAGATACCGGCGAGAAGATCGTCCCCATTCTCATTGAAGATGAGATGAGGAATTCCTACATGGACTATGCGATGAGTGTCATCGTGGGGCGTGCACTTCCCGATTCAAGGGATGGTCTCAAGCCTGTGCACCGCAGGATACTCTATGCAATGAAGGAAGCCGGCATCACTTCCGATAAACCTTATAAGAAGTCCGCCCGTGTAGTGGGAGACGTACTCGGTAAGTACCACCCTCACGGAGATGTTGCTGTTTATGATTCCCTTGTAAGGATGGTACAGGAGTTCTCCCTCCGTTACCCCCTGATCGACGGACAGGGCAACTTCGGTTCCATTGATGGTGATTCCGCAGCAGCCATGCGTTACACTGAGACACGCATGGACAAGATCGCGGATGAGATGCTCATAGATATTGATAAGGACACAGTTTCCACCCGTCCCAACTATGATGGTTCACTTCAGGAACCCACTGTACTCCCGGCAAAGCTGCCAAACCTGCTTGTCAACGGTTCCACAGGTATCGCAGTGGGTATGGCTACTAATATGGCTCCCCATAACCTTACCGAGGTCATTGACGCTACACTCATGCAGATAGATAACCCAGATGTAAGTGTCAGTGAACTGATGAAGGTCATCAAGGGTCCGGATTTCCCGACGGGTGCCGTCATCCTCGGGTCTCAGGGAATAAGGGATTCCTATGAGACCGGACGTGGTAAGGTACATCTTCGGGCTGTGGCTGAGATAGAGGAGATCAGGAAGGATAAGAACGCTATAATCGTGACAGAACTTCCGTATCAGGTAAACAAGGCCAAGCTTATTGAAAATATCGCCGAGCTTGTCAGGGATAAGAGACTAATAGGCATTTCAGATCTGCGTGATGAGTCTGACCGTGATGGTATCCGTGTTGTTATCGAACTTACACGGACTACCAATCCAAATGTGGTCTTAAACCAGCTCTACAAGCATACCCAGATGCAGACCACTTTCGGTATCATTAACCTGGCTCTGGTGGACAATGTCCCCAAGGAATTGAGTCTTAAGGACATGCTGCGCATTTACCTCGAACACCGTATAGAGGTTATCCAGAAGAGGACGCTTTTCCAGCTTAGGAAGGCAGAGGAGAGGGCCCACATATTGAGGGGGCTGAAGATAGCTCTTGACCATCTGGATGCGGTCATAACCCTTATCAGGTCTTCAAAGGATGTGGAGACTGCACGTGAAGGCCTCATCAGTAACTTTGGCCTGGATGAGATACAGGCAAAGGCTATCCTTGACATGCGCCTGCAGAAACTGACAGGACTTGAAAGGCAGAAGATAGAGGATGAGTATAATGAGATACTCAAGCTCATAGCCGAACTGGACGAGATAATCAAGAGCGATGAGATGAAGTATGAAATAATCCGCTCTGAGCTTGCCGATCTGAAGGAGCGCTTCGGTGACGAAAGGAGAACCAAGATCAAGGGCTCTGTCATGGAGCTGGAAGACGAGGACCTGATACCTGATGAGGAAGTAGTTATCACTATCACCAACAGTGGTTACATCAAGCGCCTACTGGTGGACACCTATTCCCAGCAGCATAGGGGTGGCAAGGGTATTATGGGCATGGAGACAAAAGATGAGGACTTCGTGACCGATATATTCGTAGCCTCAACTCATAATTACTTCCTCTTCTTTACCAGCAAGGGAAGGGTCTACTGGCAGAAGGTCTACGAAATACCTGAAGGCAGCAGGCAGTCCCGAGGCAAGGCCATAGTGAATCTGCTGGAACTAAGCGAAGGAGAGTCTGTCACTGCAATGATACCAGTGAGCGAATTTTCAGAGGACAGCTACCTGTTCATGGCTACCCGCATGGGAACCGTTAAAAAGAGTTCCCTCTCCGATTTCAGCAACCCGCGCAAGGCAGGCATTATCGCGCTGAACCTTGATGAGGGTGATGAATTGGTTAATGTGGCATTGACTGATGGCTCAAAAGAAATGGTGCTGGTATCAAGGCACGGCAAAGCTATCAGGTTCTCTGAAGCAGATGTGCGCCCGATGGGCAGAAGTGCAAGGGGTGTCCGCGGGATGAGGCTGGAGCCTGGGGATCTGGTGGTCAGCCTGGATGTTGTGGATGAGAGCGCATCCCTTCTGACAGTGACTGAGAATGGCTTTGGTAAGCGTACAGAGTTTGGTGAGTATCGTACATTGCACAGGGGTGGCCAGGGTGTCATCACTATAGTGACCAGCCTGAGGAATGGTCCTGTCATGAACGTTAAAGCTGTAAAGGATACTGATGAGATAATGCTCACAAGTTCCGAAGGTATTATTATCCGGATACCTGTAAAGGATATACGTATCCAGGGCAGGAACACCCAGGGTGTCAAGATCATGGATGTGCGCCAGAAGGATAAAGTAGTCGGTGTTGCGAGGATAAGGGCAGACGGTGAGTAATGTAAATGCTTTTAAGTATTGACCATGTTTAATGGTCTATACGCGCATAGCTATTAAAATAAAATTACAAGGATTATGTTATAAGGATGATGTTATGGAACTCGAGAAATTAAGACACGGTACGGAACTTATCAAACGCGGCTTTGCAAAGATGCAGAAAGGCGGCGTAATCATGGATGTTACCACTCCTGAGCAGGCACGCATTGCAGAGGAGGCAGGAGCAGTTGCTGTAATGGCTCTGCAGGCAGTGCCCGCAGACATAAGGAAGGCAGGCGGTGTCGCAAGGATGGCAGACCCGCAGATAATCGCCGATATCATTGATACCGTGACCATTCCGGTGATGGCAAAAGCACGTATCGGGCACTTTGTAGAGGCTGAGATACTGCAGGCCCTTGGTGTTGATATGGTCGATGAGTCTGAGGTGCTCACCCCGGCTGATCATAAATATCACATCGATAAGACCAATTTTACTGTTCCTTTCGTTTGTGGTGCCAGGAACCTTGGTGAGGCTCTCCGCCGTATGAATGAAGGCGCAGCCATGATACGCACAAAAGGTGAGGCCGGGACCGGCGATGTCAGTGAAGCTGTCAAGCACATGAAGCAGATCCAGGGTGAGATACGCGCACTTAAGGGTATGACCAGAGAAGAGATGACACGGATTGCCCGTGAGATCGAAGCTCCAGTTGAGCTTGTGGTCGAGACTGCACAGATGCAGCGTCTGCCGGTAGTTAACTTTGCAGCGGGTGGAGTTGCAACACCTGCCGACGCAGCCCTCATGATGCGCCTGGGTGCTGACGGTGTTTTTGTGGGCTCCGGTATATTCAAGGCAGAGATACCTGAGAAGATGGCAGTGGCAATTGTCGAGGCAGTGAACAATTACGACAATCCTGAAGTGCTTGCCAAGATATCAAAGGGCATCGGTGCTGGCATGAAGGGCATCAGTGTTGACACTATTCCTCAGGACCAGGTCCTTCAGACACGTGGATGGTAATATCCATCCTCTATCTTTTTTAATAACGGAGCCATTATGCTCATAGGTGTAATTGCTATACAGGGTGATGTTTCCGAACATGTGGACGCGCTTGTCAGGGCGCTGGAGGAGCGCGGCCAGTCTGCCGATATCGTGACCATCAAGCACAAGGGCATTGTACTCGATTGTGACGCACTCATTCTTCCAGGAGGGGAGAGTACAACCCTGGGCCGTCTGCTTATACGGGAGGGCATTGCGGATGAGATAAGGCAAATGCATCTCTTAGGGAAACCCATTCTGGGAACATGCGCCGGCCTGATCCTGCTCGCAAAGGAAGGTGATGAGCAGGTGAGAAAGACCCATCAGCATCTTCTGGGAATAATGGATACGAAGGTGAACAGGAACGCTTTTGGAAGACAGCGTGAGTCTTTTGAGACCGGGCTTGAGCTTACTTTCCTTAATTCCCCATACAATGCCGTTTTCATCAGGGCGCCCGGCATTGTTGGATGCGGGGAGGATGTAACTATCCTGGCAAAGATGGATGGCATGGTGGTGGCTGCAGAACAGGGAAACATCCTGGCACTGGCTTTCCATCCGGAACTTACGTTTGATACAAGGGTGCATCAGTATTTCCTTGACAAGTTATTCTGATATTGCTTCCAATGTTTTTCCTTTTCTCTTTTTCCCTATATTCATCACTGATGAAAAAGTTTAAACTTAATTGATGTGTAGATTACCTGAGTCTTATATTTTGATATGCAGAGGTGACATCAATGGTAAAATTAACAGATGAGATTAAAGCAGAATTCGCAAAGATGAAGATATTCCCTTTCGCAACAGCCTCCAAAGACGGCGTACCAAATGTAATCCCTATAGGGATGTGCATGCTTCAGGAAGATGCTGAGACAATATGGATCGTTGACAACTACTTCCTCAAGACTATGGAGAACCTCAGGGCAAACCCAAAAGGTGCTATTTATGTATGGGGGCCTGAGATTAACGGATGCTTCCAGATAAAAGGCGATATAAAGACCATAGACCGTGGTGAGGAATATGATGAGATGCGCAAGATAGTAAAAGCAAAGAGTGACCGCTTCCCTGCAAGATATCTTCTAAAAATGAAGATAACAGATGTATTTGAATGTAAAAGTGGACCTGAAGCCGGAAAGAAGCTGATATGATCAACTTTTCTATTCATGGTTTTGCTTTTTATTGTTTCAGAAGGGCGGAATGTGTTAGGTTCTTGCGAACCTAACATCATTTCCAAGTAGCAATGTTTGGAGTGTTATGTCCGACAAAACATAACGATAGTTGCTACGTACTTCAAGTATAAGTACTTGTTTATATCCTGATTCTGTTAGGTAAAGGAACATTTTCAGTTTGTTTTCTTGGTTTATTTTTCCTGCTCCCGGAACAGGTAATCATTGTATTATATTGTAAGTTATATATTTATATAGGCAAATCTAATTTCATTTAATAATTACACATAGTGATTGAATGAGGCTGTCTAGAATAACTAATAGATTCACGTTTTCTCTTTCCTATGCTCTTTTCAACAGGGCCGGTGGAACAAGTGGAGCCATTTTTCAGATATACTCTCTTGTATGGGTAATGTGGCTGGCTTTCTTTTTAGTGGGAATGTTACATCCTTTGTCTTTTGGCATTGGCCTGCAAGCCCTTGCTTATTCCCTGATGCCCCTTAGCATTTCATCCTTAATGTTGGAAGTTATGCCATTATCAGTGCCAGTTTTTATGCTGGCTTTACTCGTGTTTGTCATACTTCCTTACACGCCAATCTATCTTTTCTGGGTATATGAGAAGACTTGGGGAATAAGCAAGAGAAGGTTCCTTGGGATGCAGGTATGTGATGCGGTGGCCGTGGAGTATGACCATCCTGCAAGTACGGAAGCAGGGTTTCCGTGTGCATTGACTTTAAGTGTTAACAACCCTACTGACACCGATATCAATAACGTATGGCTTAGATGGGTGTTCCATGGCTCTTTCAAGTGCGCTGGCTCCCAACTTCCTCTTGGCACCATTGCAGGAGGGTCTTCAGGATACGTATCAATGCCTTTTATCCCTCTGCATACAGGAAAGAGCTCCATGGGCACAGCGGACCTGTATTTTGAGATACGTGGGCAGAAATACACAAAGACCAACCTTCCGATTGGTTTGTGTAATGTTATCTGCTCCTGCCTGTATGTGAATACCAGTATTGCGGATACCTTGCAATTCGGGGAAGAGGCTCCCCTGGGGATATATATCATGAACAGGCTTTCCTTTTCTCTGGATGATATACAGGTAAAGTGTTCTTTCAGGGACGACATAGACCCGGATGTGACATCATTTAGTATTGGTAATATGCAGGCAGGGTCCGGGCAGGCACTGGCTATTAACATAACTCCTAAGACTATCGGCGAGATAAGTGTAGGTCATTTAAGTGTCGAGTACAGGATGAATGGTAATGTCTGCAATGCGGGACCACTTGGATTCGATGTTCGCCGGATATTTGCTCCGGAGCTGAATGTCAGGATGAATACGCCGGAAACCCTTTACAAGGGCATCCCTGCATCTCTCGGTTTCATTGTAGAGAACCGCTCGGATGAACCACTGATCAATATAACTCTCTCTAGCTGCTTCTCTTCACAGATCGAGTGTGATGTCCCGACAGTTCTTATTGAGAGGTTACTACCCTCAGCTTCGCGTTATGTTTCCATTGCTATCAGGCCTATGACACGTGGAAAGGCAGACCTTGGAAACCTGAATGTATCTTTTGAGGTAAATGGTATTCTCTGCAGGAAAGAGCCGCTTGTGCTTGGCGCCCATAAGATCAATTAAAATAGAAAGTAGACAAGTAAAAGGAAGCAAACGAGTAAAAAAGTGATAAAAATTAGTATGAAGAGTGAGTTGCTCACTCTTCTGCTGCTGCTTCTCCGCCACCAACGATGACTTCGATGGCCTTGTCACCATATTCAACGACAACTGTGTTGACCTGTATTATGTCCGGTGCAATTTCCCTTCCGCGCATCATTTTTCTACGGCGGACACCGCTTGCGACAGGAGAGTAACCTACACCCTGTGCAACAAGTACTTTCTGTCTCCTTGGACCGGGGATCTCAGGTCTCATGACCATGCCGCTCTTGTCGCTTCCGCCTGTAATCTTCAATGCATAGCCTGGGAGTCCGACGATTGCGCCGTCAACGGTCTGGCCTATGGATTTTCCGACAAGCTTGTTAGCTTCCGGTCCTGTCACATTGAACTGATATGATTTTGTCTTCGGGTCTGATACTACTATTTTGAAATCTGCCATATTTATTCCTCCAATTTTTTGTTCGTTCCTACGTTCCTGTGATATCTATGATCATGCGTTACCCTGAATACTTATTTTGCCCAGAAGGGATTACCCCTTCTTTTGAATTCAAGGAACGCCTCAAGTGTCTCTAATTCATCTGCCGTCAATGAGTCGTTAATTTCATTTTCCATCTTCTTAGCATGCCGTTCCGGGACGTTGATAAAGAGGGTATCTCCTTCCTTGATCTGCCTTCCGACAGTCGGGCCTTCTATTGCCATGGCAACTTCCATGCCGACCTTTGCCTCCGAAATATTTTCACCGCTGGATTGAAGGCCTTTAACCTTACCGACGATGGTACCATCAAGTGCCATTATATCGAGTTTTGTCCTGACGACTCCCCCGATTATTTTCACACCTACGACAGCAGGTTTACTCTGCCGGAATGTACAGTTTGGCAATATCTGGAACCTTCCTGGTTTTATGATAGTGTCAGCCATCTCCTTCTCAGCCAGTTCTTTCTGCTCCTGCACCCAGTCCTTGTAGTCATCTATCAAACGATATATGACATCATTCTGGAAAAGCCTGACATGTGTATCCTGCACTTTGTCTCTTGCATCTGGAAGCACCTTTATGTTGAATCCGATGATCACTCCATAGGAATGGTCCTCGATGGCTGAAACTTCCACAACATCACGCTGGGATACATCTCCCACGGTCGCTTTTCTGATGGGTATATTCTCTTTCCTCAGCTCGTTGACAATGGCCTCAAGAGAACCTATAGTATCCGCTTTTATTGTAATTCCCATTGAGTCAGTGTCTATCTGGACATCTTCTATCTCACTCTGTACCTCTTGGGTGATGTCATCGATAGTCTCAGGCGTTGCGACCCTGACGGGAGACCCGGCAAGTGCACCTTCAAGCCCGGGTGCAGATATCTTCACGCCTATGGCTGCTGTAGCGAATGGGACCTGCTCGAATCTCTCTTCGGATTTTATCTCGGTAAGCGGGCGAGGTTTCAATAGTGCACGGATCTTGGTCTGGATAGGTTTTCCAAGGCTTCCGACAACTATAGTATCTCCCTTTTTAAGGGTCCCGTCATAAAGAATGACGTCTATCGTTGTCCCAAGCCCCTTCTCTTCCTTTACTTCAAGGACGGTGCCAATTCCGGGGATGTTTGCGTCATAATGGAGATTTGCCTCGAGGAATCTCTGGGCAAGTCCCAGAAGCACCATCAAAACGTCAGGAATGCCCTCTCCTGTCATAGCGCTGATTGGGATTATCCCAATGTTCCGCTGGAAATCGTTGATCCTGTCATGCCTTTCGGAGTTGAATCCCAGTTTATACAGCTCCCCTACGATCTCATAGAACTTCCTGTCCAGGTCGGTCCTTACCCTTTCGATCTGCTTGTTATATGATTGCACGAAAGTGGAGTTCTTCTGCGGGTTCCAGCCGTGTATCCTGTCGATCTTGTTCGCAACGACCACAAAAGGTGTCTTGAACCTTTTAAGGATCTGGAGGCTTTCTATAGTCTGTGGCTTGAAACCTTCGTTTATATCCACGATAACTATGGCAAGATCCGCAAGAGCTCCACCGCGACTCCTGAGTGAAGTAAAAGCATGGTGCCCCGGTGTGTCAATGAACAAAAGGCCGGGCACAATGAACTTATCCCGGAGCGATGGATTGCCACACTTATTTACTATAATATCAATGGGAACTTCGGTCGCACCTATGTGCTGGGTAATGGCGCCTGCCTCCCCGTCAGCAACAGTACTGCCTCTGATCTTGTCAAGCAATGTAGTCTTTCCATGATCTACATGTCCCATTACAGAGACAATTGGTGTGCGTAAGTTTCCCTTGACTGCCATGTGCATCCCTTCAAATATGATTGACTGCCGGTACTAATCTATTAAGATGTTCCGGGCATTATCTAAAAAGAAGGTGCCCGGAATTGTCTTAAAGTTTACTCGTAAAGGCAAACCTCATCTATCTTTGAATAACTGACAATCTCTGTATCCTTAAAGTGGATCGAGATCTCACGTTTGGCCGATTCCGGCGAATCGGATGCATGGACAACATTCCTTCCGGTCTCGATGGCAAAGTCTCCCCGTATGGTGCCCGGAAGTGCATTTACAGGGTTGGTTGCCCCATTGACCGCACGCATGATGGCGATTGAATTCTTTCCTTCAACCACCATTGAGACTGAAGGTCCTGATGTGACATACTCTATGAGGGATGCAAAGAATGGTTTCTCTGCATGTTCCTTATAGTGCTCTTTTGCACTCTCGGAACTCATCACATTCAGGCGCATGGCTGTAACCTTCAGGCCGCGCTTCTCGATCCTTGAGATTATCTCTCCGATGAGCCCGCGCTGTACGCCATCGGGCTTGATCATAATATATGTCTGTTCCATGCCTGACACCGGGTTAAGCCTTCTTCAAATGTATTCTGCCCTGCTCGGTCCATTCAGTGCGCCTTGGAAGTCTTCCAAGATCAAAGTTGCTCTCGCATTTTGAAGAACAGAACAAATAAGTTGATCCATCCCTCTTCACAAAGAGCTTGCCTGTTCCCGGTTCAAGGAGTTTGCCGCAAAAAGAACATTTTCTTTGTTCCACTATAATCACCTGGTAGTTAGCTTCTTGGCTTCTCTGGATGTTTCGATCAGCATCAATATATCTCCTACTCTGATCGGCCCTACACAGTTGCGGGTGATTATACGGCCTTTGTCGCGCCCTTCAAGCACACGGCACTGTATCTGGCTAGCTTCGCCATGCATACCGGTGTTGCCGATAACATCAATGACTTCAGCCGCATAGCCTGTATCTTCATCTGCCATAATGATACCTCATGTATCAGATTATTTCAATGCACTTATTTTCTGTGCTATGTCTTCAACAAGTCCGCTGCCCTTGCCGGTATCAATGATGGCAACAGCTGCACAGGCTACTCCGATGCCGCAAGCTGCACCAAGTTCTTTCTGCTGCTTGACGAATATGTACGGAGTGTTCTTCTCTTCACAGAGTGGTGCAAGGTGGGCTATGACTTCAGCAGGGCTTACATCTTCAGCTATGACTGCGAGTTTTGTAATACCTCTCTCAATTGCTTTTGTCACTTCGTTTGTGCCTTTCTTCAGTTTTCCTGTGTCCCTTGCGAGTTCTACGCTCTCAAGTGCTTTGTTTGCTAATTCTTCTGGAACGTCAAATTTTGCTGCCATATTATTAATCTCCTTCGAAACCGCGAGAAATGCGGTTTTTCATTATTCATTGCAGGTCAGGACAGTAGCCTGAAACTAATTTGGCCAATTTTATGATTGCTACAAATTAATATCACTAACTGACACTGTTATATGCCAAAGTAATGGCTATCAACCGTTGCATTCAGATATATATCTTTCGGCAAATAGCGGTTTGATTCCAAAACAATCTATTCATGTATAAATCTTGTGGCAAAAGGCGCAATCTTACCAAAAAAGGTGGTGAGAATGACTCCCACCGAAATTCCTGATAATCTCTGGTATGAACTCACCAGAACTGTTCAAGTGCCAGACTGTAAAAGTTCGAGGCATTGGTCGTTACAGTTACCTTTGTTATATTTGCGTCATCATGCGTAGTTACATTGTACGCGAGTCCGCGCTCGGAACTATTTGCACCCAGGGCCGTTATATTGTCAAGCAGGCTTTGCTCTGGCTCAACAAATACCTCTGTCCTTGTATAGTTCCCGTCAGCTGTATACCTGAACTCCATATAGTGCTGGCCAGCAAGTCTGTCCGCGGAAGTGAGCATCTGGTATTCAGCACCAGCTTCGATATAAGGCATTATTCTCTCAAAATCCCCGGAGCTTTCAAGAGTGCCGGATTTTACGTCAATTACCTGCTGGAGTGATTCCTGTGGACCAAGCAGCATCGGATTGCCTACAATATTATACACCTGACCATTTCGGGATAACATGTAATACCCATTATATGGCTGTTCTGCAAGCATATAATTGAAATTTATAACCTCTGGGTTTATCACATGAGCTTCGAATGCAAAATCTTCGGCAGTATTATATGCGGAATACCTCTTAATGATCATCGAGTTGTAAACCGAGTATACATCGGTGATATTGGGTGCCAGTATCTGGAGTGGTGTCCCATATACCCTGGAATAATCGACATAACTAACGATTGTCACACCCGCCGGTGTAATGGCCAGCCCGTCCTGAAGTGAGTTCAGTTCATGGCTCATCTTTGTCCCGGGTATAGTTTCAAATCCGGGTGCCTGTGAGGCATCATTCCCATTGTTGCTCTGGTTGGACAGAGGGCCGGCAAAAAAGAATGTCCCTACCGACATTAGCATAATGGCAGCCAGAAAGATGCCTATTAATTTTTGGTTCATTAATATCCTCTTGTTAAAGTTAATTTATTAAAGGTAACTACACATTATATGTGGTTCAGATCGCGTTCTCTCCGATCTTTGCAATGGTTTCGTCAATATCTGCTCTGAGCTCATCGGGTATGCCCTGGATGCCAACATCAAGGAAGCCCCTGACAATCATGCCGATTGCATCCTCCTCGGTAAGTCCGCGGGCCATCAGGTACTCTATCTGCTCCCTGGCGATGCGGCCAACGGCAGCTTCATGGGAAAGCTCTATGTTCTGGACATTTGCCTCAAGTATGGGGATGGCTCTCTGTGTGCCCTTGTCACTCAGCACGAGCCCATGGCATTCCAGATGGCCTTTGGCACCATTGGCATTACCTATCATTTCTCCTCTTGCAATGGATACGCCACCTGTTGTGATGGTTCGCGATATCAGCTCGGCTGATGTGTCCTCTGCATTGAAGATGACCCGGCTTCCAAGGTCCAGCTCCGAACCCGGATGAGCTACAGCTATCGTATTGAGCCTTGTGAACGCGCCCTTCCCCTCCAGGAGAACTGTCGGGTAAGCCTGGATAGATTTGACTGGCTTCAGGGTCACATAATTGCTAATGTATTTGCCATTCTCCTCAACATGAACGACAGTTCTTGGCCTGACACCTATCTGGTCAGCCCAGTTGTGGATCATTGTAAAATTGAGTGTTGCCCCCTTCTTCACATACATCTCTGAAATACCAAGGTGGAGGCCTTTTTCCACTCCATGCTTTGTAGAGCAGCCAGTTATCACTTCAAGCTCGGCTCCTTCTTCTACAATAATTATGTTGTGCACTGTCTGCGAAACCTGCTTTGAGCCTATGAGGAGGCATGTCTGTATGGGCATCTTTGACTTCTTGCCTGCCGGGGCCCGGATGAAATAGCCGTTAGCATCCTGCAGATAGCTCATCGCAGTGTATTTGTCTGCATCCGGCTTTATGAGCTTCCACATATAATCCTTTACCCAGCTGTGAACTTTCATTGCATCCCGGAGAGACATCAATTCGACACCGTCTTTATCATGCAGCGATGTATGGGCTATGGTATTATCGACCATTATGAGGCTTCCTGACCTGTTCTCCTCTCCCGGAGTGAAGCCTACATTAAGCAGTGTCCTCTTGTCTTCTTCCGTAAGATCTGTCAGGTTTTGCTCGTACCGGACATCGGTAGCACCTGCGCTGTATTCATCAAGATTGAAGTCCTCTCCGTAAGCGGCGCTTTTCCCGAGGGCGTCTTCTGCCTTCTTCCTCATATCTGCATCAGCTTGCATTTGATACACTCCTCATATCCCTGTTCTTTGATCTCGCTGAGCATTTCGCGTGGATTACCCGAACACATCACAGTCCCGTTGCAAAGAATGTAAGCTCTGTCGGTTTCAATATAGTCCAGAACTTGTCCGGTGTGGGTTATCACAAGCGCTGATTTACCATGCCTGCACCTGTCTCCCGGGCATTTGCAATCCCTGTTCAGGAGAGTATTGATCGTGTTTCCCAGAAGCTCGATGCTTGCAAGGTCCACTCCTGATTCGGGTTCGTCAAGCAGGAGGAAATCTGGATTTTGCGCTGACAGCTGGAGAAGCTCCGATCTCTTTATCTCGCCGCCTGAAAACCCTACATTGACATCCCTGTCAAAGAACCTTACCATATCAATTGACTCTGCAAGCTCTTCTGTTTCTTTCGGATCTTTTGATATCACCTTCAGGAGGTCATGCAGCCTGACGCCACTGAGGTTAGGAGGCCTCTGGGTCATGATGCCCATTCCCATCTGTGCTCTCTGGGAAACAGACAGGCGGGTGATATCCTCACCCTTGAAAATAATCTCTCCGCTAATAACATTATAACCGCTGAATCCCATCAGGGTCATAAGAAGTACGGACTTGCCCGCGCCGTTTGGCCCGAACAGTACATTGGTGTAGCCGGCATCGACTTTGAGGTCTACACCTTTCAGCACCCTGCGACCGCCGACTTCGACTGTCAGATTGTTGATCTCCAGCATTAGTATGTTCCTTCCTTTAACTTTTATCAATGCAAGGACATGGATTAATACAGTATTGACATAGGATAATACTGGTTATGAGTTAAAAAGGTATTGAGATTCTTATAACCTCGGGCTATCCCTGGCCGGGTAATGCATTGCCTGACAATAATGGAAGTCTTAGAATAGATTAACAGCCATCGCCGGTGGAAGGATCTCATCAGGTGGTACTGATGAATATCTCTTCTTATAATCCAAGTTCCTGTGCAATTTCCTGGAATTCCTTTCCTTTCTCAGTTGTCACATAGAGGCTGTCCTTCTTCTCTATAAGCCCCTTTTCTTCTAACATTGTAAGATATCTGTTGACAACTTCAAAGTTAAGGTTTGCACGATAGACTATATGGGTCTTTTTTGCTCCCTCCATGGCAGCCCTTAATATTTCCACGCTGATGGCAGTTCTACTTCTTCTGATATGAATCACATCTCCGTTTGGATCAACAATCTGGAGTGAGGCTGAAACTGAACAATGTATTGCTGATGCTTGCAATGGTAGGCTATACTTTCTGTAAGGCCTCCACAGGAGCATTGGGTCGGTTTGCAACATCGTGCATATTCTGTAAAGTGAAGCCTTATTGCCTATGTGAATGCCGGAAGTTCCGTTTGCTCCTGGTTATCTGACAAATGATAATAAGGCCATCACTTTACGCCGCCTTCCCCACTTATCCCGTCCAATACCCTTCTTCTAATCCCGTAGAGTATATGGAATTTAATCTAATAAATAAGTAAGAATCTTAGTTACTTATGATATGTAAGAAACAAAAATTCATTCATACTTTCTTGAAGCTGATAAGGATACTGCCTGTCTTGTCCGGGGTTTGAGAAAAGCACACGACGGTTGGAATACATCAGGGCTTTTCTCCAGGCGCAACGGGGTAGGTATATAAAACTAAAAGGAACATGTAGTATTACCACTAAGATGGGCTTGGTCAGGCATCGCAGGTGTGGTCTTGCCGGTGGCAATTACCTTAAACAGGAAAATCGAACCTACAAAAAAGGAAACAAGCGTATGTTCTCACGCCTGTTTCCCAACTCCATGTTTCGCAGTAAGGTGGTACTTGGTGGTAACTATATCAATCTCTGAGATATCTCAGGACAACACTGACCACCAGATTTTATTTGTTTCATGTGGCAATAAATGGGTAAGAAACATTGCTACTAACAACTGTTATATTCTCCTGATATTCTATGCAACCATATTGTGCAGCCCAAAAAAGTCCGCATGGCATTGTTTTTCTTACAGTGCCATGAATGCCACCTCAGATCAGAGTTTCTTCAGTGCTGATCTTGCAATATAATTAGTTACCAGGGTATATACGAAGATGATGATCCCAAGCCAGAGCAAAGGCTCACCGATCTCATATTCCATGATTTCATATTCAAGATAGGAAAGTGCAAGTCCGGAACTTAATATCAGCAGATTGATCCTTATCAGTTTTCTGTTCCTGTAAAGAATCGCAATGTTCTTTTGTTTTTCCTGCATGACCTGTTTTTTTTCTGTTTTCATTTTCTTTCCTCCAGTTGTTCTGTTTTCAAACTTTTATGATCGAGCGGGCTGCTTTACGTATCCTGTTACTGACGGCTTCACCGATGCCGTGGCGGCTGAAAGAACCGTCAACGAGTATAATGTCCACACCTCTTGCATCCAGGGAACGCAGTCCTGAGAATAAGTTGAAGGCCAGTTCAGCAGGCTTGTCCTTGCTACCCAGTGAGAGCTGGTCATCCTGATGGATGGTCATATTGCTCTCGTCCGTTAAAAGCAGTCCTACTTTCAGTCCTGCGGATTCATATGTCTTAAGCATCTCCTGTATCCTGCGGGCTACGTTGACACTTGCTCCTTCGATGAGTATCACGGTTGCATCGGGCGCATAATGTGTGTACTTCATTCCCGGGGAACGAACAGCCGCTGAGTCCGGATGACCTCCATCCAGATATCCTGTTGTTATACTCCCTATCTCCTTCTCTATATCCTCCCGGCTTATCCTGCCGGGCCTGAGTATGGCAGGTACCTGCAATGTCATATCTATGACTGTTGACTCCAGGCCTATCTCTGCGGTCCCGCCGTCAATAACCGCATCTATCCTGCCGCAGAGGTCTGAAATGACATGCTGCGCGGTCGTAGGGCTTGGCTTTCCGGAGAGGTTGGCGCTGGGGGCCGCGAGGGGTTTTCCTGATACCCTTATTATCCCGAGTGCTATTTCGTTGTCGGGCATTCTCAGGGCAACTGTATCCAGTCCGCCTGTTGTCACATCAGGCACGATTTCCTGTCTTTCTAAAATAAGCGTGAGAGGGCCAGGCCAGAATTTCTCCATAAGCTTAAAAGCTTTCTCAGGGATATTGCGGGCAAGCTCGCAGCATTGCTGCTTTGAGCAAATGTGCACTATGAGAGGGTTATCAGCCGGCCGGCCCTTTGCTTCAAAAATACCCCTCACAGCTTTTGTATCAAGTGCATTAGCTCCCAGACCGTAGACCGTTTCAGTCGGGAAAGCCACCAATCCCCCATCATCAATGATGGCTGCAGCTTCCTTTAAAGTGTCATGGAAGTTGATTTTATTGATGGGGAATATTCGGGTTCTTGTCATGGGTCTGTTCTTTCAAAAACGGCATTTCTGTCGAGCCCATTATGCATTAACAGGCAGATAAATTTTGTGTTCACCTGCACTTCATTCATATATGGTCCCATTCATTCTAAACTATACGCAATAGTGGCTCTTCTTTCATAATTTTCGGCAAAACAAAATAACAATGCTTATATACGATAATGACTTCTATGCTCTCAGTGAGCGGGTCTATTTTTAACCCCACTCCCACACTAACCCCCACTCCCCAACCCGCTCACAATAATACTCGGGGTAAAGTAACGGAGATGAAGTATCTAAAATTAAGTTTCCCAAAAGAGATAGTTTAGATCCATCCTTCATTATAAAGTGTGCCTCTCCAGGATTCAAACAGTCAGGAACTAAAATCTGAAATGAAAATATGTTTTGAGTGCCGCTGTGAAGGTTAGGTTTGGCTCTCTTTCTCTCTCTTATTATCCTCTTCATACTCATCAGTTACAGAGCCCGTCCACATCTTGGCTCCACTTCTGTGGGCAGCTCTTGCTATCATGTGTGCTGCTACAGGAGCTGTCAGGAGCAGGAATATGCCGACAGTTATGGCTTTTAGACCCATTGTCGAAAAGCCGGCCTTTATTGCGATTGCGAGCATGACACCAAAGGTACCAAGCGTCGCTATCTTCGTGGTTGCATGGAGACGGTTATACACATCAGGCAGCCGCATTAGGCCCACCATTCCCACGAACACGAACAATATACCTGCTAAAAAGAACACATTGCCGATAATGTCGATTGCAGTTGTCAATATGCTCAGAATATCGCCCCCTCATCAATGTACCTGGCTATAGCAATAGTCCCTACAAAACTTATGATGGATAGTACAAGGGCAGCATCCAGGAAAAACGGAGATTCCTGCACATATGAATATACTCCCAGAGCTACCACCATGACAAGGGTCAGCGCATCAAGCCCGACGACCCTGTCAGGAAGTGTCGGTCCGACTATGATCCTGTATATGCAGGGAATTAGTGAAATGCTCATTATAACAAGGGCCACGTCAAGTAAATTCATTCAAAGGCCTCCAGTACATATTTTTCGAGTTTGTCGCGGATAGATACCTTAAGTGCCTCAGGATCCGAAGCATCTATTGAATGGACATAGATCTTTGTCAGATCATCCGATACATCTATCGTGATTGTCCCGGGGGTAAGGCTGATCGTATTTGCAATAGCTGTAATGGACACGTCCTTTGTTGCACGTATGGGAACCGCTATTATTCCGGGCTTGATATCCAGCTTTGGCCACAGGACTATCTTTGCTATCAGGATACTTGCTTTTGTGATCTCTATCGTGAGGATGGCAAAGAAGGTTGCAATTTTTGGAATGCGTGCTAAGATGTTCTTGTAAGGCACTTCCTCATCAGGCTGGTATAGCTTCCTCAGAGACCAGATGATCAGAATACCCAGCACAGAGCCAACCATAAAATTCAATATACTGGCTTCTCCGCTGACAAAACACCAGACGATTCCCAGGGCCAGTGCATAAGCAATATATTGTCTCATCGTACACTCCTCTCAAGTACGGCTGCTATATATGGCTGCGGGTCAAGCAATTGCTCTGCTATTGTGCTTGA
Organism: Methanolobus sp.; assembly: GCF_030682845.1. Lineage (GTDB taxonomy): Archaea > Halobacteriota > Methanosarcinia > Methanosarcinales > Methanosarcinaceae > Methanolobus. The sequence continues at coordinate 43,202 of NZ_JAUXNK010000096.1, read as the reverse complement.
AAGTACTATCAGGGGTTCGGGATACACTCCCAGGAATATGACCACACAGGCCAGCAGGGCAAGGGATATCTTGATCGCAATGGTCGGATTACGGGATTTATATGTATCTTCTTTGTCATGTTCCTTTACCTCTCCCCAGAAGATGGACAGCCATGTCCTGAACAGATAGAAGAGTGTGAAAATTGCAAATACAAGTGCTATCCCGATGGGAATATAATACTCCGCGCCAAGACCTGCATCAAAGAGCACAAGCTTGGCAAAGAACCCTCCTGTGGGTGGAAGTCCTGCAATTGACATGGCACCGATCAGGAATATGACACTGAGGAAGGGGGCTGACTGGACGAACCCTCCCATCTTTCTTATGTCCTTTGTACCTGCATGGTAAAGCGTTTCTCCCGTAGCCAGGAAAAGCATGGATTTGGCAATGGCGTGGTTGACGAGATAAACCATAGCTGCAGTCAGCGCATAAGCAGTTCCCATGCCTACCCCAAGCAGCACATAACCTATCTGGCTTACACTTGAATACGCAAGCAGCCTTTTAAGATCATACTGACCCACTGCTGAAGTAGCTCCCACTGCTATTGTCACAAGCGATAGCAGGATCAGCACTGGTTGAAGCATGAACATGGACTCCTGGAATATCAGGTAGTGGACCCTAAGGATACCATACACTCCGACCTTGATCACCATTCCACTAAGCATTGCATGGATAGGTGCAGGTGCTGATGGATGCACATCCGCAAGCCAGAAGTGCAGGGGAAACAAGGCTGCTTTGTATCCAAAGACCACAATAAGCATCATTGCAATGACGTGGATGTGCCAGGGAAGCGTTCCTGTCTCAGCCAGATATGCTATTTTGACCGCAATATCTGCCATATTGAGCGTGCCTACGGTTGCATAGAGAGAAGCAATGGCAACCAGCATCAGGATGATGCTCACCATGTTAAGTATCAGGTATTTGAATATGGCCTCCAGCTTGTCTGCCATTTTTGTGTGGTCACCCCTGCCTGTCAGGACTATAAGCCCGCAGGAAGAGAGCACCAGAACTTCAAAGAAGACGAACATGTTGAATATATCCCCCGTGAGGAATATGCCGTTAAGGCCCGCAGCCATCAGATTGAAAAGCGGGAAGAATGTGGCATCCAGGGCTTTTCTGTCCATATAGTCCGTGGCATATATCATGGCCATCAGGGATATCAGGGAACTGAGGACCACCATGCCTGCACCAAGAAGGTCTGCAACAAGCAGTATGCCGTATTTGCCCCATTCGCCGACCTCATAAACAAGGATACCATTGTTCCATACATGGAATAAAAGACTGAGGCTCATGACAAACAGAATGGCAAACACGCCTATGTTAAGAGCTTTCTGTAAGCCCGACTTTGATCTGAAAAGCACAGTTATCGCTGCGAATATTATGGGCAGGGCAATCAGGATCATGGGGACTTGTTGCATTGTATCCATTATCCTTTCAGCCTCCTGATCTCACTCACATCAGTTGTGCCATGTTCCTGGTAGATACGATAGCAAAGTATTAGCAGGAAAGCAGTTATAGCAAGACTGATCACTATTGCGGTGAGCGTGAGGGCCTGTACCAGAGGGTCTACAAACACCATTTCTGTCCCTTCTGGGATAACAGGGGCAAGAATACCGCTTGCAAGATCGTCTGTGAAAATGATGCCTGATGGGCTGCCTGCATCGTCGCTGGTGATTATGGGTGCCCTCCCTCCAAGAAAAGCTCCTGTTGATACAATAAGAAGGTTTGTTGCATGGGAAAGGACCGTGATACCTATGACTACTTTTATCATGTCTCTTCTGAGGATCATGAATGTACCAATCGCAAAAAGCAGCGCTATGCAAACAGAGAGCAGTGTATTGTTCATTCATCCTCACCTGTACCCTTGAACACATAAAGCAGGCTGCCAATGACCACAAGATATACCCCTATGTCAAAAAGGGTTGTTGATAGCAGCTTGACATCACCTAACAATGGCAGGCTGACCAGCATATATAAGCTTCTGAGGAAATTATATCCGAAGAGCATGGCTCCAAAGCCTGTAAGGGAGGCAAGCAGCAGGCCAGCGCCAAACCATTTGTCCCACTGGTAACTGTAAATGGAATCAATATATTTCAATCCGAAAGCCACATACAGTAAGGAGATTGCAGAAGCAAACATCACCCCTCCTATGAATCCGCCTCCGGGAAGATCATGCCCTGCAAACAGCAGGGAGACGGAGAATAATATGATTATGGGCACGCATGCCTTTGATACGGTCTTGGTTATCAGGGTTGTCACTTGCTATCACTCCTGCTTTTAATAAGGTTATAAACCCCCAGCCCTGCCAGGCAGAGTACTACTATTTCTCCCAGGGTATCGTATCCCCTGAAATCGACCAGTATCACATTTACCATGTTGTGCCCTCTTGCAAGCGGAACACTGTTCTCGATAAAGTAGTATGATATTGATTCAAAAGGAGATGCTATCCCCTGGGTTGCGTTAAGCAGCAGTACCAGTACCGTGATACCCACTGCAGAAGATATCAGCAGATCTCTCGCCAGGACTGATCTTGTGAGATTCTCCCTGAATGTCTGGGGTATCTTTAGTATGACCAGCAGGAAGATTATGGTGAAAAGGGTTTCTACAAGGATCTGTGTCATTGCCAGATCAGGCGCTTGCAGGTATATGAACACTAGGCTTATGAGATATCCAACTGCAGAGACTGCAATTACAGCATGCAGGTACTTCCTGAGGATTGCCGTACCAAGAGCAGCTAGTACAATAAGACCGAGAAGGATTCCTTCATAAGGGGGTACGTTAAAGTTAAGGTCAGCCGGAACCAGTGTGGTTGCAACCAGCATGGCAGGTATGGCCCCGAGAACCAGGAACAATAGCAGGAGTGCAACAAGATACGGTTTTACAGGTCCTGGCTGCATAACGGCTGCAAAGGCCGCACTTTTTCCCGGTGCCCCGTTCACTATCCTGTCATAGGCATAGTTGATACTGAACCAGGGGTATCGAGCATTCATCCGATCCTGCCAGGCTGCAATGGTATCATACTTTGTGTATAATGCAATACCTGCGATGAAGGTTATGATCGTCATCATGAGTGCTGTTGTGAACCCATGCCAGAGTGACACGTGAAGGTGCACTTCCTGAAGCAATATACCTGCTGCTGCCGGCTCGATTATATAGTGGACTGCAACAGAGGGGAAAAGGCCTATAAGGATGACAAGAACCGCCAGGAATGCGGGCGGGACGAGCATGATCAGAGATGGCTCATGCATATGTTTAGGAAGATGTTCACTGCGCCTTTTTCCAAGGAATATACCGTCTATGAACCTGATCGAATAGGCAAATGTAAAGACACCTCCAAGAACTGCGGCTGCAGGTATCAGGTATTCTAGCGGTCCTCCCAGCAGATGTCCCATCTCCAGTGAGCTTTCATAGAACATCTCCTTGCTGAGGAAACCGTTAAGAGGCGGTACGCCTGCCATGGCAAGGGCAGCTATTGAGCCGATGATGAACGTCACGGGCATATCCTTGCGAAGCCCGCCCATTTTTGTTATATCCCTTGTAGCTGTCTCATGGGCTACGATACCAGCAACTAGGAAAAGACATGCCTTGAAAGTTGCATGATTGAGCAGATGGAATGTTGCAGCTGCCACTCCTATGCCAGGGTATTGGTAGGTGGTGTAGCCGTACATGGCCATCATATAGGCCAGCTGGCTGATGGTCGAATAGGCAAGTATTCCCTTGATATCCGTCTGGCGGAAAGCAAGGAACCCTGCTGCCAGCATGGTAATGATCCCCAGTCCGCTTACCAGGATGAACCATGCATCAGTTCCGGAAAATATCGGGTGTATCCTGGCAACAAGGTAGATGCCTGCCTTAACCATGGTGGCTGAGTGAAGGAATGCGCTTACAGGAGTTGGTGCCTCCATTGCGTTGGGGAGCCATATATAGAAAGGTCCCTGCGCCGATTTTGCGGCCGCTCCTATCAGGATGAGGACAAGTGCAAAGAGAAAGAACTCATGTCCTTTTATTGTCTCTATCATGGACTCGTTTTGCAGGACAGTGGCAATGTCAAAGGTGCCTGTGATGATATTTAGTACCAGGAAGCCAGCAAGCATGAAAATCCCACCACTGGCTGTTATAAGCAGGGATTTGGTAGCTCCGTAAACGGACATGGGGCGGTTGCGCCAGTATCCGATAAGCATGAAGGATGTGATGCTTGTAAGCTCCCAGAATATGAACAGCTGGATAATATTGGACGAAAAGACCATCCCAAGCATAGATCCCATGAACATGAGCAACTGCCTGTAATAACGGGAAAGGTCTTCGCGCTTTGACATGTATTCATTGGAGTATGCCATTATAAGTATGCCAATTCCGGAAACTATCAGCCCAAACATTATACTGAGTCCGTCTCCGTAGAAGGACATCTCGATTCCCAATGATGGAAGCCATGCAACAGAACCCTGGACGTTCTCTCCGTTCACTACAGACGGCACAGCCAGTGCCACCAGCAGCAAAGACAGGAAAGCTGTTGCTGTTGCATACCATCCAATCCTGTTCTTCAGGACCTTTTCTGCAGCAGGCAATATACCGGCCATGATAAATGGCAAAAAAACCGCCAGTGTAATTGCTGTAAACAAATCCATGCCATGTAAGATTTCATTACCCGTATATAATTGTTGTTAACCCCAATTATTATTCGTGATGGATTCAGGCTCCTATGTCTGACATGTTCCTTTTTCTGCATTTAGTTTCAATGCATGATCTATCATCTCATATTTTGCTGGTAAACTTATTCTAAGATAGGCTGCAATACCATTCAATATGTTAAAGGGAATTATTTTCGATTCGGATGGGGTACTTGTGGATTCCATGCCTTACCATGCACAGGCCTGGGTGCAGGTTTTCAAAGAAGAAGGCATAGATGTGCGTAAAGAGGAAATATATGAAGTGGAAGGAGCAAACCATGTTGGTGTGATCAATACTATTTTCAGGAAGACTGATAAAAAGCCCGGAAAAGATAATTACGATTCCCTTCTCACTAAAAAAAGGGAGCATTTCATGAAAAATAGCAAGGCAGAGCCTTTTGACGGAATGCTTGAGTGCCTTCAGTCATTGAAAGGCAGTTATAAGCTTGCAGTTGCTTCAGGTGCAGACAAGACCATCGTGAACGACCTTATGGACAGGTTCTATCCTGGTATTTTTGATGTGCGCATCACGGGAGAGGACGTAGAGAACGGGAAACCTGACCCGGAACCTTATGTCAAGGCTGCCGGTAGGCTTGGCATTGACGCTGTGGAGTGTATGGTTGTTGAGAACGCTCCTCTTGGGGTGCAGTCTGCTAAAAAAGCCGGTATGTACTGCGTAGCAGTTGCAACATACATACCTACTGAAAAAGTAGCCGGTGCTGACAGGGTTTTCAAAGACCATCCCTCACTTATTGCTTATCTCAAAGGGCTGGCTGTATCAGAAGATCCTGGTCAGCGAACGAATTAAAAATAAGAAAACAAGGTATAAGAAAAGAGAAACACGGTACGGTTATACCAGCCGTACTGTTTCAAGGTTTGTCAGTGCTCTTGTCTCAAGCTTGTTCTTCTTGTGTATCGAACTTGCAAGGTCAAGGCAGGAGCGCTCGTCACCGTGCTCCGTGAACACTCTTTCGGGGCGTGGCTTCATCTTCTTGATGTAATCCATCAACTGTCTTCTGTCTGAATGGCCTGAGAAGCCGTCAACCACTTCTACCTGCATGTTCATGGATATAACATGCGTTCCATTGCTGGTAGAGAGAGGAATCTCCTTCCACCCTTTCTGTATCCTGCGACCCAGGGTTCCGTCTGCCTGGTAACCTACGAACACAAGGGTGTTCTTCTCATCGTCTGCGAACTTCTTGAAATATTCTATAACCGGGCCTGCATTCATCATACCTGAGGTGGCGAGAATCACACAAGGCTCTGGCTCTTGAAGGATTTTCTGTCTCAGTTCGTTGGAGTCCACAGGCTTGAAGCATTCTGCCAGGAACGGGTTTTCTCCCTTCTGGAAGATAAGCTTGCGCAGATCGTTGTTCAGGTATTCGGGATAGGTGGCGTGAATTGCCGTTGCTTCCCATATCATGCCGTCGAGATAGACCGGGACGTTGGGTATTTCCCCTTTGCGAATTGCATCCTCAAGGACTATCATTACTTCCTGGCTCCTTCCAACCGCAAATGCAGGGATAAGAACCACACCATTCCTGTTCAGGGTTGTATTGATCACGTTCTTGAGATTGTTCTCAGCTTCCAGGAGGGAAGGCTGCATAGCATTAGCACTTCCATATGTCGATTCCATCACTACACTTTCCACACGGGGGAACTTATTCACTGCTGCATCGAACAGTCTGGTCTTCTCGTACTTGAAATCACCCGTAAAGACCACATTATGCAGCCCGTCACCTATGTGGAAGTGGGACACGGCTGACCCGAGGATATGCCCGGCATTATGGAAAGTAAGCTTGACATCCGGTGCGATATCGGTCACTTCTTCATAGTCCAGCACGATAGTGTGTTTAAGAACTTCCCTTACATCTGCTGAAGAGTATGGTGGCCTCTTACCTTCTTTTGCAGCTACGTCTATGTAGTCAAGCTGCAGCAGTGCCATAAGGTCGCGTGTGGGGGGAGTACAGTACACCGGACCTTCAAAACCATACTTATATAGTAACGGCACAAGACCCTGATGGTCCAGGTGGGCGTGTGTCAGCACAACTGCATCTATCTGGTTTATAGGGAAAGCCTCGGGAACATAGAGGTAAGGCGACATGTTGTCATCAGAAGCGACATTGACGCCACAGTCTACCATGATCCTGGACTCAGGGGTTGAGATGATAAAGCAACTACGACCAACTTCCTTTGCCCCACCGAGGGATGTTATCCTTACCCAATGGTCCTTGGAAGTGCATCCTCTGTGGATCTTCCTTCCCACGGCCTTAAGGATGTCTTTCCTTTCCTTGTGGTTGGTACGCATGAACTCACGGATGTTCTTTACGGTCCTTGATTTGATTGGTGGTGCTCTGACCACTTTTGGTGTCCAGCCGATCTTCTTGGTGATCTCTCTGAGGGTCTCACCGTGTTTTCCTATAACAAGGCCTGGTTTTTCAGCTTCGATGATGACTTCCCCGACATCCGGGTCAAAATGGTAGTTTGATACCATCGCTTCCTCAGGCACTGTCTCAGCAATTCTCTGTATGGATTCCTCCGGAGGTGTAAGCACTTTAGGGTCAGGGCGCACTACAATGCGTGTCCTGAGTACTTTTGCCAGATTCCTGACAATGTTACCGTTATCTGCGAATTTCTTGGGCTCTTCTGTATAAATAACAAGCTGCGGACCTTCAAATTCAACACTAGAAATAGTCGTGCCGCTTGGCAACTTCTCTTCGATTTTCTTCTTAAGATCAGATAGTACTTCTTCTACCGCCATTAAAACAGCCTTCCTGTAAAAAAGTAAAAAATTGGGTTTAAAAAGTGTAATTTTTTAAAATTACATAATTTAACATTACTTGAACATTTTGATGTATAGTAAAGATCAGTAAGCGTCAGTTAAGTAATTCCCTGACCTTCTTCACATCCTCGAGTTCGAGCCTTGTGAACTGATCCTTCGTTATGATGACCACATCGATCCCATCCCCTGACGCGGAATCCCTTTTCATGGCATTATGAAGTGCCCTGACAGCCAGTTCCACACCTTCCTGGGTGGTCATGTTCTCCTTATACCTGTCCTCAAGCACACCGTATGCTATGGGTGAACCGGAACCTGTCGCAACAACCCTCTTCTCATCAATGTTCCCGCCGAGAGCATCAATTGAGTATAGTTCAGGGCCATGCTTGTCATAACCTCCTACCAGCAGCTGCACCATCAGTGGATAGTAGCGCTGTCCGCTCAGGAGATTTGATAACATCGTTGTTAACCCTTTGATTGTCATTGATTCTTTGCGTCTCATTTTGTACAGCTTTGATTCAACGCTTATGATACGTACGATTTGCTGAGCATCTCCCACGGAGCCAGCAGTTGTCATTGCTGCGAAGTCGTCGATCTGGTATATCTTCTTTGCAGTCTTGCTTGCGATAAGATGCCCCATTGTTGCACGCTGTTCGGTCGCCATAACGACACCGTCACTGCATACTATCCCAACTGTGGTTGTACCTTTTAAATACTTATCATCGGTCATTAGTTATACCTCTAGCTAAAAATGAGTAAGTGATATGATAAAAACGTGTTATGCATTTATTGCACAGCTACCCATTAGTGATTTTTATATAAATAATTATCCCTTGTGTCTTACTGAATGCCAATTTCATCAGCAAGCGCTCTGACTCTCTTGATGCTCTCAATATCGATATTCTTTTCTGTCATCATTGCAATGCGTTCGTCCATAGTTATCCTTCTTGTCCCGACTATCAGGTTATCCGCATGAGCAACTATCTTTTCCTCGATCGTCCGGGGCATGTAGTCATCTTCCGGCAGGCCTAACCGGACAGCCTCTTCAGTGCTGATACCTGCACCGATATGCCTTTTGATGATCTCTGTGAGCTGCTTGTCAAGACCAAGCTCCCGGGCAATGGCCACGCCCTCTATGGCATGGGCAATACCGTGTGTCCTGGCGCGTCCCAGGTCATGCAGCAATCCTCCCAATTCTATGAGTTCCATGTCCGGATACTCTTTTTTAGATGAGAACTTTCCGGCAATATCGACTGCAAGCTTAGAGACTGCAATGCAATGCGCTATGACATCATTGTTGCATCCTGAATCTTTCAGGATCTTCAAAGCCATCTCACGTGAGATCATATCAGTCTTTTTCAAACAGTTCAAGCCTTTTGTGGATCCTGCCTGTGAATGGCTGGTTATCCTCAAACATCATGTCCTCTCCACAGAGGGGACAGAGGAATTCACATTCTGTTGCTTCGTTGAAGTTCATGCGAGTGCATCCTTCCGGGCAGCTGTAAAATACATTATCCTCTTCAAAGCAAAGGCGTGTCCTGAGGTTCTTAACAAGCCTTTTTTTCTCTTTGACAAGCTGGGGCTCAATATCTGACATGTCTAATGTCCAGAGATATGTCAGCCATCCGCTGCTGGAGTCGCGCTCCCTCCTGCAGACAGCCAGTTTGTTCTCGTTGAGAATGAATAGTGTCCGGCGCACGATATTAAGCAGTATTCCTGTCGCCTGTGCAATCTGTTCATCCGTAACCTCGCCTTCGGGCATATTCCGGATCATTTCCACCCCTTCTTCGCCCACCAGCCGGATAAGATATCCCCTGATAACTGGATTATTCAGATCTATCAAAAAACATTCACCTCGTGAAATGTATGCTTATGCAATGTATTACAATATTAAGTTTTGGTAAAAGCCTCTGTAATTAAATCACACACAAGCATTTTACCTTCCCGGAACATGTTCACAGGACTAGTCTACATTTAAGCGTTGACGTATAAACATGACGCTTTGTTCGATCTCACTCATTACCTTTTTTCTGGTGTCACCCGTGGATATTACTGATGTTACCGGCTCATTCTCTCCTATAACATCGCCTCTGTTGGGGATATCCGCAGTCTTCTTTGCAATTATTCCCTCCATTGCATGTTCTGTAACAACTCTTCTTTGATCCGCGTACATCACTGCCCGGGCGGCATATTGTCTATAGACAGGCTTTCGGGTTCTTTCCTGTTTAATGTTGCCTTCAAAGGCTTCCATATGTTCCCCAAATAGATTTGTTCCGGTTGCAAGTTCAACTGTATCCATGCTTCCCTGGAACCTGGCATTTACTTCTATTACAACGGGACCACTATCCGTAATGAGGAAATCCACTCCCGTGGACCCTATCAGTCCAAGTTGATATATTAGCTCTTCAGCTATATTTTTCATTTGGTTGGCATATGGGGTAATAATCGGTGTCACATTGCCGCAATACGCAAATGGAAGTTTTGTAAGCCAAGGTACTCCGATAAGTTGTTCATTCACCGCTACAGTGCAGGCTTTATCCTGTGTCGATATGACCGAAACACTGGCAGGGGTGCCGGTGAGGTAATCCTGGAATACCATGTCCTCTTTTTTCAGGGGGATTTGTGCATTTTCCAAAAAAAGCATGTAGTCGTCCAGCTCTTCCGGGCTGTATAGCACGCGATTGAAAATCCCCCCGCCTGCACATGCAGGTTTGACCATCAGCGGAAACGGGGCATTCTGAAGCTCCGGGCGGGAGTAAGTTCTCGGATGTGGCATCCCTATCGATTCAAGGAGTTCTGAGAATCTGGATTTGTCCGAAACCTGTCTCATTGCCGAAGGGTTGTTATGCAGCACGGGAAATCTGCTTTCCGGCAGTTCCAGTGTCTCAAACCCGGATGCGGGTATGATAGCATCGAAATCCACTCCAAAAGTGTTGATCATTTCCGTCAGCAAGGCAGGCTCAATACCCTTGCTGTTAAAGCGTCCTTGAGTTTCAAGTTTCTTTGCTGCGTTTGCACATTTCAGCATATCCTGATCACAGAAAGCGTCAATTGCGAACATATTGTAGCCTGCACGGCATCCCGAGCAGACCGCGTTGCGGGTACTGAATCCTATTACAAGTATGTTTTTCATGTATGAGGATATTCAAAGATCGTTTTTTCTTGATGTTTCATCAGGCAGCGCCACAAGGCCGATACTCGCTTTTATTACAGGAACTTCATCTCCTTCTGAAGCACTGAAAGGAACAGGTATCTTAACCGTGACCGTCTCAAAATTATCCGGGTCAAGCAGCATCATTTCATCTTTCTCTATGGAAACGACTACTGCCTTTTTAGCAGTGCTCCTCTTTGCGATGAGCACGAAACCTTTCATGTCGTCTGGTGATGAAATGAACCTGCCACTTTTGATAAGATCCGTCCCGGTCACGCTTTTTGAGAACTTCTTTATTTCGACAACCTTATCCTTGAACTCGATTATATCCCCAGGCATGAACTCAGGAAGCCTGAGAGAGAATGTCATTCTGTAAACTTCTTTTCCATCCTTTCTTCCAAAAAGGGAAGAAGATTCAGCAAAGCCTCCTCCAAGCTCAGCGACTATCTCTTTACAAATAATTCTGGTCGCATTGGCAGATCCCATATAAAGGTCAATACCATCCCTTGCCTCCGCGGAATTAGTTATGAAGGCTGTCCTGTCACCCTTCTTCTGCATTTTGTCCAGCGTGTTGTTTATTATCTGCATGCATCTTTTCTTTTCTTCTTCGGTCGGATGACGGCTGGCTGCCCTTATCTGGAGTATTGCCTCAAAGTAATTGCCTGACATCCTGCTGCACATATCGCAGGCTATGCGGGTTATGCGCGCTTCAGTTTCAATGCTCTGCTGCACCGGTTCTCCAAGGATGGTGGCAGAGGCTTCGATCTTTACACGATACACGTGTGGAGTCATCTGTTTTGGCTCAATGCATAATTCAATATCATCCGCCTTATCATGTATAAGTAGTGCATCCTCTGCTGTCTGTATCACAATCTCCGGGATCGTGTAGTCATTGTTCCATTTGCCTTTGAGAAGCTGTGCTCCGCAGGTCGGGCATATTTTAGCATACAGCACCAAAGGTGCTTCTATCAGATGGGATGCTTTAAAAAAGCAATCTTTGCAGAGACCGTCAATAAGTCCCTGTGTAAGTCCCCCGCATTTGGGACAGGTGATATCGTTCATTGTCTTTCAATCCTTGAGCCGATTTATAATATTTTCGCTTATTTTCATTCTGCCTGTTCAGCGCAGGGAATATTGCAGGCTGCCTGCTCCTATCTTCGCAGCATACTCAACGTGGATGACCGGGTCTACGTTCCACACACTGGTGAGTTGTCCCACATGGTCATGCTTCATTCTCCGGTTAATAAGGTCGATGCTTGCCACATCTATTGCAACGGGATCCTTTGATGCAAGTATCCCTATATCGCCAGCGAACGTGGGTGCGGAGAAGTTAAAACAGTCACATCCCGGGGTCAGGTTGAATATCCAGTTGATGTATCCTATCTTTCCCCCAAGGGCCTTTACAGGTCCCAGAGCCGCCTCTCCAAGCCGGGCCTGCATCTCATCGGTGAATCCTTCAGGTGGCACAATTGCCCCATACCTGCAGCTATTTGCGCACGAAAGGTCGCCTTTGCACAACTCCGTATTCACCCTGGCTGTGTCGCCCTCCATGTACAGTGCACCCCACAGGCACTCTGATATGCACTTGCTACAGCCTGTACATTTTTCGGGGTCTATGTCAGGTACGCCCGGTTTGTGGACAAGGGTCTTGCCTGCTTTATCCAGACACCCCATGCCCAGGTTCTTTACGGTGCCCCCGAAGCCGGAAGCAGGATGGCCTTTGCAATGAGACAGCATTATCATTGAATCTGCCTTAGCGATAGCTGAGGCAACCGTTATCTCATCGAGCTTTGTTCCGTTGATCCTGACGACTATACTGTCATCACCATGAAGCCCGTCGGCACAAATAAAAGGAGCTCCCATACCTGCATGTGAGAATCCGTTCGATGCCGCGGTACAGATGAGGTCCGCAGCATTGAACCTCCTGCCTTTATATAATACCGTGGTATCGGTGACAAAAGGTATGCCACCAGCTTCCTTTACAAGGTCGACCACTGTTTTGACAAGTATCGGGTGTATGTGTGTGGTGTTCCCATACTCTCCCGGGTGTATCTTCACAGCAACGATATCTCCTTCTTGAACAGGCGATATCTTTGGGAACAGGGCGGTGATCTGGTCTATCTGGGTCTCATCAGCACCTATACTTTCCGCAGGTTTGAAAAAAACATCGCTCATCTGTATTCCTCTGTCGTTAATGTTCTTCTGAGTATATGTATGTGCATCCTGACCTTCTCTTTTTTAGCATCCGGTGTGTTTCTATAGTGCCTATATATTCAATATTGGTATATACAGATTATTTACATCAAATATATCTATTCAGAAGCAATTCTATACTCTGTAAGAGAGAAAAGGAGTAATGAATTATGCGAAACGTTCAAAAGTGTGTAAAAACATATAAGTGTCAGAAGATGGAGACCGAATATATGTCCATTGTAAATGGTCAATACGAAAAGTGTGTGGATGCTGATGAGTTGGATTTGATCCGGTTCATGATAGGCGGTATTGGCTCAAAGTAAAGCTGGGGAAAACCGGACAATGAAAGGGGCTTCATATGAGCAGAAGGGACGGTACGTCGTGTGAGTACTGTGGCACCGGGCTTAAGAGACAGTCTGTAGGATCGAATGTGTTCTACTACTGTGAAAGGTGCGGCAGGATCACTTCAGGAAACGACATTGCCTTAGTAGGAGCAGATTGTAGTATGGTGGGAGCATGTGTGTAATAGAAACGATGGGGTACTCGAAAGAGAACAAGTTGATGTACTGTACCAGTTGCATCATTTATAGGAAAACGGGTAAGTGCGAATATCTCAGGTATCTTGAGTCAAAGGTCACAGTTGACCTTGCAAAAGATCTGGTTCAGGAGATGTCTGCTACTGACTGTGGTCTTTAATAAGGGCTTCTTCGAGAAACGTGTGTGTCACTGGATGAACCAGTCTACATAGGCCATGATATCTCTCTTTTGCCAGTTGTGCAGCTTAGCCGGACTATCCTTGCGGGAGGCATCAAAAAGAGCTTCGAGCTGCTCTCTGTCAAGTACATGGACTTTGTACTTTCCACCGGCACTATCGCGGATGAAGTATCCGGGCTCCATGGAATCTGACTTTTTCCACATGCTTATCTTATCATAATTCCATAATGTATCTGCCCATTCTGCAAGCTTGCGTATATGTTCATCTGTGATATCTGCAACATCTCCTACTATTGTGCAGTGCTTACCGTTTTTTGTAAGCTCAAGGCTTTTCTCACTTCGTACGATAAGTTCCATGGTTTCACATATTAGAATTCCACAAGCTCTATAATAGTATTGTGATTCCTTTTTAGCGTATAGGAAAAAATAGTATAGACCTCCGTGTGGTTAAGGCACGGAGATCAACCGTTGAATTTATTTACTTCTTCGGAGGCCAGTTCTTCTCCAGCCAGCCTGGTATACGGCCTGAGTCCGCGGGCCCTATAAGGATCTTGGACCCGGTCTCATCCTCAACATCTCCCTGCAGACGTGCAGCAAGTCCAGGCAGGATGATGGTGTTATGGGATGTGTCATCCTTCATATTGAATCCGGACTCTTCGATCCCCTTCTTTATTTTGGCAGCCGTAAGCTGGCCACCTGCCACCGCAGCCTCGACACCTATACCATCGGTGTCGATAGCCCATAGGAAACAGTCTATCTTGTTGGAAGAGATGTCGCTCTCCACAGTGTAGTATGTAAGGGCGAAGTTTGTCGTCACGAACACAGGTGAATCCTTTGTAGGAGCCCCGATCTTGTACATCCCGGGGTCAACGCTCACAGGCTTTCTTGGATCTGTGTATATCGTATCACGGATGTGAAGCTCCGGCAGCATCGCATAAGGTTCGATGCTATGGAGAATCATTATGTCTCCATACTTTATGGTGAAAACTGAAGCGACAACAGTTTCCCAATATGATGCACTTACGGGATCGTCGTGGACCATCCAGGCTGTCAGTGGAACTGCCATGAGCGGGAATGCTATCTCCCGGTCGCCGTCTATACCTGCCCTGCGTATCTTGATGAAGTTACTGAAAGTTTCTTTAAGCTGTTTTCCTGAGGGGAATGTTCCCGGGTCGAGCACAAGTTTCTCGGTGCCCATCTCAGCAAAGGTCTTTGCGAGTGATTTCAGCAGATCGAGGTCATTGGGTGCGAAGAGAGTTACAGGCACATCGTACTCGAGAGCCAGGGCAGCCACCTGTTGCCAGTTGTCCTTGTTTGCGGCATATAGCAGCGGGTTCCTGTCTTTTGCAACTTCAAGTCCGGCCTTCAGCACTTCCGGGTTGAATGAACAGAGCACTAAAGGCATGTCTGTTGTCTCAACGACCTTCTTCACCGCAGATGCGAACTTTTTGGGATCGTTGGACGTGCTGCGCACAGCTACCATGTCAACTGTCAGGAAGTTGCCTACATAGAATTTCTTAAAACCCTGTATCTTATTCACTCTTTCCACAAGATCCTTCTCGTCCATGGTGTCCCATACATCATAGGCCAGTGCAGTCTGGTTGAAGAATGTCAGCTTGTGGCGGTAGAGCACATCATCGCCGCCGATCTTCACGACCTTTTCACCGACACCGATCTCGACCTGTCTGATCTCGGGTGCGAGCAGTCCCTGAAGCTGATCGAGTTTTTTCCTGAACTTGTCCTCGAGCATCGGGGTACATTCACTGAGTTTCTTGGATCTGTCTATCAGGTGCGAGGCAAATGCCATACATGTCTGCTCACCGCATATTGCGCAGTTTGTACCGGGCAGGTACTTGTAAGCCTCAAGAGGGCTGTTGATCTTCATGTTTTACACCTCCGCTCCGATCCAGTTACTGATGTCCAGCTCCTCAGCCTCGATGGAGCCATAGAGTGTCTGGGTTATTTCCTTGAGCACCTGAACAGATGTCGGGTGCATCATCATGAACATGTCGTTACCTGCAAGCGAGAGTGCAAGGCCTGTGACAATTTCCCAAATAGGGCCACGATATTCTCTCGGGCCCCAGTCCGAGTCCTGCTTCAGCGGGGATGCTACCATCCATGACTCACGGGCGCCCCAGGCGTTGGTGGTACCGGAGGACATAGGGAATGTCAGCTCGTCGTCGCCCATTAGACCTGCGAGCCTTATACGCTCCATGTTGGTGTATGCGTAGTCAAGTCCGTATCCCAGTGCTGCGGTTGTCGGGTCCATTACAATGCTGTCCCTTGGGACCTTGCACTGCTTCATGAGCTTCCTGTTAAGTTCTTTCTGGGCATTGATCTCAAGCTGTGTCCATGAGAGCACAACATGGCCATGTTCCACAGCAGCCCTTGCAATCCTCTCATAGTCCAGATTAAGGCTTGCGGAAGCAAGCAGCACACGCTCACCGGCTGCAACCTCTGCGGCCTTTTCCAGCACTTCAGGGTCTTTCTCAGGATTTCCTGAACCGCCGATGACAATAGGTACATCCACTGCCTGCAATACGTCCTCTACAACCTTTGCAGCGTCCCGCGCAGAAGTATCCTTGATGAGCGGATCAGTGGAGATGAGGTGAATGGTCACCATGTCCGCATTGAAGTCACGAACAACCTTCTTGGCCCATTCCGCAGGGTCATTGATAACATCATCATAATTGGACTTGACAGCCTTTGCCATTCCAATGGGCATGTCAAACACGTCCATTGTCACGTAGTTCCTGTGAGGCATTGCGGCGTCGAAATAATAAGGAAGCGCATTCTCTCCGCCAATTGTCACTGTGCTCTTCCTGGAACCTCCGTCTGCTGATGTGGCACCTAATGTCACTTCCTGGATGGGGTTGTTCCAGTTGCTCATCTTTGCGACCTCGAACTTAGAGGCCAGTAGTTCCTGCATCCTCGGAGTAGTCCCAAGTGAAGGTGCCTGGGGCCCAGGGATGCCATTCATACCAAAAGCAGATGCGAATAACTGTTCCGCAGGGAATCCGAGCATCCTTCCTATATTGGCCATGTGCAGGGATATCTGTGATATCTCGCTTCCAAGCGCATAGGCCAGCGCAGGGTTAAGCCCTCCGCCACCTGTGATATTCAGTTCGATGTCGCCTTCAATGGTCACTCCTTCGAGAGACTCTATATTGAGTTCCTGCAACATCTCAGTAAGTTGCGTCAACTTCATTTTCTGTGTCATGTGCATTCCACCATGTAATGATACTCTTGAGTTAGAAACCTGATCACAAACCCAGTTTTGCAGCTATTTTCTCAATTTCCCGGACTGCAGCCGAATCGTCAGGAAGCTCGAACAATGGCTCCCCGGCAAGATCCTTGCGGATGAGCATCTCGTCAACAGGGATCATCCCTATAAGCTCCAGCCCGAGTTCCTTCGCTGTGCCTGCTATAGTTTCACGGTTTGTTTCTGTGACCTTGTTTGCAATAACATAAATATTTGATACATCTGTCTCCATCTCATCCACAAGTTCCCGGATGCGCTCAGCAGTCCGCAATCCCCGGCGGGACCCATCCGTCACCACGATCAGGTCGTCTACTTTGCGGAAGATCCTGCGGCTGAAGTGCTCCAGCCCGGCCTCAGCGTCAATGATGAGGATGTCATAGTTGTCCACAAGCTTGTCCATGATGCCGCGCAGGAGGTTATTGACGTAGCAATAACAACCTGCACCTTCGGGTCTGCCCATGACCAGCAGGTCATACTTTGGCATTTCTTCGATGATCTCGTACAGCTTTGATTTGAGCACCGACTCCTTGTTGGAGTCAGGAGGCAGGTTATCTCGCTCGCTGTGCATGAACTCCTTGATGTCGCCGATGGTCTTGCTAACCTCGCAGCCAAGGGTTTCGGGAAGGTTTGTATCGGGGTCGGCATCGACTGCAAGGATGACTTTGTTCCCCTTTGCAAGCTGGCGTATCAGAAGGGCCGACGTTGCAGTCTTCCCTGTTCCGCCCTTGCCTGTCACTGCAATGATCCTGGCCACAGAATACCTCTTTAATCCTCTTTCAGGATGGTGATCTTGTCAACGGTCACCTTTGCATTCTTCAGGATGATCCTGACCCCACCGGAGCCGCCGCCCATCATTGGCATGGCCGGCATGAAGTTGGATGGAATCTGCATCATCTGCGGTGCAGCAAATCCTGCCTGGGGAGTTGCCTGTGCCTTTGCAGGTGCTTCATCTTCAACCTCTTCCTCTGCTTCTTCTTCCACCCATCTCTCCAGTATCGGATGATTCTTCTCTTTCAGGAAATTCCTGAGGGAATCAATATCCTTTGCATCATCTTCGGTAGCAATCTTCTCACGTATGTCTTCGGGCATATCCTGGAATACTTTTTCCTTGAGCATCTTTGGCATCCATACCACTCTGTTCCAGCCACCGTCGGCCTGGATGAATTTGGGTGAGCGGAAGTAGTTGACGCCTACTCCGAGGAAACCTACTACCTGTTTTCCTCCGCCGGTCTGTCCTGCCATTGTGGAGAATTGCAGCCCGTTGGGTGCCGTGCCTGCGAAATCCCTGTCTACCCAGCCGATTCCATCAACTTCAGGGATATAGAATCCTACAACTTCAAAGCAGCCGCAGGAAGTGTGTGGGTATTCCATAAAAGAGTGCAGTTTGATACGGTCGTATTCACCGCTTGAAAGCTTCTTTGCAAACTCGTTTACGCCTGAGTACTCTCCTGATTCCGCATCCAGAAGCTCTCCCTTAGGGATAGCGAACTGTGGTCCCTCGGGGTCCACCTTTGCGGCTGCCCTTCCGTCAAACCAGTTGATGGCACCACAAAGGGATATCCTGTCAGGGGTAACGACACATACATTAGTGGGTGCGAAGGAGGCACATAATGTACACCCATAAAAGGTGTCAACATCCTCATCATGCAGGCCGCGTGTCCTCTCGTCCCTTGCCTTGTAGACTGCCCTTGTGTTCTCGATCTCTTTCTCTATCTCTTCCATATCGGTGATATAGATAGCCTCGACCTTCTCTATGAACGGGAGTTCGTTCTTGAAGAGCATCATCACCGCTTTTGCGATATGCTCAAAGGAATTCAGCCCTTTGCTGACAGCTTCCTTACCCACCCTGATCCACACATCATCTCTCTGGTTGAGATGCATCATGCCCTGGATGTAGTTCTGGAATTCGTGGTTCCTTCTTTCTACTATGGACTCAAGGTCTGTTTCCACAAGTTCACCTGCGATCCTGTAGATCATTGCGAACGGGTATCGTGAACCCTCTTCCATATCCGAAAGATCGGGTCCGATGAGTGTGAACCTGCCATCCTCAACATCATTCATATCTGCAGCCCTTACAAGCTCAAAACCCTTGGATTTCGGACCTGCAAGCTCGACATGCATACCTTCTTTTCTTATTCTCTCTCCCTCGAACATAGGAGATATCTCAAAAGGAAATTCATCTGCCATGATTAGTTCTCCACGTTTAGCATTCAATGATCAAAGATTCTCGATAAATTCGTCCAGCGCTTCAATGTGCACATCCGGCCTGAGGTTACCAAAGGACAAAGTCGCATTCTGCATGAAATGCCTTTCGATTGCAATGGTCTTCAGGTCCGAGAAGTTCTTGAAGCCTGAAAGTACCTGGTCCAGGTAGTATTTCTTGTGTCCAAGGAAGACTATCATATCATATGAACCCTGCCCGTCAAGTCCCTTCCAGTTCTTGTCCCCGAGGTAATGGGCCAGTGCATGGATGTTGATGTATTTTGCATTCACGCCCTTGCCATGGAAGACAGTGATGGCATGGCCTGTCGCAGCTATCTGCACGCCCTTCTTTCCAATAGCAATAGCCCTCTGTGCAAGCTGCTCGTTGTCAACGATCTCAGCGCCAGCTACCAGAAGTGGTTTCTTTGCTTTTGATATCAGCTTAGCTGCAACATTGGGGTTGACCGGCTTTGCGGTCTTCGTTCCCCAGGTGGTATACATAAGTGTGTTCTTGGTCGTATCTACCATTTTCAGCACTCTCCCTTGCAAAGTCTCTTGAGGTTTGTAGGCTGGGCTGAGACATCTGACTTCATCCTCGGACCGGACAGGATCTTCTTCCTCTTCCAGTCGATCTCCCATCCATGGTCCTTTTCAAGTATCTTAAGGAGCTCTTCACGCTTTGCCAGCGGAAGATCCGTTTCAGTCCTGACGAACCTGTGCCAGTCATCTGGCATCTGCCCAAGGTATTTCTGGCTGAGCTCTATATAGTGGGTCAGCTTGATCATCCTTCCCATGTTGTTGTCGGATGGGCGTATGCAGTTCTTTGCAAGCATGGGCATAAGTTCCTCGACAGTCTCAACAGTCGTAAGCAGGAACTCGGGTGAGGCAGGTATTGGCAGATCCTCGCCGTTCCTTGCGTCATAGAGTTTCCAGTGCTCTTCTTCATACGGCTTGCCTATTAGGGCTCTCCTGTATTTTGAACCATGTGGTCCGACAACCACCGGGATTCCAAGCCTGTTACATCCGGTTGCAATAGAGCCTGCTTTCTGTGAATAGGCACCCCATGCAACACCAACAGCACCAATACGGTTCATGATGTAATCGGCGATCTCCTCGTAGTTTCCGGTGATGTTGCGCTGGGCGAATATGGCTGCCACCTTGATCGCAGTTCCGGTTATATGTGAGTTGGATACGCAGGAGCCTACGTTAATAAGGTTGCCTCCGAGGAATTTTGCAGGATACCTCTCATACAGGGTTTTGCCGTCCTCATCCTTGTACATCCCCAGGTCCATTGCAGAGCAGCCTGATGTGAGCATGATGTAGTTCCTCTTGAGCATCTCCTCGGCAAGTTTATACAGGTCCTTGGTGCCCTCCGGATAGTTGGAGCAGCCTACCAGGGCAATGATTCCTGGTGTAGTTCCCATGACCAGATTGACACCTTCCTGCCTGATCTCCGGGTCGCTTATCTGTCCCCTTCCGGAGCGTATCAGGCCCTTCTCCTGGCTGATGGCCTTCTGTGAAGCCTTTTCGATGACATCCAGGACCGGTATATCCTTCGGACAAGCCTGGTCGCACCTTCCGCAGGCAACGCAGTGATCATGCAGGCTTTCGAATTTTGTCAGGTCACCTTCGACACAGGCTTTCATTGCATCCATGATCGGAAGGTTGTTAGGACAGACCAGTTCGCATGCACCGCAGTGTACGCACTTTCCAGCCAGCGCGGTGAGCTCTTCATCACTCGGGAGCGCCTTAATGCCCTTTTCCTTACGCAGGGGAGCCACTTTCATTACAAGCCTCGGGGCAACCTCGCCAAGCAGGTCCAGGTCAAGTATGAGTGCCCCTGCCTCTTTTCCGCTGACAAGGTCCTCGATGATGTTGTCAGCCTTGTCCTTTGAGCGGTTGCGCAGTCCGTACATGATCTTTTCATTACAGGTGATGACCGGGATGGAAAGTCTCTTAGCTTCATCCAGTACGTCTGCTCTGACACACTGCTCGTCTACGACGATGACATCCGGTATACCCGAACGTATCATCTTGAGTTCCTTTGCAAGGGTTCCCACGACCTTTGCATAGGGCTGTCCACCCTTGTCCATCTGGTAGCGGATCATGTCAATGGCAGTGCAGCACAGGCCACCCAGCTCTATCTTGTCCGAGAGGTCATTCTCATGCATGTAATCTATCATGTTTGCTACACCTGCAACGTTGTGTCCGATGACCAGCAACATGGGTTTGGTGGCATCTATGCACCCCATGCCTATCTCAGCCAGCGGCGCCTCCGGGTCGGATTTTGGCATTCCCATACAGGACATCTGGGCCAGGTCGGAGATCTCCATGCCTACATGGTCCAGCATTCCGCCATGCATTGCCTTTGATTCGAAGTCTATGGCTGCACCCTCCTGCCCCATGTGGACTGTCGCAAGCAGTTGCGTGAGTTGCTCTTCCACATACTCGATTGCAGCTTCGAGGTCTCCAAGGGTCTTTGGCTTGATGCCCGTAACCATCTGGACATTGGGTGCAAGCAGGTTTGATGGTCCTACGTCAAGAGGATGGTCACGTCCGTGACGTTCTATCAGATAGTGCAGGAGGTGTCTGCCGTGTCCGGAGTGGGCAGCTGCGCCGGTGATTACCCTGAGCAGGAACTCGCGGGACTGGTGGGCAGCCAGGTTAATGCCACAGGCTCCTTCCTTGTTTCCTCCCAGATCGCATTTCCCGAAAGTACAGTAACAACATTGGTCACACTGCGGGGTGTATACTGGCTGATAGCGGGTGAGCAACTGGTGATCCCAGTCCCTGAGTGCGGAGACACTGGGTTTAGGAGTTGGTCCCATATCTATTTCTTCCGCCACCTTTTCTTCTATAGCGCCGACTATCTTCCCGATCGTGATCTGGACATTTTCCAGGTCTTCAATGGAAAAATGTCCGGTTGATATCTTGCTCATTGTATCTTGTTCTCCTGTAGGTGTGTTATTAATCACTGTAATCGTATGAGATAATGTTAATATCCGCTCAGTACGTAATAAACTTGAAACAGTTTTATTGAGGGCTCTAACAATATCATCCTATAAATAGATTTCCAGAATCTATCACGATTATTTATGACAATGGTATCTAGCTCCAGATACTTAGAGAAATAATCAATAATAATTGTTTTGGCCCAAGGTTGATAAGCAACTTTCACATATAAGTATTACGATATTTATCATGATTATTCTTGACAATCAGCAGCGTGTTTTACCATCTATCCCTGGAAATCGTTTTATCTGATGCGAACCTTATAAGCGTCACTATTTGTCATGGTGAAAACATTGGATAAAAAATGCTGGATATGCGGCAGGGAAGAGCACTTACCTTTCAAATGCCGTTTTTGTGGAAACGTATTCTGTTCTCAGCACAGGCTTCCTGAGCAGCATGCATGCGCGGGCCTTGAGAAAGTGAAACAACACAGTGCAGACGGTTCAAACCGCGCGAACAGACAGTCTGGAACAGATGATATCATGAAAGATGTGCTAAAGAGCACTGCCAAATATGCCGCAAAGAGTGCGTTCCGAGGAATCAGGAACAATGTAAGTTACTCCATGAGAAGCAGCCCTTCCATGGCAATTATATATCTTTGCCTGTTCTCGTTCCTCTTACAAATGGTGCTGGACCCAATGGGCATAAATTATGCTCAATTTTTTATGTTTGTACCTATAAACTTCTTGGCACAGCCATGGACTTTAATCACTCATATGTTCCTTCACAACGGTTTCTTTCATCTGTTTTTCAATATGATGGTACTGTTCTTTTTCGGCCCGGAACTTGAGCGCAGAGCAGGTAAAGCTACCTTCCTACGGGTCTACTTCATTGCAGGTGTCGTTGCGGTTTTAGGTTACTCTCTAACCACTTCGCAACCTCATATCGGCGTGGTCGGGGCAAGTGGTGCCATAATGGGTGTGTTTGCAGCTCTCGCAGTCATTGCACCGGAAATCCGCGTTTATGTGTATTTCATCCCTATGAGGATAGTGCATGCTTTGATCCTGTTCGCACTGGTTGACTTCTTACTGATAGGGTCTAACGATATGGTGGCTCACACTGCCCACCTCACAGGCATACTGGTAGGTCTTCTTATGGGACTGAGGATCAAAAAGAGTCAGCAAAGGTCTGGATGGCATGATCCCTACCGTTACTGAAGAAGGTGATCCTGCTGGATAAGGGTATGACTCGTATGAAATGCCTCTTCCCAAGGCCTGAAGAAAACGAAGAGATCCCTATCCAGTTCATTGACATGCAACAGAAACTGGCAGGCTGGTCCCCGCGGCTTAAACGTTCGGTTTACGTGGATGATTTTAAGGATACAGAGGGCTTGAAAAGGGTAAGGGATGTGACTCTCCTTCGTGTTTACAACTGGTTTCTTGAAGGTGAAAGTCTTATTGAATTGTCAGAGATGGAGAAGTCCCAGTTTGAGTGCATCATGGATATGTTTATAAGACATGGTGGAGAAATTCGATATACGAGGAAGAAGGTAGGGGAACGGTTAATCAATTATTTCCTTTTAGAGGAAGGCCGCATATCACAAAAGAGTGTCAAGGCAAGATTGTTCTCTGACCTTCTTTGATTCCCGGGAAAGGTTTAAGGAACTGGCATAATATTTATGGCAGTCAGTAACAATTATATGCTATCAGGATTAAGATTTACCTGCAATTATAGTGCCTATGGCGATTATCTATCTGGTATCTCAACATTGGAAACAGTTGATATAGGAATATTATATTTATATGCACCTTGTAATACTTATAGTGAGGAATCATGGCCAACGTGAAAACCGGACTGAATTCTATCGTTAAATATCTTAGTACAAAGAAAGAAACTGGCAGACGCAGTATCGGTCTTCTTGTCGATGGCCCCAACGTGCTCAGGAAAGAGTTCAATGTCAACCTTGAAGAGATAAGGGATGTGTTAAAGGAATACGGTAATGTCAAGATAGGACGTGTCTTCCTTAACCAGTATGCATCCGATAAACTTGTGGAGGCCATTGAGAATAACGGCTTTGAGCCGATAATCTGTTCAAGCGACGTAGATGTCAGGCTTGCGGTGGAGGGGATGGAGCTTGTGTACAATCCTACCATAGATACTCTTGCCCTGGTCACAAGAGATGCTGATTTCAAGCCTCTCCTGAACAAAGCTAACGAACATGGTAAGGAAACCATCATCTTTGGGGTCGAGCCAGGTTTTTCAACCGCTCTTCGCAACTCTGCTGATTATGTTATCATCCTTGAGAATAATCGCATGAACTACCATGATGATTATGTTCCCGAGAATGGTGGAGGAGAGCGGCCACTTGAAGTGGCAGAGAAGGATACAGTGTCAGGCTCCCATAGGAAAAAAGGTACGGTTGTGGAGTATTAAACCCCGCTGACATCATTGATCATTTCTTTCAGTCTTTTCGGGGATATTCCTTTCTTTGCCTCTGTGCAGTTCTTTATTTTCTCAAGCAGGGCACAGAGCTGCTCTTTCTCGAGATCATATCCCATACTTTTAACAATGCCCCTCAGTGCTTTCATGCCTGTGTGTTTACCAACTATAAGGTGTCGGGTTCCTCCAACCATTTCAGGGCTGAAGAGCTCATAGGTCCTTGGCTCTTCCAGAATGGCACAGACATGTATGCCTGACTCGTGCGAGAATGCATGTTCCCCTACTATGGCCTTGGTGATGGCTGGCCTGATACCTGAGAAATCATTGACCATTCTTGAAAGCTCCACCAGTTTTGTGGTATCATACCTTTCAATTCCGTATTGGACCCGAAGGGAAACAAGTATCTCTTCCAGGGAAGCATTACCAGCTCTTTCCCCGATAGCATTTACAGTCGTATGGAGTTGCTTTGCTCCGGCTTCGGCAGCAGCCAGCGTGTTTGCAGTTGCCATTCCCAGGTCGTTATGGCAATGGATACAGATGGGTGTATGCACTACTTTCTTAATCTCGCTGACAAGGTAATAGGTGGTGCTTGGAGAAAGTATTCCAATGGTATCAGCAATGCTGACGTAGTCCACTTTATACTCCTCTGCAGCCCTGAAAGCTTTCTTCAGTACCTCGATATCGGTCCTTGAGCCGTCCTCGGCTGCAAACCTTACACCGACCCCGTGGTCCTTAGCGTACTGGACAGCCTCCATTGCGCTGGCAAACATCTCATCGTAGGTCTTGTGATACTTGTATTTGAGATGAAGGTCTGACATGGCTATGAACACGCTGATAAAATCTACATCACATTCAACGGCAACCTCTACATCACTGATAACAGAACGTGAAAGGCAGCAGGTTTTGGCATTCAGGCCCATGTTTGCTATTTCTTTCACTATTGATTTTTCAGCAGAGGACACTACAGGGAAACCTGCTTCAATGATCTCAACACCAATAGAATCAAGCTCATTTGCAAGTGCTATCTTCTCTTCCCTTGTAAAAACAACCCCTGGTGTCTGTTCACCATCACGCAGTGTGACATCGCAGATCTCAATATCAAGAGGCTTCAGATTAAGGTAATCGACAAGTTTATTCCTTGAATATGCTTCGATTTGTGACATGCTCTTTTTTCCTGTGAATGAGGAAAATCCCTGTTACATATTTAAGTTTTAGGATTCGAAGACCTTTTTGCTATGATGCGGTACTGCAGTATCTACCCACAAACGGTAATCTTTATCAAGTGAAAGGAAGGTAAATGCCTGCACCTTTGCTAATCCTGCTCAAGCATTGCCTCTCTTTTGAAGTTGCCCGTGTGTATGTACTTACATTTAGCACCTTAAAGTGCCTAGGCAAGTTTGCTCTGCACTTTTTCATAGAATCCGTTGACAGAACTGCTGACAAACCTTGCAGGGTTCTTTGCTCTTGTAAGTGTGACAACATCGTTGGCCTTAATGCTGTAAGAGTGCTGGCCATCAATGACTATCACTGCTTCCTTTTCAGGGATTATCATCTCAACTTTGATAGTGCTTGCAGCCGGGACCACCCACGGTCTGGCAGAAAGCTTGAAAGGTGCCAGGGGTACTATCAGGGTGGCGTTAACTCTTGGGTCAACTATGGGGCCGCCTGCACTCATCGCATAAGCTGTCGACCCAGTGGGGGTCGCAATGACTACTCCGTCAGCCCGAATCACTTCCATCAGCGACTCATCCAGTGATACTCGGAAAGTAAGTATCTTTGCAGGCCTTGCAGTGATAAGCACAACCTCATTGGTTGCAGGAGGAAGTGTTTCCGCATTGAATGACACATCCAGTCGGCTGCGTTCTGTGTATGTGAATCCTCTGAGCACATCCTCAATGGCGGTGATGGCCTCTCCGGGCTGTACATCAACAAGGAATCCCAATGTGCCCATATTTATTCCCAGGACAGGTAACGGGTCTTCCATCTTTGAAATGTTGCGCAGTACGGTTCCATCCCCGCCGATGGATATAACAAATTCGGCCCCGGCACTCCTCATGTTCTCAACAGGGACAGCCAGGTTGCTTTTTCCCAGGTGTTCTGCGGTTTTGGGAGACAGCACGATTTCGACCTTTTTCTCAAAGGTCTGCAAAATTGTCCCTGCCATCTCCAGGGCTTCCAGGTTATCATAGCGTGATACAATGCCGATCTTTTTAACCTTCATGCGAACTTCCTGCCAAAAGCTTCAATATATCTTCATGCGCATGCCCGTTGGATGCAACCATGTGTACTTTGTTTATTATACTGTCCTCAAGAAGCAGAGGAGCACCGGACCCATCAGTGACAACCCCGCCTGCCTCTTCTATGATCAATTTGCCGGCTGCAACGTCAGTCAGGCGCAGTGATCCCCTTACATCGATGAATGCATCGAACTTCCCTGCAGCTGTGTAGCACAACTCAAGAGCCACGCTACCAAGTATTCGTACCCTTCTGACCTTCCTGCAAAGCATGGTGGTTTCTTTGACGTGGGGCCTGTAACCATAGATACTTACACAGAATTTACTTATGTCCGACTTATTAGATATTTCTATTCTTCCTGAATTAAGAAAAGCCCCTTTGCCCCGACGGGCATGAAATATGTCTCCGGTGGCGAGGTTCTTCACATACCCGAAACACATCTCTTCCTCAAGCGCGTGCTTGAATGCCAGAGATATGCTGTAAAATGGGATCCCAAAGCATGCATTGTAGGTCCCGTCAATAGGGTCAACTATAATTGTGTATTGTGGAGAGTCACCTATTATCTTCTCACCACATTCCTCACTGAGGATTCTTATGGATCTTCCTTCTCCTGAGAGTATTTCCAGGATCACTTTTTCCGCGATGTCATCGATAAATTTAGTAGGGGTACCGTCAGCTCCCATATAAAGAGTATCGCTGGCCCTGAGCGTTCCCGTAATATCCTTTATACGGTCGTGCACAGCATCAGCTATCCGGTTGCTCAGCCCCAGAAAATAATAATCATCCTCCATAAAGAAAATGGGTATCAGATACCCATTGCCTTGTTGGTCTTAGCTACGGATCTTGCGCCGTCCTTCTCAAGTTCCGTCATTGCACGGATTGCATCCACATTATCCGGTATAACGATGGATTCCTGATGGATGGCCTGGAAGAAATAGAGTTCTCCTTCGTGCATTGTGATGGAATCATCCCATACACAGTTCTCCCACATATCGTTCCTCGGGCGTCCGAGGTCCCTGCCAAGCTCTATTATCTCTGCAGTGGAGTTAATGCCTTGTCCTATGAGCCTTATGCGGGACTGCTTCTCAAAGATGCTTCTTACATCAGACGCAGAGCATTCTTTATCGAGCTCGATATTGAGTGTGTGTACATGCATGAGCGTCGTAGGAAGTTTTACTGCAGTTGACACTATATTGATGTGAGGTAAGATGGTCTTGACATCCGGGCCGTGGTGTGAAGGGAGTTTGATAGGGTTTGGCACTATTGCGTTGATAGGTCCTTTCTTGATATCTCCGGGGTCGGCTGCTCTTCTCATAAGGGTGACCCTTACCTTGTTGACGCCGAATTGCTGGTCCAGAGGATAGATGACCCTGCACAGACCTGTGGTGTTACACGAGACTACCCTTACGAAGTCCTTACCGAAGGCCTCCTCGTAATTGGCTGTCGCATTGAAGGAAACACCAGCAAGCTCGTGCTCTTCCCCGCCCTGCCAGATGGCCTTGACGCCAGCCTTCTCATATAAGCTCTTGTTCTCTTCTCCAACTCCCCCGGGAGTGCAGTCAACCACAATATCGGCATTTGCAACCATGTCCTCAATGCTGCCAGCCACAGGTATGCCGGCTTTTTTCATTGCATCCATCTTGTCTGCAAGAGTATATACAGGGTAACCCTTCTGATATGCAAGTTGGGTCTCAAAGTTAGGTCTGGTCTTGGAAATACCTATGACTTCCATATCGTCCTGCAGGTTTACAGCATCTGCAACTCTTTTACCTATGGTACCGTAACCGTTTATAGCCACTTTTACTTTCGACATCTTTTGTCCCTTCCGTTTAGCATTTGACATATTGATGTTTTGTAATGAGAAATCAAAACCCGTATCTGTATCTTTAGTCTTCCAGAATACAAACTTTTTGAGTGGGTATATCATTTTCCAATTATTATAGTTTCCCCTTTTGAAAAGTCAACCTCTTTTATAGAACCTGCTACGGTTTCCTTTTCGCCAAGAATACTATAAAGTTCTATTGAGCCACCCACAACAACCATCTTTGTAACGGATTCCATAATTGTCTTACGCTCACCATCTTTGAGCAGCAGCACTTTCAGTTCACACATTTCCTTACCTCCTTTATTCGAATATCCTGGCAACAGAGCATCCCAGCGGGGCACCGATGTCCTCTCCCACAGGATCACATTTGACCTTTAGTAAGTATGCTATAGGCCTATAACTCTCTTCTGACATGGTCTCATAGTTGGCCATACCCTTACTAATGATAAGGGACGCATTTGCAAGTGCCTCTTTAAGTTCTGCCGGTGCCTCCTCCAGGCAGACACCGATTGCGTTAGAGCCGGTGGTAAGCACATGGTCCACCTTTTGTGCGAGTTCGAAACGCTCAACGTCCTCCATGGTCGCATCATTCAGGATAGGGGCACCGCGTACGACCAGCGTGATCTTCCCGCCCATCTTCCTGATCACCTCAAACACCAGCGTGTCAATAAGTATCTCTCCACAGTTGTCCGCAAGGTAGACCACATTGTCCAGTCTGCCAAGCATCTTCCCTGTATCGTCGATATCCAGGCCGCGCTTGAAATGCTCGGTGAATGTCCTGTCAAAGATGTCTATAGGCACATCCAGTCCCATGACTCCGTAATCAAAATAGTTCCCGATGACTGCGGCAAGCACAGCACGTTTGAAGGTGGCCGCATCATCGCAGTCCCCGTTGAACACATGCGACCTTATAACGGGAAGGAATCTTTCTGCAGTCCTGCTGCTCAGTTCTTTTTTTTCCCTGTAAGGATCGTTGTCATTGAGTATCTCATAGGCTTTCCTGTGCATGACTGTGGAAAGGGCTGCTGCAGGCATGCCGGGCTTGTATGTGCTGCTAAGGACTTCTATCCCACCTCTGATGGCTTTGTGGGTCAGTTCCTCGTCATTTGTGGACAGTTCCGCTTCCAGGTGTATCCTTGAGAGCAGACAGTATGTGCATCGCGGGTGGACTTTCATTGGATCATCTCTGTTATCACTAACTTAAGTTGCGTATTCTAAGTGAATTTAGTACAACCCTGCTAATATCAGAAATGATAAAAAAGCTTTGTGTGTCTCTTAAAAGTAAGCTTACATCATTGTAACAGGATGCACAACATGGAGCATGTTTAAATTCACATAGTGTCTATTACCTGTCTCATGGTGCTGGAAACTGCCGTATTACTTATCTTAAGCCTGCTGCTGATAACCAAAGGAGCTGACTGGTTCGTGGAATCGGCAGTCTCGATCTCTGAGAAGAGCGGTATCCCCAAGATCATCGTAGGTGCTACGATCGTAAGTTTTGCCACAACGTCTCCCGAATTCGCTGTATCTGTGACAGCTGCATACATGGGGCATGTGGAACTCTCCGTAGGCAATGCAGTAGGTTCAGCGATATGCAACATTGGTCTTGTTCTGGGTCTTATCGTTGCTATTAAGGCTATACCTGTCGATAAGCATGGTTTTTTACGCAAGGGCGCCTTTATGCTTTTATCCGCTATCTTGCTCATCCTGCTCACCCTTGATGGGAAGCTTTCGCCAATTGATGGCTTGCTCCTCCTTACAGTGTTCGTGGGGTTCATGTACTACAACTATAAATTGCAGCGTGCGGTGTTTGACGGAGATGAGGGCAGGCGTGAGCGCACCCCTCTGCGGGAAATGAAGAGGGACATCCTTCTTTTCGTTACAGGTTCGCTCATGGTAGTGATAGGCAGTCGCATACTTGTCGATGCCGGTATAGCTGTCGCAGAATGGCTTGGAGTACCTCAGATGCTGATAGGCCTGACACTTGTAGCCCTTGGCACTTCTCTTCCGGAACTGATAACTGCCGTCTCATCACTCCTGAAAGGACACCAGGATATTTCCATTGGCAATATCCTGGGTGCTAATATAATGGACATCACTCTAATCCTCGGTGTATCTTCCCAGATTAGGACACTGGAAATCCTGCCTCAGTCCATAACATACGATTTCCCTGCAATGCTGCTGATAATGGTGCTTCTGGTCATCTTTGGCATTACAAAGAGTAAACTGGACAGGTGGGAAGGCGGCCTGATCCTTGGGGTCTATTTCGCATACCTCGCTGGCCTTTTCGTATATTTCAGGTGACTCTGTGAATAAATCGATACCTTTAAATCTATCCTGTCACGAGCATTAAGTGTGGTTACTATGCAAACAAAATGGTTATTTGTTCTGGTGATGGTTGTCCTTGCATTGGCAGTGTCCGGCTGCACAGGCAGCGATGATGAAACGGTGACGTATGAGGAAGATGGTGTAACGGTCGAATACACTGCATCCGCAGGTAGTGAGGACGATTGGTGTCCCGTGGGAAGTTCCTGGGCATCGTCAAATCCCGGCACAGGTGAAGAGGTCTCTATGAAGATTACCGGGACTGAGGAGATTGACGGAGTGCAGATGTGCAAGGCCGAGTTCAACTCCAACAATCCTGATGATGAATATGCCAAGATCTACTACATGTGGTCTGAGGACAGCGAGAGATTCAGCTGGAAGTACTATGATGCAGACGGCAATCTGGTAAGTGAGATGACCATGAAGGACGGAAAGATGAGATTTGTGGCAGAGGACGGTACTGTTACAGAGATCAATACTAACAATTAGATATCCTGGACGCTTCAATTTCAGCTCTGAGGGTGATAAAAGTGTTCTTTGTTCTTGTTACGCAGATAAGGTGCGCAGCAGGACTAAGGGCATATGTAATTTTTTAACCATTTTCTTCTATTTTCTGCATTTCAGCTCTAATGTAAACCAATTGTGAACCAATTATCCCGGAATTCTGCTTTTCGTTGAGAGCTTCAGTCTTTTGCATCCATTGCATATTCGGGATGTGGTCATCCTGGGATGTTATATCTGCGAGCACATATCAGAAACAGTGAAACTGGATGCTGCTCGGATGATGAAGTATTGTTTTATGTTAAGTTGTACTGATTGGCAGGTTGTCTGCAGGGTTGATTTTTGTAGCAAGCAGCATATCTATTTTTCGTGTTACTAATCCAATCAAAAGTATTATATGTTACTATTGAATTAGTAAAAGTATCTACATTAAGTTACAGAAACTGTGTATTTGTAATATTGTATAAACTTAATCCTGCAATAATTATTCATTGCACCGTTGGAATTTATTTGCTACAGGAACAGGCCGTGTTTTCAAAAGTAATATCAGAGGAATATGTATGAAAAAACCATTGAATTTTTTGCTGTTAATTATATTGATGCTAGGATTGGTATCAGTCTCCGGATGTGCTGATAAAACCGAAAAGACAGGTGTCTATATGGCACCAGATGAACTGATTGTGGCCGTCGGTACTCATGGGGGAGAGCCGGAGTCCGGTTTTGACCCCATCACCGGCTGGGGCTATAATCACGAACCGCTGGTTCAAAGCACCCTCTTTAAAAGAGGCAGTGATGCAGCTGTGGTCAATGATCTGGCAACAGACCATACTATCAGTGAGGATGGCCTGATCTGGACTGTAACTATACGGGATGGCGTAAAATTCCATGATGGTATGCCACTAACAGCCGGGGATGTAGCTTTCACATTCAACAAAGCGGCAGCATCCGCTGGCAGAGTGGACCTGACCATGCTTGAAAAAGCTACAGCTATTGATGATAATACAGTTGAGTTAATACTGCGTAACCCCCAGTCTACCTTCATCAATAAGCTCATTGGAGTAGGTATAGTTCCTGAATATGCCTATACTGGATCTTATGGTCAAAATCCTATAGGATCCGGCCCATACATATTCAAACAATGGAATAAGGGTCAACAGGTAATATTCGAAGCAAACCCGGACTATTATGGACCGGAACCGTACTTCAAAAAGCTGACAATCGTCTTTATGGAAGGAGATACTGCTTTTGCCGCAGCGAAGGCAGGGCGGGTGAACATAGCTGAGATCCCGCATACATATGCAAATCAGGTAGTTAATGGAAAGAGGATCGTATCCCTCGAAACTATTGAAGCCTGCGGGGTTACCCTGCCAACGGAACCAAACACCGGTGAAAAGACAGAAGACGGGTATCCTGTCGGGAACAACGTGACTTCTGATATTGCAGTACGAAAAGCCCTGAATATTGGAATTGACCGGCAGTCCCTGGTAAACGGGCCTTTGAACGGGCATGGCGCAACAGAATTCACAGGTGTAGATAAGCTGCCCTGGGGGAACAAGAAAGCTATTTTTGATGACGGGAATATTACTGAGGCGAAGAGGATCTTACGTGATGCCGGATGGATAGATACTGACGGTGACGGGATCGTTGAGAGGGACGGAGTAAAAGCCGAATTCACTCTGCTATATGCGTCCAGTGCACAGGACAGGCAGGTATTAGCGGTTGCTGTGTCCGAGCAGGCCAGAGAACTGGGTATCAGGATTAAAGTAGAAGGCGCAAGCTGGGACAAGATCCAGAATATGGCAATTTCCACTCCAGTTGTTTTCAAGTATGGTGATATCGATCCGACTGATGTATACTTAAGGTACCATAGTGAGAGTTACGATCCTTCTAACTGGAACAACATGATAAGATACAGCAATCCTGTTGTAGATGCTTATCTGCAAAATGCCATGACAAGCCCCGATGAGGAAACAGCCGTTGAATACTGGCAGCTGGCCGCGTGGGACGGAGAGACCGGATACTCTGAAAAAGGCGATGCTCCATGGTTGTGGATGGCATCCATTAACTATCTCTATATAATGGATGAGGATATGGACATCGGAACCCCTGTAATACAGCCTCATTGCGGTAATATCTTCGGCAACATTCTGGAATGGAAGCGAATTGACAGTTAAAGCATAATCTTAATGAAGCTGAGGACTTCCCATCCTCAGTTTAAAATATTTCCGGACTGTCCATTGATACGGTTATGAATGCATATTCCGGATTCTGGCTTCAAAAAGAGATTATCTATTACCCCGCTTTAATGAAAAAATGTGTTGTGGTTTGTTTATTGGTGTCACACCAAATTAAGAATCAAGTATTTTGACTGCAGGAAATATACATCTCACGAGCTGATAGGTGATAAAAGCTTGATATTTGGAGTATATGCTAACAGTTTTGATTGCTGCCCCAAGGGTATATATCCTACAAAGAATTACTACATTTGCTAATGTGTTTACCTTAATCAGCATTATTCTATCGCTAAGAACAGGTCTGACTAGGGATGTATGGTTATATACCAAACATATTGGCCAAAGCACAAAACCATGACACCATTAATAGAAAATCAATAGATAACTAGGAATGTACTTCGTTATGTTCCACTATGTGGATTGTGGCATATATATGTAACGTAAAGTAGAAATAAAAGTATGTCCAAAAGCAAAGTGTTTTATCAAGGTATATAATAAGCGTTGTATATACGGTAAGAACGAATTAGGAAGAAGAATTATGAAAAAGTTGTTAGATCTTTTATTGATATTTGTAGTAATGATTGGAACCGTCTCTGTTCTCGGATGCGTAGACGTGTCAGGAAAAGCAAAGTCAATTGACACTGTTGCATCTGATGGGCTAATTGCAGCTGTAGGAACACATCTAGGAGAGCCTCAGGATGGCTTCAATCCCATTACTGGCTGGGGCTATGACCATGAACCATTGATTCAGAGCACTCTTTTTAAAAGAGATAGCAACGCAGTTGTGATCAATGACCTGGCTACAGGTTACACTATCAGTGAGGATGGTCTGACCTGGACTGTAGATATAAGGGATGACGTAAAATTCCATGACGGTGTGCCACTGACAGCCAGGGATGTAGCATTCACGTTCAATACAGCAGCAAATGCCGCTACTGTAGTTGATATGACCATGCTGGAAAAAGCAACTGCCATTGATGACAATACAATTGAATTTAAATTATTTGAACCCCGATCTATATTCATTCATAGACTTGTAGAAATGGGGATAGTTCCCGAACACTCCTATACCGGGGCTTACGGTCAGAACCCCATAGGGTCCGGCCCATACATCTTCAAACAGTGGGATAAAGGTCAGCAGTTAATTTTAGAAGCAAATCCTGAGTATTATGGCCAGGAACCTTACTTCAAAAAGCTGACAATACTCTTTATCACGGGAGATACTGCTTTTGCTGCTGCCAAGGCAGGAAAAGTTGACATAGCCGAAATTCCATCATCACTTGCTGATAAAAATGTGAATGGAATGAGGATTGTATCTCTTGATAGCATTTCTGCTCGTGGAATCAGCTTCCCGTTTGAGCCAAACACAGGCAAAAAAACACCACATGGTCATCCGCTTGGAAATGATGTAACTTCTGATATTGCAATACGAAAAGCCCTGAACATTGGAATTGACAGGCAAGTCTTAGTCGATGGGCCTTTGAACGGACATGGCCAGCCGGAATTTTCGGGTGTTGATAAGCTGCCTTGGGGAAGCAGGGAAGCAATTTTTGAAGACGGGAACATTGACGAAGCCAGAAGGATCTTGAGCCAGGCAGGTTGGGTGGATACTGACGGTGATGGGATCCGTGAGAAGAACGGAGTAAAAGCTGAATTTACCTTGCTATATCCCGCAAGTGCACAGGAAAGACAGGCTTTAGCACTTTCTATATCCGAGCAAGCCAAAAAAATGGGTATCAGCATTAAACCGGAAGGTGGAAGCTGGAACAAGATAAACGCCTTAGCTCCTTCGACTCCGGTCATTTGGGGATGGGGTAAACTAGATTCTTCCGACCTGTATTTCAGATACCATAGCGAGTCTTACGACCCGGCAAACTGGAACAATGTTATAAAGTACAACAACTCAAAAGTGGACCAGTATATTGAAATTGCCATGACAAGTTCTGATCAGGATATGGCCAATGAAAACTGGCAACTGGCTGCATGGGACGGACAGACCGGATTCTCTCAGAATGGAGATGCTGCATGGATGTGGCTGGCAACAGTCAATTGTGTATATCTAGTGAATGAAGATCTGGACATCGGAACTCCCTTGATACAGCCCTTTGGTTCTGACATATTGGGAAACGTAGTTGAATGGGAGCGAATTTAGAGCTGAAGCATGAACTGAAATAGAGCTGAGGATGGGAAATCCTCAGCCTAATATATTGTTAGATGTATAGACGTTTTCTCACATGATTGTACCTTAAATGCGATAGAATGACCGTGAATAGGGTGGATAATGAAAGCTGAAAGCAAAAAACTAGCTATTTTCACAACAAAAAAAATTCTCAAATTGATATGCCTCATGGCAGTTGTTTCTATTGCCAGCCTTTGGCTTGTCGATCAATCCCCAATAGATCCTGTCAGTATTTACATCGGAGCAATGAGCATCACACCGGAGCAAAAGGCAATATTGGAGGAATACTGGGGAGTCAACACTCCAGCCCATGAAAAATACCTCAACTGGCTTGGAAACGTGCTTAAAGGGGACTTGGGTGATTCATTGATATACAGGATGCCTGTAAGTGATGTCATTAAAGAACGTTTCACTGCTTCTCTGGCCCTGATGGCCTCAGCTTGGCTACTATCCGGGGTACTAGGTTTTGTTCTGGGGATAGTGGCAGGAATGAAAAATGGGACGTGGGTAGATAAAATAATAAAGACTTACTGCTATATCCTGCTTGCCACTCCGACATTCTGGCTGGCATTGGTCATGATGCTTGTGTTTTCAGTGCATTTGGGCTGGTTCCCTGTAGGGTTGGGTGTACCCATCGGTGTTGCAGCTGAAGAAGTGACAGTTCTTGATCGTCTGAAGCATTTGATTCTCCCTGCAATAGCCCTGGGCTTGCTGGGAGTCGCCCCAATTGCAATGTTCACCCGTGAAAAACTAATAGAGGTCATGTCGAGTGATTATGTATTATTTGCAAAGGCAAGGGGTGAAAAAGGATTTGGCTTGGTATTAAGACACGGTGTTAGAAATGTGGCTCTTCCGGCTATCACGCTCCAGTTCTTAGGATTCAGTGAATTGTTCGGAGGGGCTCTTCTGGTGGAGCAGGTTTTTTCCTATCCGGGACTTGGTCGGGCCGCGGTAGAGGCAGGCATAAGGTCCGATGTGCCTCTGCTTCTAGGAATTGTTCTCATAAGTACTCTGTTTGTCTTTGTTGGGAATCTGATCGCTGATATAATATATCAGTTCGTGGACCCCCGGATAAGACAACAGGAGATGGAAGCATGAGCACTGCTTTTCCAATGAATAATAAGGGACTGTTAAGACCACTGAACCTCAGGCAAAGGACCATTCTGTTGATAATCCTCATGTCGTTGTTAGTGATAACAATTCTGACATCAAGCCTTTATATGGACAGCGAATTATTGTCTACTAATTTTGGTTCCAAGAATCTTGCTCCTTCTCTTGAACATCCTTTTGGGACTGATTGGATGGGAAGAGATATGCTTGCAAGAACTCTCGCCGGACTAGGCTTAAGCATAATGGTTGGGATATTTGCCTCTACAATAAGTACTTTAATAAGTGTGTTTCTAGGTTTGTTTTCCAGTATGGGAAAAACAGCAGACTCTATTGTATCATGGCTGGTGGACCTGTTCCTCTCAATACCTCATCTGCTGCTGATTATCCTTGTCTCGATAGGATTGGGAGGAGGTGCTACAGGAGTCATAATAGGGGTTGGATTAACGCACTGGGCAGGCCTTACAAGAGTTGTAAGAGCAGAGATCAAACAAATAAAAACTCAGGACTATATCCACATATCCAGGAACTTCGGCAAGTCATACGTGTGGGTGGCCAGAAAACATATTCTTCCTCACTTGATCCCAAAGTTCATGCTAGGTACAATATTAATATTTCCACATGCAATTCTGCACGAAGCTTCTGTGACTTTCTTAGGTTTCGGTCTTTCACCACACGAACCAGCAATTGGTATTATTCTATCTGAGTCTATGAAGTACCTGTCAGCAGGATACTGGTGGCTTGCACTATTCCCCGGATTATCCTTGCTGATCGTAGTTCTGGCAGTTGACATTTTAGGAGAGAATCTCGGAAAGCTTATGGACCCCAAGAAAGCCCATGAGTAGAGCTAGTATCAGGAATTTAGTCATGAAAAGAGAATAAGTGACCAATTAAAGCAGGTGAATTATGAAAAGTGAAGTGATGACAAATATTATAGATGGGTCTGGCTCTGAAGCTCTTTTGAAAGTAAGGGATCTTTCACTTTCTTTCTTTCAATATACTTCAGGACTTCGCCAGACAGAACTGCGAATCATCTCCAATATGAACCTGGAAGCTTACAGTGGAGAGGTTCTGGCTGTCGTAGGTTCAAGCGGGTCTGGCAAAAGTCTTCTGGCGCATGCTATCCTGGGAATCTTGCCTTCTAACTCCAGGCTTTCAGGTAGTATGGAGTATAAGGGCCAGAGTCTTACACAAGAGAAAAAAGAAGAACTCCGAGGTAAGGAAATATCTCTTATACCCCAGTCGACGACCTATCTGGACCCCTTAATGAGAATTTCCGATCAGGTGACGGGAAGCGTTGAAAAAAAGGATAAGGGGTTGATGCGAGAGCGGCAGAGGGATACCTTCCAAAGGTATAATTTGCGACCAGATGTCGGCAAAATGCTCCCTCATGAACTGTCAGGTGGTATGGCCAGAAGGGTCCTGGTCTCAACTGCCCTGATGAGCTCTGCAGAGCTCATAATTGCAGATGAGCCGACTCCCGGACTGGATGAGAGGAGTCTGGATGAGACTCTGAGATATTTCAAGGACATGGCGAAAAAAGGGTGCGCAGTTATACTGATAACCCATGACATAGAGGCCGCATTGAAGATATCTGACAGGATCGCAATATTCTATGCCGGCACTATTCTGGAGGAGGCTAGGATTGAGGATTTTACAAATGAAGGGGAGAATCTGAGACATCCCTACACACGTGCCCTGTGGAACGCCCTTCCCCAGAACAGATTCCAGAAAATGGAAGGCCATCAGCCGATGCAGGATGAGCTTAACGGGGGATGTGTGTTCTTTGAAAGGTGCTCTATCAGGACCGAGGATTGCTCAAAAGATATCCCTCAGTTGAAAAGGATAGGCGAGGGCTTAGTGAGGTGCAATAATGTATCTTAAAGGTGAGAATATAAGCTTTGGATATAGGAAGGATGACCTGATATTGAACAATGTGGACATATCTTTAGGCAGCGGGGAAGTATTAGGGCTGGTGGGAGACAGCGGAAGCGGTAAATCCACTCTATGCAAGATACTTGCCGGGTATGAGAAGAACTATCAGGGAACTGTAAGTATAGATGGGAAGAAAATGCCCTCAAACGCATATAACCCCGTCCAGCTTATATTCCAGCACCCGGAAAAGGCTGTGAATCCAAGATGGAAGATGAAAGATATCTTGAATGAGGGGCACGTAGTCTCACAGGATGTTCTAAGCTCTTTTGGAATAAAGACGAGCTGGCTTGAAAGATGGCCCAACGAGCTTTCCGGCGGTGAGCTTCAGCGGTTTGCCCTTGCAAGGGCCCTGAGCCCTGAAACGAAGTTCCTGATAGCTGACGAGATAACTACAATGGTGGATGCTATCACACAGGTCCAGATATGGGAGAGCATCCTTGATATTGCTGAAAAGCTGAATATCGGGATCCTGGTTGTGAGCCATGAAAAGAACCTGCTGAAAAAGGTATGCCATGAGGTTATATGTCTATCCCGGATAAATAATGCAGGCCTGTATAACGAGCTTGCTTTCAGGGATATGCAGAATGCATCGCTTGGTGGAATGGTGCCAGAATGAACGCAAATCCAGGCTGCTCTCTGCGAGTCTTTCAATATTTTATTTTATATATCGCATATTCCGGTTCAAAGGTAATGGCTTAAATATTATAATAACTATCAGTAATAATTATGCAACTTCCTACGCCTGATGAGATAAAACAAAAAAGGGTAGAACTGAGCCTGACTCAGAGTGACCTCGCAAAACGCGCGGGAGTCAGCCAGCCTTTGATAGCACGCATAGAATCAGGGGATGTAGATCCACGTTTATCTACTCTCAGGAAGATAATCGAGGTGTTCGAGGACGCGGAAAAAGAGGATATCCTGGTGGTAAACATCATGAACACCGATGTGATCTCAGTTTCTCCGGAAGAGCATGTAGACGCTGCGGTACAGATAATGGGTAAGTATCACATTTCTCAGATACCGGTCATATCCAACGGGGTTCCGGTGGGGAGCATCTCCGAGGAGATGGTCGTGAGGTCCCTGGCTGACAAAAAGAAAGCCATGGTCTCGCAGATGATGATCAAGGAAATGATGGGTGATTCATTTCCTACAGTTTCCCCCAATGCTGATATCAAGGTAATATCCCATATCCTTGAAAAGAATCCCGCGGTCCTGGTACTTGAAAAAGGCCAGGTGGTAGGGGTTGTCACCAAGCATGATGTGATGCAGATGCTTAATGGATGATCCAGCGGAAAGCATTGATCGGATATCTCTAAATAATATCTTAAAACAGGGCCAGTCAGGATTATATAATAGTCTTACGTAATCAGGCAGGTATTGCACTGTCCTTAAAGGGGTCAGGATCCCAATCTACATGTCTTTAGCCCGTTTAATCACAGGAAATCTGTCAATCACGCTTTCACAAAGTATTAGGAGATTTGCATGGAACTAGAAGATACATTACTTATGATGCCCGGGCCTGTTCCTGTGGCACCGCGTGTTCTGCGGGCGATGTCAAAGCCCATGATCAATCACAGAAGCTCGGAATTCGCAGCCGTGTATGACGACTGCCGCGACATTATGGCGGATGTCTTCAAAACCAAGAACGATATTTTTGTTATCAGCGGTTCAGGTTCTGCAGGCATGGAAGCTGCTGTTGGGTGCACTGTGGGCAGCCAGGACATTGTGGTCGCTCTGGAGAACGGCAAGTTTGGTGAGCGGTTCAAGAACATTGCAGCAAGGTATGGAAAGGTCAATGCTGTCAAGGCCGAATGGGGTCACTCTTTTGATCTGGGCGAGGTCGAGAAGAAGCTTGAGGAAGGTGCAAAAGTCCTGACCCTTGTGCACAACGAAACCTCTACAGGTATCCTGAATCCCGCAAAAGAGATTGGCAAGCTCACAAAGAAGCATGATGCGCTCTTTATCATGGATGGTATCACCTCCATTGGCGGCGATGATGTAAGGATCGATGAGTGGGGCGTGGACATTGCTGTGACCGGTTCCCAGAAATGCATAGCTGCTCCGCCGGGACTCGCCATGGTGTCCGTGAGCGAGCGCGCTTTTGAGGCAATGAATGGCATGGACCGGATGCCGTACTATCTTGACCTCAAGGCATACAAGAAGAGTGCGGATAAGGACAGCACCCAGACCCCGTACACTCCAGCAGTCTCGCTGTTCTTTGCGCTTCAGGAATCCCTCCACATTGTTAAGGAAGAGGGCATGGAAGCAAGGATAAAACGCCACATCACCGAAGGAAATGCAGTCCGTTCGGCTATGTCGGCTCTGGGTATCGAGATGTTCCCCTATCTTACTGGGGAAACCAGCTACTCCAACACGGTCTCTGCAATGAAGGCACCACAGGGTGTCAGCGGCGACGATATCAAGAAGGATATGAAGGCCAGGGGAATTATCATCGCCGGTGGCCAGGACCAGCTCAGCGGCAAGATATTCAGGATAGGCAACATGGGCAATGTCATGCCCAAAGATGTCATGCTGACCATACAGCAGCTTGAGGTAGTTCTCAGGAAGAGGGGTGTTGTCTCTGAACTGGGAGCAGGGCTGGAGGCTGCAAGCGAAGTGCTTGATACCCTCCTCTAAATTTAAGGTGAACATGCCGATCATCGGAGTTGTCGATACAACATTTGCGCGCTTTAATATGGGCAAGGCTGCGGTGGATGAGATCCAGAAGAACGTTTCTGTAAAGATTATCCGCCGTACTGTTCCGGGCGTCAAGGACCTGCCTGTGGCAGCCAAGAAACTCATCGAGGAAGAAGGCTGTGACATTGTCATGGCCCTTGGCATGCCAGGTTCAAAACCAACCGATAAGGTCTGCGCACACGAAGCATCCACCGGGATAATCCAGGCGCAGCTCATGACAAATACCCATATTATAGAGGTCTTTGTACACGAGGATGAAGCAAAGGATGCAAAGGAGCTGGCTTTTCTGATGGAGCAGCGTTCAAGGGAGCATGCTCTCAACGTTGTCAAGATGCTGTTCAAACCGGAACAGATGATCAGGGAAGCAGGAACAGGCCAGCGCCAGGGATTTGAGGATGTCGGGCCTGCAAGGGTTTAAATTAGGGATACAGCAGTGATTGATATGACCATCAGATTAGGATTTGTAATAGCTGAATTCAACAGGGATCTTACCTACCAGATGGAATTGCTTGGCGATGAGCATGCAAAGTTCCTCGGGGCTGAGGTAGTGGCAAAGATACTGGTACCGGGTGTATATGATATGCCGCTCGCGATCAAAAGATTGTGCGAAAGGAAAGATATCGATGCAGTGGTTACCATGGGAATAGTGATCGAGGGTGCTACGCAGCACGATGAGATAGTTGTTCAGCAAGCAGCAAGGAAGATAACCGACCTTTCTCTGGAATATAACAAGCCGGTGACTCTGGGTATCGCGGGACCCGGTATGACAAGAATGGAAGCCCACGAACGTGTTGATTATGGAAAACGCGCAGTAGAAGCTGCCGTTAAGCTTGTTCAGCGTCTTTGAAAAAGAGATATGCTTAAATACTATGTAAACGGGTAAGGGTTTCCATGGCATCATCAAGGTTAAAACGGGTGGAAGAGTCTGCAACTATAAAAGTTGCAAACATGGCTACAAAATTAAGGCAACAGGGCGTAGATGTCGTCAGTTTCAGTCTGGGTGAGCCGGATTTTGATACTCCTAAACATATATGTGATGCTGCATGCCAGGCGATGTACAGGGGTGAGACCCATTACACCCCCCCTGCCGGTATTCCTGAACTCAGGGAGGCCATCGCCGAAAAGCTCCGGACCGAGAACAAGCTTGACGTAAAAGGATCAGATGTAATTGTAACTCCGGGTGCGAAGCAGGCTATCTTTGAAGTCATGCTGACAGTCCTCGACGATCATGACGAGGCAATTCTCTTTGACCCTGCATGGGTTTCCTATGATTCTGCTATTAAGTTCGCAGGTGCGGATACTGTGTGGGTTCCGACCGATGCCAACGACCGTTTCAAGCCTCAGGACCTGGAAGAATACATTACTGATAAGACCCGGCTGATAGTTGTCAACAGCCCGGGCAATCCCACAGGTGCCGTATATGACAGGCAGACCCTGAAAAATATTGCGGATCTGGCCATTGACCACGATCTCCTTGTACTTTCGGATGAAATATATGAGAAGATCATCTATGATAAGGAGCATGTGAGCATTGGCTCAATGGAAGGCATGCAGGACCGGACCATTACAGTCAATGGTTTCTCCAAAGCTTATGCAATGACAGGGTGGAGGCTGGGATATGTATGTGCCAGGCCTGATATATTCGAGAACATGCTCAAGATACAGTCGCACTCTATAAGTAACACGACCACTTTTGTGCAGCATGGGGGAGTAGCGGCCCTCAAAGGTCCTCAGGAACCCCTGGCAGAAATGGTTGATAAGTTCAAGG
>NZ_JAUXNK010000110.1 GCF_030682845.1 Methanolobus sp. | reverse complement strand
ACAGATGCAGTGATCATTAGAAACTCTGACAGGGAAGTTATTGATACCAATAAGGCCCTGACAACTTATCCTGATCTACTGAAGGGAATCGAGAACGCTATTGACGGCCTTGATGAACAATACCTCCGGGATGTAAGGCTTGTTTCTGTTTCTACTACTCTTGCTACCAATACGATACTTGAGAAGACAGGTTATCCTGTAGCACTTATCCTCATTGGCAAGCACACTCTTCCGGGAACTACACCAATCCAGGAGCTTGCAGTTATAACGGGAGGCCACAATCTTAATGGCACTGAGGATGAGAGGCTTGATACCGAAGCTATCAAAGAGTACGTTTTAAAGGTCAGGGACAGGGTATCAGCATTTGCAATATCCTCCTATTTCAGTATAAGGAATCCTGATCATGAACTGCGGGCCAAGGAACTGATCAATGTAATGACCGGTCTGCCCGTGGTGTGCGGCCATGAGCTTTCCCAGGACCTGGGAGCTTATGAAAGAGGGGTAACGGCATACCTCAATGCACAATTGCTGCCGGTTGCACGCCATTTCATAGATGCCATCATGTCCGATATCAGGAAAAGAGGAATCAATGCTAAGCTGATGATGCTCAAGTGTGATGGTTCTGTCATTGGTATCGAGGAGGCACTGGAAAAACCCATCGAATCTGTTTTTTCGGGGCCTGCTGCAAGCCTTATGGGTGCATCTTTCCTGTCCAGGAGTGACACCTGTGCTGTGATCGATGTGGGTGGGACCAGCACCGACGTATCACTGACACATGGTGGTTTTCCGCAGCTTGTTGATACCGGCGCAGTGGTCGGCGGATGGCATACAAAAGTGAAGGCTATACGCATGGAAACCTCTGCAATGGGGGGGGATAGTCATGTGTGGATAAGGAACAGGGGTGTCAACATCGGGCCGCGGCGAGTGGTTCCTTTGTGTCTTGCTGCTGTGAAATACCCTGGTTTTAAGGAATTACTAAAGTCAGGGCGTACCCCTTCCAGATTCCAGCTGGCTGAGAACATCCAACCTACGAAGTTCTTTGTCAGGACCGGGAAGGAAGGCATTGGCCTGGGCAATCATGAGAAG
The DNA here is from genome assembly GCF_030682845.1 of Methanolobus sp. GTDB lineage: Archaea > Halobacteriota > Methanosarcinia > Methanosarcinales > Methanosarcinaceae > Methanolobus. Next base: position 18,722 of record NZ_JAUXNK010000110.1, on the reverse strand, counting down.
GAGATACTTGCAACAATAAGTGAGGAGCCTGTTTCCATCAATGATATCTTCTGGAAGCTGGGCAGGCTGATATCTCCTGATCATATAGATTCCCTCATACAGAAAAGACTCATCCAGGCTATTGGTTTTACTCCCACCGACGCACTCCATGTGCTGGGCGAGTATACGGGGTGGGACACCGAGGCTTCCATAACAGGAGCTAAGATCCTTGCGAGACTGACGCCCATGGATGAATATGAGCTTTGCCGGAAGGTCAAGAAAGAAGTGGCTATAAACATGGCTTTAAGCCTCATGGGATATATGTTCGAAGGTGTTGAAAGGCAGGCTATCGAGAAGATCCTCCGGGGCGATTATTATTCCCAGTTCAAGGTCAATGTGCCGGTAATTCTGCTAGGAGGGCCTGTGCGTGCTTATGTTGAAGAACTTGGGAAGCTCATCGATGCACAGATCATAGTTCCTGAGCATGCTGAAGTCGGCAATGCAGTGGGAGCGCTGGTTGGCAAGGGAATAAAGAGGATTGAGATACTGGTCAAGTCATTCTACGAAAAGTCCCAGAGGTCTATCCTGGTATTTTCCCCGGAAGGAAGAAAGCAGTTTGAAACCCATCAGGAGGCTGTTGAATATGCCACAAAGCTCGGGAACCAGCTCATACTTGATTATATGGTGGATTCTGGTATAGAGTATGATGATATTGATATAAGTGTTAAGAGTGAGGACCTTGCAATGGAAGATTGCGGCGGGTCGCCAATTGAGACAAGGCTGGTCTTCCTTGGAGTTGGAGTTCCTAAAGCCTGAGTAATGGTTTCTTATTTTTACTGTTTTAAGAGGATATGCCAAAAAATATAAATAATAGGAACTCATTTTCCCATTTAGAAGCATCAGCAAGGAAATCAGATCATGTTGATCAAATGGACTCTAAATCCGTTTAGCCGGGTTAAATTCCCGGGGTTTCCGCCATTTTAGACAAATATGTCATTATGTGTTAACACATAATGATAACACTCTCTTTTTGTATGCATCCTGTATTATTCCTGAATGAAGCATAATTAGGCCGATATGATCTTCATTATCTATCCACTCTCAAATCCGAATCTCTGAGCAGATTTTCCTGCATGATCGGTCCTTGCGTAAAATATATCTACCTGTTCAGTGCGTCAATAGCAATAATCTTAAAGTCTATAAAGGTTTAACCTCTGAATTACTAACGGCCTCTGTGCTGTCAAGAGAGAACAGGTTTGCGGGAAAATTATGTCGAATACCTCAGATGTTGAAAAGAAACTGGAAGCAGTTTATAATAGTAGTCCTGTTATTTCGTTTTTATGGAAAGCAGAGGGCGAATGGCCTGTGGAATCCGTTTCAGGGAATGTTTCACAGTTAGGCTACACCCCGGAAGATTTCCTTTCAGGCAGAGTGCTCTACGGAAATATTGTACACCCGGATGATATTGACAGGGTCCATTTAGAAGTCGATAAGCACTCTAAAAGAAAAAATACCTCTTTCTTTGCCTTGAATTACAGAATACTGACCACGAATGGTGATGTACGCTGGGTAACAGAGAGATCTTTTATAAAACGCGATAATGAAGGTAATATAACTCATTTCCAGGGCATAATCATCGATAATACAGAACTTGAAAAGACAGAGAAGGCCCTGGTTGAAACCGGGAAAAAGTATCAAACCATATTTGAGAGATCTCCGGTAGGAATACTTTACTTTGATGAGAATGGTGTCATAACTCACTGCAATGAGAGTTGTGCCAGGGTCCTGAAAGCACCTATGAGTAAGATAATAGGGTTCAATGTCCTTTCAAAGTTATCAGATGATCATCTCAAAGAAGCCGTTGAAATGGTATTCCTGGGGAACCAGGGCTACTATGAAGGAAGTCACCTTTCCGTGATAAGCGGAAAGCAGGTATTCACAAAGGCCAGTTTCACACCTATAATGTCAGATGACGGTTCTCTCCTTGGAGGCATCGGGATCATCGAAGATATGGAGGAGCGCAGGCATGCAGAGGAGTTGATTCGTCTTAATGAGACTCGTCTTGAAGCGCTTCTTGAACTTTATCAGATGCAGGATGCACCTATGCCCGATATTGCAGAGTTCACTATACAGAAAACAGTCGAGCTTACAGGCAGTAAGGTGGGTTATCTGGAATTCCTTAATGAAGACGAGAATGTTCTGGAAACTTATCGCTGGCCATATGATAACAAGGATATGTCCTCAATTAGTGAGGAACCTTTCATCCATCCCGTACGCTCTAACGGATTCTGGGGTGAAGCGATACGCGCACGCAAACCTGTAATTGTGAACAGGAACTCCTTCGATCTTGAGGATGAAATATATTCCGGATCTGGTGGAGCCCTTTTCCGTCATGTTACCATACCGATATTTGAAAGTGAGCAGATAGTCGCTCTGGTGAGTGTTGCCAACAAGGATTCGGATTACAATGAATCGGATGTCCGGCAGTTAACGCTTCTGATGGAAGGCATGTGGAAGCTGATGCAGTATAAGCACACAAGCGACATACTCATAGAAGCACTGAGAATGCGCAGGGTGCTCGAATCGGTTATGAGCTCCAGTCCTGCAGTTGTCTTCCTCTGGCGGCCTGAGAAGGACTGGCCTGTGGAATTCGTATCTGACAATATCTCCCAGTTTGGTTACAGAGTGGAGGATTTCACATCAGGGAAGATACTTTATGGTGATATCATACATCCCTCTGATCTTGAGAGAGTCCGCCAGGAAGTGGACAGGGCTTTTAAGGCAGGTTTTTCGGATTTCAGCCAGGAATACCGGGTACTGACAAAGTCAGGCCAGGTAAGATGGGTGGATGAGAGAACGCTGATACATTACAACAAAAACGGCATAGTAGATTATTTGCAGGGTATCGTCGTGGATGTTACCGAACGCAAGCAGGCAAATAATTTCATGCGTCTTGAATGTGACCTTGACAATGTTCTTGGTGCCACGGATAACCTTCATGAGGCCTTTGAAAGGGTGCTGGGCTTCACTTTGGAAACAAAGACAATAGACAGTGGCATAGTATACCTGGTAGATGAAAAGACGGGTGAGTTCAACGTTGCTGCTGCCCGCGGCCTTTCCGAACGCTTTGTGAAAAGCCTTTCCCATTTTTCCTCAAATACGATACTTGCACGCCTTTTCATGACAGGCTATCCTGTTTACAAGTACTTCTCGGAGATCAATGCCATGATACCCGGAGAGGACCTTGGATATGAGGGCCTGCAGGCCATGGGTTTCATACCCGTGAAGTTCAATGATGAACTGGTTGCTGCCATGGCTCTTGGGTCACATAAGGATCTGGAGATCCCTGCAAATTCCAGGAACCTGATAGAGACGATTTCCAACCAGGTCGGTGTCATAATATCGAACATGAGGAAGGATTCGGGAGTCCAGAAAAGTAAGAATCATCTTCGTTCGCTGCTGGATGCACTTGATGAACTGGTATTTGTAATGGATCTTGAAGGCAAGGTATTACACACTAACAAGACCTTGCATAAGCATCTGAACTATGAGGACAGGGATCTGTACATGAAAGATTTCCTGTTGCTATATCCGCAGGGATGGGAGAACGACGTGCTCTCCAACCTGGATGAGATCATGGAGGATAAATCCTCCTTCTGTGAGATCCCGCTTGTAAGCAAGGAGGGAACACTTGTTCCTGCTAAGACCAAGTTCACCATTGGCGATTGGGGTGGCCAGGATGTTTTGATCGCCACTGCCTCCATAATAAAAGACCCCGGTCTGGAGAACCATGATATCCAGAATGGAAAAGAATCCAATAGGTATCAGGCTACCTGATACCCGCTTCTCAGTTGGCGTTAAATGTTCCAATGCCCATGACCACGAGTTTTGTTTCCATGGGTGTCTTCCATCCATGAGGGATTATCTCGTCTTTTTTGATATCTATCCGGATATGACTTGAGTCCAGTCCTGCATCTTTCATGTATTCGATTATCATCATTTCTCCCAGGTTGACAGCATAATCGAGTGCTTCCTGGTAATCATAGAAACGATTCCTTCCCTTTTCCGAGAATACCAGGAACTCCCACTCAGGAGCAGCCATTGAAGCCGGCCTGATAAGTATCTCTGCCCTTCGTATTCCCTTTGCTGCCAGCGCACCTGTGGCATTGCCAACATCGCAATTAGAAGGCAGTATTATCTCAGCATCAAGTATGTCCCGCAGGTCTTCAGCAAAAGCGGCAACAGGTCCACCTATAAGTACTACGGGTACCTCTACTTTTAACTTTGCCGGTGATTGTATGTCGAATGTTTTCCTTATTTCCTGCTTTGGCACTCCTTCCAGGAAGAAAGATACAATATTTGCTGCCATGTTCTTTGTGAACTCTCTTTTTATGTGTCCTGCAAACTCATGACGCCCCATACCCGCCAATGATCCAAGAAGGTCTGCACCGGTCATCGAGGCTTCTATATCCCACTCCGTATATTCGCCCAGCACATGGAGTGCGTCGGTGGGAGTAAAACCAATGGCCTGGATGAGCCTTTTTTTCATCAGGCTGTCAAGTGACCCGCTTGAAGGATATCTTTTGATCCTGTCAAATATCTCCGCTGTGGATGTAGGCTCTTTTTTGATGGCGCCCAGGGTTTCCTCCTCTTCTTTGCTTATCTCAATTGCTTCGTAATCTGTTCGCAGATAGAACTTTGTAGGCTGGTAGTTTATGCCCAGGCGGATCTTTGAAGGCATAGGGCTTGTCCTGAGCTGCTCCAGAAAACCAGGATATAGTCTGGCTGCGCGGCATAATGGGATAACCCTTCTTGGCTCAAAATGTATGTTCTCTCCTTTGACCCATATATGGCTATCACCTCCCATTGCGGATGTCTCCATCTTAATCGCCTTCACCCTGGTCTTCCACCCGCCGACAACAGCTCCGGAATCACTCATCTCCGGAACTCCATTGTAGATCACAGAAATATCTGTGCTGGTCCCACCCACATCTATTACAGCGCAGGTATCTTTTTTTGCTAAGAAAGAAGCACCTACAAGACTTCCTGCAGGTCCGGAAAAGATTGATTCGATGGGTTTTTTCAGGGCGCTCTGGATCCCGATGACAGAACCTTCACATTTGAGCATGAAGACCTTTGCATCCATCCCTCTGGATCTGATCTCGTCTTCCACAGTGTGCATGAATCTCTCTGTCACCGGTATCAACTGGGCATTCAGGAAGGCTGTTACAGCTCTCTCAAAAGCCCCCAGGTCCTGGGAAAGCTCATAGCCGCAAATTACTGGAAGTCCTGTAAGCTGAATGATCATCTCTTTAGCCGTAAGTTCATGTTCATGGTTTCTCACACTGAAAAAAGATGACACTGCAAATGCTGATACCTTATCCTTTACTGCCAGTGCGAAATCTTTGATGGAATCAATGTTCACTGATTCGGTTTCTATCCCGTTGAAATCATGTCCGCCTGCAACTTTTATATAATATTTAGTAGGGAGTTCTCCTATGATATCATAATTCCCGATAAGTACCAGAGCTACCGGGAAACCTGTTCCTTCAAGGATGCTGTTTGTAGAAAGCGTAGTGGAAACAGAAACCGTCCTGACACTTTTAAGGTATTTTCCTTCCAGGCCGTCGATAGCTTTCTTAATGCCTTCAAGCGGGTCGGGATAGCTTGTCAGGGCCTTGCTTGTCCCGATAATGGCTTCATCTGAATCTCTTAGCAGTACTGCATCTGTATATGTTCCGCCTGCATCGATACCAAGGCTGTATTTCATATTCCTGATCCCTCTTTATATAGTGTTTCTTTTTTAAACAGAAAAGCACATGTGAGAAATAATATATATATGTTTCGCAATCCTTTTAACACCGTTAACGGTGATTTTGCCATTGTCTTATTTTTGCGTTTGCAGGAGTACTATTTATGTAATTTTTAGAGAGGTTCGCTTAATTAAATGTAAAAGTTATTTACCACAGAACAATAAACATGTAAATATGATCGACTTGTAAAAAACAATTATACTATATGTAAAAACTAAATATACAGTGCATGCGCCTTTTTTTAGGTAAATGCAATAAACGGGAAGAAATATTTATATACTACTTATCGTTTTGCTATATATCGAAACATATATATATGATTTAACTCTTTTAATATCATTAATTGCTGTGTAATTTTAATTATCTGCTATTTTAGTGTGCTGTTAGCGCACTAAAAAACATCTCTTTTTGTATCGCCGCTGCCTTTAAATATAACCTCTTAATGTGACAGAAACGCAAAATATAAATACTAATTATTGCCAAAAACCTTATATAGTAAAAAACAATACTCCCTTTTTAGGAGAATTATGCTGGAAAGCATGTTGAATCCCATCCCCGGACATTGCTATAATATTCGGGAAGATTAATATTTGTATATATTGGAGGTTAAGATATGGTAAGACAACTTTTCCCAGGTAGGAGGCCATTGGAAGGCGTAAGTCTGGAGCTTTTCTCTGAAGATGATCTCAGGGCTCTTCACTACGCGACAATGGACGTTTTCATAAACACCGGTATCCAGGTTTCAGACGCTGAAGCCAGGGCTGTCTTTAAAGAAGGTGGCTGTCTGGTCGATGAAAAGACAATGGTAGTAAAGATCCCTGAATTCGTAGTCAACAGGGCTTTACTTGATTGTCCTTCAAAGTTCGTCCTATGGGGACGTGACAAGAAGAACAACGTCAAACAGGAACACAAAGGAAAGGTACACTGGACCTGCTTCGGTACCGGTGTCAAGATGTGTAACTTTGAGGCTCCTGGTAAGTTCACTACAGTAGACTCAACTGAAAAAGATGTTGCAGACACAGCAAAGATATGTGACTGGGCAGAGAACATCAATTATTACTCACTCGCCGTTTCCGCAAGGGACTGGGCAGGTAAGGGTGCACAGGATGTCCACGAGACACTGACACCATTGATGAACACTACAAAGCACTTCCACCACATCGACCCTGTAGGCGGAAACGTGGACTATTACCAGCAGATAGCTGTGGCATACTATGGCGGCGACGCTGAAGAAGCACGCAAGAAGCCCTTGTTCTCAACACTTGTCTGTCCTACAAGCCCTCTGGAGCTCAGTGTCAATGCTTGTCAGGTTATCATGAAGGGTGCAAGATTCGGTACCCCTGTAAACGTACTCAGTATGGCGATGGCCGGCGGCTCATCCCCTGTACACCTTGCAGGTACTCTTGTAACTCATAACGCAGAAGTACTCTCCGGTATTGTGCTTGCCCAGCTGGTAAAGCCTGGTGCGCCAGTATGGTACGGAAGCTCTACAACAACATTTGACCTGAAGAAGGGTACGGCACCAGTCGGTTCACCAGAACTTGCGCTTATCAGTGCGGCTGTTGCAAAGCTCGGTCAGTATTACGGTCTCCCCACCTTCGTGGCCGGCTCGTAGTCTGATGCCAAGATACCTGATGGCCAGGCTGGCCATGAGAAGACGATGACCACACTTCTCCCCGCTTTTGCAGGTGCTAACACTCTGTACGGTGCAGGTATGCTTGAACTTGGTATGACATTCTCACTCGAGCAGCTTGTCTTTGACAATGATATGATTTCAATGGCAAAGAAGGCAATGGAAGGAATCCCAGTAAATGAAGAGACCCTGTCAGTTGAAGCAATCGAACAGGTAGGTATCGGGAAGAACTTCCTTGCACACAAGACCACAAGGAAGAACATTGACCTGCCATCCAGCCCAAAACTCATTGACAGGCTTATGTTCGGTGACTGGGAAATGGCCGGTGCAAAGGACATTGCAACTGTAGCTCATGAGAAAGTCGTTGACATCATGAAGAACCACGTAGTTCCACCAATAGATGCTGACCTGCTCAAGGATATGCAGGCAATCGTGGACAAGGCTGACAAGGCATTCAGACAGGGCGCATAAGGAGGTTACATTATGGCAACAAAAGAACAGATTATAGCAAAAGCAAAAGCAGCAATTTTAGATTTTGATGATGAGGCTGCTGCAGAGGCAGCTGAGGAGTCCCTTGCCGCCGGAATCAGTCCTGCAGATCTTATTCAGGAAGGTTTCACCGCAGCAATGAACGAGATTGGTGAACAGTTCGAGGCAGGCACACTCTACCTCCCTCACGTCATTGCAGCATCAGAAGCAATGAACGCCGGAGTAGCGGTACTTACTCCTGCTCTTGAGGCACTTGGAGGAGAAACCAAGAGCAAAGGCAAGATCGTTATCGGTACGATCGAAGGCGACATCCACTCTATAGGGAAGGATATCGTCGCAACCATGCTCAAGATCGAAGGTTACCAGGTATTTGACCTGGGCAGAGACGTTCCGATCAAGTCCTACGTAGAGAAGGCAAAGCAGGTCGGAGCTCAGGTAGTTGCTTCATCAGCACTCATGACAACAACCATGGTCAACCAGATACAGATAGAAGAGCAGCTTAAGGAAGCAGGTATCCGCAGCTCTCTGAAAACAATGGTTGGCGGTGCACCTGTTACCCAGGACTGGGCAAGGAAGATCGGTGCAGACCTCTATGGAGAAAACGCAACGGACGTCGTGAACAAACTCAATGCAATATTCTGATCACAATGGTCAGGTAGCAAGGATGTGGCTTTTGGCTACATCTTCTGCTATTATTGTTGAGTATACTGACTAATCTGCCTTTTCAATAAAGGTGCTTTGGGTCTTTCCCTTTAATGTTTATGTGCACCTCAAAAAAGATGATCCGTTATAGGTAGGTCACTATTATGCATGAGGTTGCAGAATATCCGGCTAATTTAATCATTATGGCAGTAAAGCCGCATCCTGTCAGGGATGGGTGGAATTGTAGTAATATCAGTGTTGGTTCATCTTTTGTATCTCCATTGGCAGGTTCGTTCCTTTATTTTATGAAATCTACTGTTAACATTTAGAAAAAGTAAAAATGTATAGTTGGAGGTAGTAGTATGGATTTGCAGTCATTAAAAAAGCAAGAAAACCAGCGAAGGATCAGAAAGGGCTTTATGTGGGCACTTTTCTGTGCAATTCTATGGGGTCTTTGGTATATTCCAGGCACTGTAGTATGGGTGCTTAATCCTTTCGATGAGATGTATGCTGAAATAGCCGCAACTAATGGCGATGGTATGTCGCTGATTATAACCGCGGTGTTAATAACGGCGTTCAATGCACTGACAGTTATTCTTGCTCTTATGGTATGGAACGGGGTTTTGGGCAAGTTTGGAGAAATGAAGAGGACTCTTAAAGAATTCAACCCATGTTCCAAGTGGTTCTTCCTGGCTTCAATTTTCGGTGGCCCTATAGCTATATTGGGTTCTTTTATAGCAATGGGTTTTGTCGGAGGCGCTTTTGCAGCCGTTGCAGCACTTATGTATCCTGTTGTAGGTTCTATCCTTGCTTCCAAGTGGTATGGTGAAAAAATCTCCAAGCGTGCTTTTGCGGGCATAATTTTCATCATTATCGGCGGTATCACGATCTTTGGTGGCGGTCTGTTAAATGAGATTGGCGCCGGCAACGTTGTGTGGATAGGTTATATCGGCGGTCTCATGGCAGCTGTTGGCTGGGGTATTGAAGGTGCAATCGCAGGTAAGGGACTTGATATTGCAGAACCGGATGTAGGTCTTACTCTCAGGTTCCTTGGTGAGAACATAATATGGTGGGTAATCGCAGTACCAATCCTTGCTATCCTCGGCTTCCCGATGTTCAAGTATGCTCTGATGGTGTTTGAGCCACTCACCATGCTAGTGCTGGTGTTTGCAGGAATAACCTTTGGTTTCTGTTATGTGACCTGGTACAAGTCTTTCCCGCTCATCGGTGTGGGCAGGGGTCAGGGTATCGGTAACCTCTACGGTCTTTTCGCAGTGGTGTTCATTGCCCTCTTCTTCGGGGATATACCTTCCTGGACAATACTTGTAGGAGGCGCTCTGTGTCTCATAGGAAGCTCTGTCATGTTCTCTGAGGACGCCGGTCAATTGGAATCATTGAGAGGTGAGTAAATGGCAGGAAATCGTCCAATAAAATTCAGGATACTTGAGCTCTGCAACAAGAGCGGAGGAGCATGGAACTATGAGGTTGTCAAGCAGATACAGAAAGAGTATAACCTCAAAAGTGATTACCAGCGGGATTCTATAAATTTCGATCTCATAGAACTGGCCGCATGCTCACTGCTCAAAGATGTAGAAGCCAAGGTTGATGAAGAGGGAGTGTACAAAAAAGGCTTCCTTTTGCACAAGTATGTGATCACTGATTTCGGAAAAGCCCGGGCTGCAAATGCCTGTCTGATGTATGTGTGAAGGAGGAGTTTAAATGGTACAAACAGAAGCAGCAATGGAAGCTTACAATGCTTACTGGATGAATTCACCTCTGCCGGCTGCAGATGTGTTGTGGATGGTAGTCATCCTGATCGTTGCCATACTTGCGCTATGGCAAGCACGAACCTTTGTTTCCCAGTTCTAATGGGATACAATTAGAAAATTGAGCAGATAAGATACAGTCACATTTGCCGGGCGGGATTATATGCCGCCTGGCAGATGTCATTATTTCCAATTTATTGCTTCATTTACATGGATTAACAATTTAAGCAGGTATATGGGATAAATATATATAGTAGATGCCAAGGCCATTATTAAGGAATCTTTATATATCATGGGTAGACGGCACATATAAATATTTGCTATTGGCTTGTGTTAAATGCTGATCCATTGTTCAAATGGAGTATTAATACAAAATTACAAAGACATACGAGGTGTATGAGATGAGCAAAGAAGAAACTTTCAAACTGCTTTCCGACGCGGTCGTTTCCTGCAAGAAGGATGCGGTTTTAGCTGCTGTTGAAAAGGCAAAAAGTGAGGGTATTGAACCCGCTGAGATCATAGAGAAAGGTCTTGCATCCGGAATGAATAGTGTTGGCATCATGTTCGAGAGAGGCAAGTTATTCCTGCCTCATGTAATGATGGCAGCCGGTGCAATGGAAGCCGGTGTCAAGTTACTTGAAGCCGACATGCCAAAGGATGCAGCAAAGAAGAAGCTTGCCGTTATCGTTAACGGTACTGTCGAGGGAGATGTGCACGACATCGGCAAATCCATCGTTTCCACAATGCTTCAGTCCTCTGGCTTTGAGGTCCATGACCTGGGACGGGATGTTCCCCTGCAGGACTTCATTGACAAGGTCAAAGAAACAGGCGCAAGCATGGTAGGCATGTCCGCACTCATGACAACAACCCTTCCTGGTCAGAGAGAGGTCATTGAGATGCTCAAGGAACAGGGTCTGCGGGACAAGGTCAAGGTCATGGTCGGTGGAGCTCCAGCTACCCAGACCTGGGCTGACAAGATCGGTGCTGACTGCTACGCTGAGAATGCAAGCGAAGCAGTAGCAAGAGCCAAGGAGCTTCTTCTTTAAGTGGTGAGAGAATGACAACTGAACACATGTTGAGAATGGGAGACGGTAAAAGGGTTTACCTGACAAAGGAGCAGATCCTTACCGACCTCAGGGACGGAATGGCAGATGCCGTAGATCTTGGAGACATCCCTGAGCTTAGTGGCGATGAGCTGGACAAGCTCATGGATATCATCACAATGCCTTCAAGGATGGTAGGTGTGGAGGCTGGAATGGAAGTTCCGGTAACTCACGATATCGGTACTATCAGGCTTGATGGCGACCAGGGTAACAGTGGTGTTGGTATCCCCTCCAGCAGGCTTGTAGGGTGCATGGTGCATGAGAGAGCCTTTGGTGCTGACACAATGGAACTTGGTCATATAGATTACAGTTTCAAGCCGGTAAAACCTGTGATAGCACAGGAGATGCAGACAATGGAAGTCTGCCAGCAGAACATGATAATTCCTCTGCTCTATGGTGCCATGCCAAACATGGGTCTTTACTACACCCCGGACGGCCCGTTCGAGAATCCGGGAGACCTGATGAAGGCTTTCAAGATACAGGAAGCACAGGAGTCCATGGAGCACGCAGCAAAGCATCTTACAAGGGACATTGTCTGGATCATGCAGAGAATGATGGCTTCTGGTGCTGACGGTGTTAACTTTGACACTGTTGGTGCTGCAGGTGACGGTGACATGTATGCTTCACTTCATGCTATAGAGGCATTGAGAAAGCAATATCCTGATATGTATATTGAAGCGGGTATGGCTGGCGAGCTCATGCTTGGTCTGCACGGTGAGATGGCTTATGACGGCACAGTTCTTGCAGGACTTTGGCCTCACCAGCAGGCTCCTCTTGTCGCAAAGGCAGGTGCCAACATATTCGGTCCTGTGGTCAACACCAACACCAGCAAGAGCTTTGCATGGAACCTTGGAAGGGCTGTTACCTTCGTCAAGGCAGCAGTTAAGGCTTCCCCAATTCCCTGTCACGTTAACATGGGAATGGGAGTGGGCGGTATTCCCATGCTGGAAACCCCGACAATTGATGCTGTATCAAGAGCAAGCAAGGCGATGGTCGAGATTGCTAACGTAGATGGTATATAGATGGGGGTCGGCGACCCGATGGGTATGCCGATCACTCACATAATGACCTCCGGTATGAGCGGTATCAGGGCAGCAGGAGACCTTGTTGCAAGGATGGAAATGTCAAAGAGCATGCGCGTCGGTGACGCAAAGAACTATGTTGCAAAGAAACTCGGTGTTTCCACACTTGACCTCAGCGATGAATACGTCATGAGGGAACTTAGGGAAGAACTGGGTATCGGTGTCATAACATCTGTTGCAGGAGCTCCAAAGGGAATTGCAGCAAAGATGAATATCGAGAAGCTGCTGGACATCAAAATTAACTGCTGTGAGAAATTCAGGCAAAAGATCAGGTGATATGGCCTGAGTAGCTGTTACATGGAACTGAAATGTCAAAGTTTTGGTAACGGCAAGTTTCCTGCAAATACTGCGAAACAATACAAAATAACCTCCAATTATCAGTATTTGCACCAATCATCAGTATTTGCAGGAATCCCTCTTAAATATCCTAATCAACACACAGGAGCTGATAAAAAATGGATTCTAAAGAATCAGGAATAGACTGGGGTGGAGCACCGCAATGTGCCAAAGTAGTATGTGAATCCAGTAAACTGGAAAGGACAATAGACTGGAAACAGGGTCTGGCAATCGCTATAGGTGTGCCCCTGCTTATCTTACCATCTATAGGTTATTTTGCAAGTTATTTGTGGTCGTTTGCTATTATTGTATGGGGTCTCTCGGTATTCCAGGGTTTTATGCAGAACCTTGCCTATGGTGAGCTGGCTACGGCATTCCCAAATGCATCGGGACTTCCCGGGTTTGCCCAGAACGTATTCAAAGGTAAAGGGAAAGATAAGTATGACAAAGGAAAACTTATAGGAGGTTTCAGTGCATGGAGCTACTGGTTTGCGTGGAATCCAGTGCTGGCCATATTCGCAATACTTGTGGGTAGTTACCTGTATGGACTTATTCCGGCGCTGGCAGGCTATTCTGAATACAGTCTCTCCCTGGCTGCCGGCATCGTTATATTCGGAGCACTTATCCTTATCAATTCCAGAGGGCTCTCAAGCGGGGCTACCATGGGTTACCTGCTGGCCTTCCTGTCACTTGCACCTCTGGCCCTAATTACACTCTCACCATTTATAAGCGGCGACTTTGTGCTGTCCAACATCACCGGCTCCTGGCTCCCTCCGGACTGGGCATGGGATTTCCACCATATTCTGATACTGCTGGGCATCTTTGCAATGGCGCAATGGAGTGCATGTGCATGGGAAACAGCGGCCATTTACGGTCCTGAGTATAAGAAACCCGGTTCCGATGTCCCAAAGGCATTGTTCAGCTGCGGTATAGTATGTTTCTTCACATACGTCCTTGTGCAGGCATCAGTAACAGGAACACTGGGAATCAGTGGATTGCTTGACCAGCCCATTTCTCCAATGTTGCCCCTTGCTCAGGCTGCCATGGGACCGATAGGTGCATACATATCGATAATCATGCTTATTGCAGCGATGGTCCTGATCATTCAGACAGCCTACCTTGGTTCTGCAAGGGCAATGCACTCTCTGGCAACAGAAGGTAATCTTCCAAAGGTGTTTGCTAAGATCAACAAGAATGGGACGCCTGTATTTGCCATGATAGTAATAGGCATCTTTAACCTGGCTCTCATATCCCTTGGTACCCCAACGGCAATTCTTGCAGCATCTGCAATAGGATACGTCTGCGCTAACGGGATAAGCCTTTTCGCATATGTTAAGGCAAAGAATGACCCAAGACTGGCTGCTCTGGACAGACCCTTCAAGGCACCTACCGGCTGGAAGAATGTAGCCCTCATGTTTGGTCTTTTCAACCTGCCTCTGTGTCTTATCGGTGTTGTCTACCTTAACAGCCTTGAGATTGGCTGGACATCCACCTGGGTAGGCTTCATCGTGCTGGCCCTTTACGTACCTCTGTGGTATTACTCCCAGCATGAGAATGATGTCCGCAAAGATCCGCAGTCGCAAACTGTCTAAGGCCGGACTTTGATCAGTGAGCATTCAGAAAGATGATGCTCACTGTACTTTTTACGTTGATAAAAAAAGATTATTGTTTTTTTATTACAGGAAACTGCACACTCTCAGATATGCTTTTAAAATGATCGAACAGTTCCCTGCTCCACTGCAGAGCACCGCTGTCAAAACTCATTATTATCTTGTGGTCGTACTGTCCGTGATTATCAAATAAGCAAAGGAACAGGAAACGGTCCGTAGTTACAAGTGTTGCCAGTCCGGCAGCTTCTTTCAGGACGGAAAGTTCAGCATCAGGGAAACTTGTGAACTTTTGTACATCCGCCATATAATCCTTTTTCATTCTCTCACATACGGGATCTGTCAGGACAAGAGATACTTTGATTCCTTCGCTGGCAAGCTTTGAATAGAGTCTGGGATATTCCGGGTGGAAGTATGCATTGAAAGCCATGACATATCTGGATTTACCAATGTTTTCCGTGAACTCTTTAGGGAATTCGAAAAGATAGTTGCGGTCAGGCTCAATAATAAGATAGTTCCCAAGCTCTCCAAACCTCTTCAGGAGTGGTGCGGGTATGCCGCTCAGGTCACGATTAAGCCAGTAGGCGCCATTCTCTTCAAAGACATTTACGGCTTTCAGAAAAGGCAGAACGTTCTCCACAAGCACTTTTCCCATATCGGTCAGCACATAATGGTTATTTTTCTGGATAACAAGTCCGTGTTCCTTGAGTTTTTTTATCTGGGGGATGAGCGCCGTAGAAGGCACGTTCAGGCTACGTTTGATCTCATCGCGGCTCTTTTCACCTTCTATCAGAAGCAAAAGAACATTCTTTCTTTTTTCGGAATTAAGTATTATATCTGCCAAAGAATCTTTCATTTCACCACCATGTGATCCTGTTTTTTCAATATCCGGATATAAGCACACAAAATATACGTATGTTCATGCATTGTTGTCACAATTTCCGTTAGAATTGTCTTGTTTGCGTGCGTTCTTTTCCATCCTATGCTTGTAAAGTGCTATTTCGATATTTGTATGTAGGTCATTAGCCTTGAATGGTTTAACGATGTAACCATAAGGCTGGGTGAGTTTTGCTCTTTCCAGTACTTCATCGTCTGAGTATGCAGTAAGATAGATCACAGGAATATCAAACTTCTTGCGGATCTCTTCAATAGCCTGCACCCCGTCCATGTCCCCTTTCAGCATCACATCCATCAGGATAAGGTCCGGAAAAGTTATCTCTGTCATCTTGATAGCCTCCTCAGCTGTTGAAACTATAGCGGGGACGGTATAGCCAAAGCTTTTGAGCTTCTTCTTAATGTTGAGCGCAATGATGCTCTCATCTTCTACAACCAGTATTTTTATGTCTTCCAAGATATCACCTTTAGTATCTGTCAGTAAATTCCATCAGTTCAAGGTTATTCTGAAGCTTGTACCGCCATCTCTTTCAAGCTCGAGGATGCCTCCTATCTGCGATATGAGAGTTGTGACCAGTTGCAATCCCAGTGAATCGGTTTCCCTGAAATTGACATGCTCAGGGAAGCCGGTGCCATTATCCCCTACTGCCAGTATCAGCTTTCCATTGTCAAGACTGAGATTAACATGGATCTCACCCTTTTCCCCGGGTGAGAAAGCATGTTTGAACGAATTTGAGATAAGTTCGTTCACGATCATCCCCAGGGGAATGGCAGTGTCCATGTCCAAAAATACAGTCTCAACATTGGTTTTGATCTTAATGCTTTCCTTTTCTATTATGTATGAATATGACAGTTCATTTACAAGCTTCATAAGATAATCCGAGAAATCTATACTTTCCATATCCTGTGACCTGTAAAGCTCTTCATGGACCAGCGCCATGGAGATGACGCGGTTCTGGCTTTCTTTAAAAGCTTCAATGACGCTTTCATCAGTGAACTTATCTGCCTCAAGGTCAAGCAGGCTTGAAATTACCTGAAGGTTGTTCTTTATCCTGTGATGTATCTCCTTTTTCCGTATCTCTTCAAGCTTTTCGCGTTCCTGTATCATCTCTGAGAGTGTTTCCCTTGTCTTCTCGATGCCTTCTGTCAGGATCCTGAAATCCCCTTCTCCGTATACAGTTACCTGACGGGAGAAATCGTTATTCTGCACTGCCGATAATACTTCACTCGAGTCCTTGATAATTGTATCAAGCGATTCGGCAAAGTCATCGAGGGTATTTGCAAGTTGCCTGAACTCTCCTTTAACGTTGAGATTGGAGCGTTCACCCAGTTCCCCTTTAGCCAGGGCATTGGTCAGGCGGATGGTATCGCGCACAGGGGCCATTACAGAGTCCAGGATCTCATTCAGGCCCATGGGTATCTCCTTGAAATCCTTCTGGACATCTGTTTTGGCCCTTGAATCCAGCTTTCCTCTAACGGCATCCTTTGATATATTCTTAAAATCACTGACAATGTTCTTTATTGGCTCGGTAAAGGATAGTGCTATCAGGTATGATACTCCTGCCATGAATATCAGGGATATAAGGGATATTTCCAGCAGTTTGTTACTGAGAGTTGTCACGCCTGCAAATATCTCATCCTCAGGAACGACAAGTATGAATGAGAAATTACCTGTCCTTATAGGCTCATAGAACATAATGACCGTTTCTCCGGTATTTGGGTCAATGGTTTTCACATGACCACTTTTTCCTTCCCGGATGTCATCTGCTGCTCCTGATATCTCAGGTATATCAAAATCGTAGAGTGTTTTTTCTCCTATCCAGTCCTTGTTAAAAGGATGTGACACGAGTATGCCAGTATTGCCGGTCATGAAAGCATAACCGCTATCAAAAGCTTTCACAGTGCTGATCGTATCATCCAGGTAATTGAGGGAGACGTCCACACCTCCGATACCTACGAATTCATCGTTCTTTATGATTGGAGATACGTAACTAACAATGAATACTCCCTCATAGTAGTAAGGTTCAGTTATTACATCCCTCTCTGTTTTCTTTGGTAACTGGTAGTAATCAAGAGTATCATATTCCAGAAGGGGGTCAAGGCGGATAGCCCCGTTGATCTTGTTCCAGTAGGGGATGAACCTGCCTGTTGCATCATGTCCGGAAGAGTTCACAAACAAATGGTCCTGTCCGTCAAATGCATCCGGCTCATAAGCTATATAAGTGCCAAGAAGGTGAGGATGATGCACCAGCAGGTTGTATAGCATATTATTTGTTTCGTCCCGGTTGATGGAGTCATAGCTACCCACGCTCACAGCTATTGTCTCTGCAATGGCCTTGTTCTTCTCCATATCTCCGTTGAAGTTGTTGGCATAGTTCCTGGCCATCTCTGTCGCCTGTTTGTATGCAAGATCTTCTTCCTGGGAAGTAACAGTGGATATGGTCATCGCGGTGCTGGCTATGAGTACAAGCAAAGTGCCTACGACAATATACAGGATGAGTTTGACCTTTAAGGAAATGCTTTTCCATTCCATTCTTGTGGCTCGTATGATTATTAAGACTGTTATCTGTAAAGCAAGATAAAGTTATACATCTCTAATGAATTATTGTCTTTAAAATACACGTGTAATAAAATTATAACTGCATTGTAATGTTACAACGCTCTTATAATGATGAGTTCCTAGTTTCAGCGTGGTAACCTATCATCTTTTTGAGAACAAAGGGTATTCCTGCAGGAGCTCCTTTGTGCTATTATTCATTTTCTTTCACAGATGAAATTTTCCGGTATATTTAGTTATCGCATTCGAAGTGAAATAAAGTAGTATTTATAGTTTTTGCCTAATATCTATTGTAAACTTTGACGTAAGTTCAAAAAATAAACGCTATCTGTAATGCTGATGAACTCCTTATTATTTCTAAATTATATAATGATGTTTGTTTTAGTAATGGAAAAATATATATATCTACTATGCATTGTTTAAAATGGGATATTAGTAGCTTTTACAATGGTTCGGTCTATATCCATCTAGGCTATGCATATCTCTGCAGAGATCCTCTCCACACTCCTTTGTAAACCACAAAGGAGTTGGATTCCTGCATACTACCATTCATGAATAACTAACTTTTGATCTTTCGCGAAACGTGTCACGCTAGTGAACACAAGAATGTTTGGATCATTGAAGGTAAAGGGTGACAGAAGATGCACTATAGTCTTGGGATAGATGCCGGTGGAACTTATACAGATGCAGTGATCATTAGAAACTCTGACAGGGAAGTTATTGATACCAATAAGGCCCTGACAACTTATCCTGATCTACTGAAGGGAATCGAGAACGCTATTGACGGCCTTGATGAACAATACCTCCGGGATGTAAGGCTT
>NZ_JAUXNK010000109.1 GCF_030682845.1 Methanolobus sp. | reverse complement strand
TAAGCATTATTCCGGGGGCGTGAGAACTTACCGCCGTGTGTCCTCCCGAGCGTCAGCCGTATGGCTTGAGCGCCCCAACATATCTAATATAATCGAAAGACCCCAAAGGTCCCGAGGTCCAAAATGACCACCAAAAAAAACCATACAATCATAAAGGCCACATCACGATCACCCCTCCTGCAGCCTCTGAGTAAGCCGATTTCTAGGCTGGGCCTCCCAAAATTCCGAAATGAGGAAAAATGCCCAAAGTAACCAGATGCCCAATTACTAAACCGATAAAACTAGACCGCAGTCTGTCGCTATCGAGAAAAATTGACCTATCCAAAGCAGTAGAACTCAGATTCCGACATGCCCTACCCTATCACCTCATAGCGGATCAAATGGATGAAGGATGTACCGCCCAGGCCGTACAAATAGCGCTTGAGCCGTATGAGCAATTATTTAAAAACCCCGAAGAAGTTAAAGCATATGCAGATAATAGGGTGCCGTTTCTAACATCAGCGGAAAAAACCCTATTATTTGATATGATGAAAGAGGGCAAAAGGGACAAGGCTTCTCTTAATAATTTAGCCTATGCTTTCCGGCAGTTATGGGAGGCACGACAAGACCTAGAGGGTAAGCGGACCCCTGATGTGCTGATACATATCTCCACGGATGAGGAGGCTCGCATTCAGGACATTGCCGTTGCGATGAGCAGGCGGGCAATGCAGGAGCTGCCAGCACCTATCAGGGACGGGGAGAATAGTTAATAATATCAAGAGAATGCACGCAAGTTTACATAATATAGTAAGGTGTGTTACGCAGCCAATAAGCATTCTTTTTTCTAGAGAGGTGGGGGGGGGGTTGCGGTGGGGGTGATGAAGAAATTTATATCTTCACTTCAGCACATAACCACATTAAAGGGCTTTTGTAGAAAGGGGTAAAAGAGATGGAGAGAAGATGTACAATATGCAATGCTTATTTATCTACATACAATGAAATGGATTGGTGTTGGTGTCATGGGAGAGACGGGAAGACGCCATACGAGACAGTGCGGCCATCATTTCCTACGTTATGCACCAGTCGGAAGGATTGGGGGGTGTACTTACAAGGGAAGGAAGAGGGTTGGATTAGATAGCGTTCCTATCAATACCCCCGTGGATTCAAGAAACGTTTGTTTACGATGACGGGGGTTTTTTGTTCAGTGGTGGTGCGGCTTAGAAAATAAAATACCCCCGTGACTTTTTTTACTTCGCGGGGGTTTAATTTGATGGGGGAAGAGGTGGTAGTCTCATGTCCCCTGAATTTAATATGTCCCTCAAATTTTAAGGGACGGTTCTTTTTACGGGGAGTAAAAGTGGTAAGCTCCAGGATTCAAAAGCAGGACAATCAATCCATAGAAATGGATCGGGAAAAGAAATTGCTCAGGCAGGTAGATGTTTGGTATTGGCTTGTGCATGAAAAGATCAAGTTGGCAAGTGGTGATTATGAGTTAGAGGGTCATCAGTATCAAGTTGATTGGTTTCACTGCAATTTTCCGAAGCAAGTATTTAAGAAAGCGGCCCAGATGGCGGTAACAACTTCTGTAGTATTGAAACGATTACATGGTTTGATTTACGGAAAATATAAGCAAGGTGTATTGTATTTATTTCCGACAAGGGATGATGTGACGGATTTTTCAAAGGACAGGTTTCAGCCGATATTAGCTAACAATCCTCATCAGATAGGGCGTTTCGTGGGTGATACGGATGCGGCGAACATCAAGAGAATAGGCAATTCCACTTTGTATTTGAGGGGCGCAAGGGCTTCGCAGAAGATAGAAGGCATCAAGGAAACGTCGTCTGCGCTCAAGAGTATTCCTGTTGACTCTATTGTTTTCGACGAGAAAGATGAGATGTCCCCTTTTATGATACAGCTTGCATTAGAGAGGTTTTCACATTCGGAGTTGCAAGAGGAGGTTAGTCTCTCGACTCCTTCTATTCCTGACTACGGAATCGACAAAAATTACGACAACTCAGACAAAAGAGTGTGGATGATTAAATGTGGCAAGTGCAACGAGCTTACATGCCTTGAGCTGGAATTTCCAGAATGTCTGCTTGAAACAATAAATGGGAAAGTTATAAGGATTTGCAGAAAGTGCAAGAACGAAATATATCCCCGTGATGGCCAATGGGTCGCTCAAAGTCCTTCAAAATCTAATGACCTTGTTGGTTGGTGGATTAGCCAGCTCAATTCCAAATACGTTAATCCCAGAACGATTCTTGAATTATTTAAAAATCCTCCTGATGGGAACATTGCGGAGATTTATAACTCTAAGCTTGGCATGGCGTATATTTCAGTGGAAGACCAGTTAAAGAAAAGCGATATATTTGCCTGCTGTGGAAATGAAGTGTTTTCTTTGGGGTCTCATAACACTTGCGCTATGGGGGTTGATGTTGGGGCAAAGCTTCATGTAGTGGTTGGCCATCCAAGGGGCGATGGCAGGTATAGGATTGTGTATCTCAACAGGGTAGATTCTTTTGAAGATGTTCATGATGTTGCAAAGCGGTTTAATGTCAAGTGTGCAGTGGTTGATATGGAGCCCGAGACCCGGAAGGCAAGGGACTTCAGGAAATCGGAACCTTATGGAGTTTACCTTTGCGATTACCAGGAAAGGTTGAAGACTTCGAGAAGAACGGACGAAAAGGATGGTCTTGTAACTGTCCGAAGGACTGAAACGATGGATGCCGTGCATAATTTAATTATTTCAGGCAAGGTCGAGTTTCCTCGTAGAAATGCCGAAATTGAACAGTATGCGCTTGAAATGACAAATACTGCAAAGATATTACAGGAAGATGAATTGACTGGATCAAGGCGTTACGTTTATAAAAAGTTAGGCGATGACCACTACTATCATGCCACGAATTATTTTATAATAGCTTGCGGTGATGTTCGGGTGGTTGCTGATAGTCAAAAAGGCTATATGGAAGATTATTTGGCAGACGAGAAGGCAGGTTCATACGATCCGTTTCTTTACCTGTCCACATGAAAGATGAGAAAAGTAACTTGACAGATGAGCTTTTCCGTTTTATAGTATTTATAAGAAGGAGAGTTTATGCCGTCTAATTTTCTTAAATGCCTCCGTGAAGGCGGCAGGGTTCGCACAGTAAAGGGCAAGAAATTTGGATGCAAAGAGGACGAATACCGTTATTTGTGCGTGCTGAACAAAGCAGTGTTTATGGGGGAAATCCACAAGAGGAAAGAAAAAAAGTGATAACGACAAGGTCAGTGGCAGGCGCTTTTGCCTGTCCGTTGGAGTGATTTGTTATGTTTTTATTTATCTATCTATTTTTTCTTATGCTTGTTTGTGTCTTGCTGGGTATGCAATACCAAGAATATTTAACAGCAAAAAAACAAAACAAATTATTGGAAAAAAGTTTTGTAGATACACCAACAGCACTTCTGGCATTTTTAAGTTTATATTTAATCATTTTATTGCTGATATAAGGGCAGCTATAGCGTTTTATTATGTTTTTAACGATTGTTCCCCTGAAGGATTGTCATATTCCAGCATTGTGGGATATTTTACAAGACTATCCGAATTATTTTGCGGACGACATGGAAATAAAAACATTTGACAAGTTTAAAAAATACCTTACAATGGAAGCAAAAGACGTGCTCGTTGGTGTAAATGGCAAAGAAGAAATTGTAGGCTGTTGCTATCTAGAACATGTGTCTGACAACATGGGTTCAGTGGCCGTTTTTACCAGGAGGGAAGCTCTTTTACCTACGGATATAATTGACGTTTCTCAGTCCGTGGTTTCGTATTATTTTCAGAAACATAGCCTTAAGATGCTTTACGGGGTTACGAGAGCAAGCAATAGGGCGGCTATCCGGCTAATGAAAAGGCTTGGTTTTTCAGGATTTCAGACATTAAAGGAATCTGAAAAAGTTGAAGGAAAGTTCATGGATTGTATACTTGGTGGCATTATAAGAGAGAAAATTGGCAATCATTAAGGAACCGGAGGTAGGTAATTTTGAGAATTTATTATCGCATAGAATTTGAATGGAATGAAAAAAATCAGAGATACAAAGGGGTTTCTCTTGAATGCGAGGAATATGCAGGCAAAATAGCATTGTGTAAAGGTGGTAGTAAAGGTGCCACCAGGGCAGCAGAGCGTTCTTATGCGTTGCAAAAAGAAATGTTCGAGTTCCAGAAAGAGCAGCTTGCAGAACTGGAGGCAAAAGAAAAAGGTAAGAAAGTTATGGAAAGGGAAGTGTTAGAACGATTGCTGACACGCAGAAGAACAGGGAGAAAAGCCACGATTTTGACCGACTTCGGAAGTCTGGGACTTCCTTCACTGGGAAAACAGGAGCTATATGCCTAACGAAAAAGAAAGAATCCATGAACTGCGACGACGATTTTCGTATCTTGAGACAAAAAGGAAACCCTGGGAAGCGTTATGGCAGGAGATTGCCGACTATGTAGCTCCCATTAGAGAGGATTTAAGGGAAACGGACAGGGAAGGTAAACTTCAAGGAACTAAAATTTATGATGGAACTGCGGTTTACGCACTGAATCTGTTTGCAGACGGGTTGCATGGTTATATGATCAATCCTTCATCGCTATGGTTTGTCCGTAGGCTGCCGAGACACTTGAGACACTTAGAGGATAATCCTGAAGTAAGGCAGTGGCTTGAGGATAGGCAAAGCGTTACTTACAGTGCTTTGCAGGATTCCAATTTTTATTCCGAAATGAGGACTTATTTTAGAGATGGCGGCAGCATTGGAACGGCTTCTCTTTGTGTGGAAGAAGACTTTGCGAGTGGGAAATTGGTATTTACCTGTTTACACCCAAAGGAAGGATATATTGCGGAAGATAAATATGGCAATGTTGATACATTCTTTAGAAAAGTTAAGAAGACGGCGAGGCAGGCGGAACAAGACTTTGGAAAAGATATAATTTCGGATAAAATTAAGAATGCTTTAACAAATAACCCCTATACTGAATTTACATTTCAGCATTTTGTTTTTCCGAGGACGAATTTTGACGATAGAAAAATATCTTCAATCAATAAAAGATTCGCTTCAATTTGGATTGAGTCTAACGGGGACAATATTTTAAGAGAAAGTGGCTACAATATGTTTCCCTATATGGTCTGGAGATATGCCAAAAACAGCAACGAACTTTATGGCCGTTCCCCGGCGTCTTTTGCCCTGGTTGAAATTAAGGGGCTAAATGTCATTGCAAAATCATTGTTAAAGGCAGGAGAAATGTCCGTTGATCCCGCTTACAACATTCCTGCTGAAATGATGGGTAAAGTCCGCCTTGTTCCCCACGGCATGAATTATTATGGTTCTGACTATAACAGAAAAATAACTCCCGTAACTACCGGCATCACGTATCCGATAGCCCTTGACAGGGAGGAAAAGAAGAGAGAAATTATAGAGAAGCATTTTCATGTAGAAATTTTTTTGATGCTTGAGAGGGCTGAAAGAGAAATGACTGCAAGAGAAGTCATGGAGCGGATGGGGGAAAAGGCATCTGTTTTAAGCGCGAGTATCGGGGACTTGACTGTTGTCCTGGATAGAATTATTGATTATGTTGATATGATTGAAACAGAGGCGGGCAGAATGCCTCCTTTGCCCGATGTTTTAATGTCTTATGCTATGGCTGGAATAAAAACCATTGATACGGTTTATATGGGGCCGCTTGCCCAAGCTCAAAAAAGATTATTTGAGACACAGGGCATTAGAGCAGGGCTTGAGCTTGCAGCGCCTTTATTTACACTATCACCGGATTCTTTGGATGCTGTTAATGTTGACGAAACGGTAAAAGAAATTTTTATGTCCAGCGGATTCCCGCAGTCATGTCTAAACATGCCGGAAACTATGATGGCCTTGCGGCAGGCGAGAGCTGAGGCGCAGGCAGAACAGGCTAGGTCAATGCAGTCTGACCTACAAGCGGATGTGCTAAAGAAGCTGGCGATGGCGGTCAAGATGGTTGGAGGTATAGAAAAGCTTCAAGAATTATTGGGAGGCGCAGAATTAGGTTAAGCGCCAAAAGGAATTTACGAAAGGACCGAGGAACACAATACCCCCGTGGATTCAAGAAACGTTTGTTTACGATGACGGGGGTTTTTTGTTCAGTGGTGGTGCGGCTTAGAAAATAAAATACCCCCGTGACTTTTTTTACTTCGCGGGGGTTTAATTTGATGGGGAAGCCTGGAGGGCGCGGTTGCTTAGCAAAGAAGAACGTGATAAAATCATTGATGAGCGGCAAGCATGGCGAAATGTTTTTAGTTCTCCGGGAGGAAAGATTGTTTTCGGGCGTATCGCAAAGGAGTGTTATTTTTATAATGACGACCTTTCGCCGGAAGATCCTATTGCCGTAAGCAAAAACAATTATTTTAAAACCATTATAGAACGTTTAGGATGTTCGGATGATCCAGAATTGACTTCTGACGCAGTGGCAGACGCTATACTTGATGCCTGCTTGAAGTTGCCTATGATAAGCAAGGAAGAAACAGAGGAAGAATAAAATCTTGACAAATGGATAAGATACGGATAGAATTGTCGCAAGAGTTTAAGGATGCTGTTAAAAAGGAGTTTGAAAACTTGACAGGCAAGGTTACTTTGATTTTAAATGACGGAGGCATAAGAGACGGATACATAGAAATAAAAATAAAATAAAAGTAGAAATCGGATTCTGAAATACCCCTGCATTCAGGGCATAAATCAAGCCCGACTTGGTTGGCAAGATGCCAATCTTAAGTCGGGCTTTTTTATTTTAGGAGGATTTTATGGACGACGACCTGAATATTGATGGAAGTCAAAAAGATGGTGACGATGGACGACCTGCTTGGATGGGGCAACTTAGTGACGACCTTAAGAGCAATGAGGTTTTGACCCAATTTAAAACTATTTCTGATTTGGGGAAAGGCCATCTTGATCTTACTGAGAAGTCAAAAAGCTACATTAAGCCATTGGGAGAAAAATCTACACCAGAAGAAGTGGCGGAGTTTAGAAAAGCCATTGGAGCGCCGGAAAGCCCCGATGGTTACAAGATTGAGAGACCAGATAAATTTCCAGAGGGGTTTGTTTATGATGAAGTTCTTGAAAAAGAATTCAGGGAATTAGCCTTTGCAGAGCATATTCCTCCTAAACAGGTGGCGTCGCTTTATAACTTTTATCTCAACCGAGAGCTAAAACTGCATGACGAGGTTTCCGAATTCGTAAAAGAAAACAGGAACAAAGCAGTCAATACCCTTAAGGATATATGGAAGGGCGATGCTTACAAGGAAAACACGGAAAAAGCGATTCGCACTTTCCATAAATTTCTTGAAACTTCCAGTCCACCTGAAACGCTTGGCGGCGCGGAAGGTGTAAAAGACTGGGTGGAAAAAAACGGTTTCGGCGACGATCCCGTGATGATCTGGACTTTCAGCAAGCTTTTTGACCTTATAGGAGACGATAAATTTATCAAAGGCGCTCCCGCTGGCGGTACCGGGGACGTCCTCGATCAAATGTTTCCAAGCATGAAATAACAAGGAGGTAAAAGACATGGCAACATTAGCAGCAGATTATACATTGCTTGAACAAGCAAAACGAATAGACCCTGAAGGTAGGCAGGCTATAATTGCTGAGATTATGGCTAAAGAGATGAGTTTGTTGATGGATATGCCGTTTTTCCCATCGAACGACATCTGGAGTCATAAATCAGTAAGGAGAGCTAACCTGCCATCCGGAACCTGGAGAGGGCTTAATGAATATGTATCAGGCAAAAAGTCACAGGTTGACGAGATACTGGACGTTGTAAGCATCTGTGAAGTGTTTGCAGCCTATGATATTGAATATATAAACAATATGCCCGATCCTAAACAAGCGAGACTGGACGAAGCTACTGCCTTCATCGAAGGCTTAGCGCAAGAATTGTGCTCGGCTTTTCTTTATTCAAACAACAAGACATCACCTAAGAAACCTCATGGCATTGCCCCAAGACTAAACGCTCTCAGTAGATACGTTGTTGATGCTGGAGGCGCAGCAGCCCTTACTTCCATCTATGTTGTAGGTTGGGACAAGATGGGTGTTTTTGCTGTATATCCTAAAAACAGTGAAGCCCCGGGCAGTGCAAACGGCTATCCGATAATACACACGGACTTAGGCGAGAGGGTGGATGTTAATTCAGACGGTAACAAACTGAGGGTTTATGAGGATAACTTCAAAATCAAAGGGGGTTTTGTTGTCAGAGACCCACGGTATTTAGGCAGAGTGGCGAATGTTCCTTCCGGAACTGCCGATGCAGTAGCCTTTGAGAATAACCTGATTACCCTTATCGACAGGATGAGAATTGTCCAGTCAGGCCAAACGAAAGAAGGCGCAATAGCGGCAGGCACAGTCATCTATATGAACGAGACTATAATGTCTGCTTGCAGAATCAGGATGAAGGACAAAAACAATGTTCATTGGGGTCCTGGCAAGGGCGCCGGGCTTTTTGGCGCGCCTGTTATGTTTTTTGACGAAATCCCCATAAGAAAGGTGGATAGTTCGATTCTTCTGAACGCTGAAGTCGTTGTCGTATAAAAAAGGAGGTAAATAACATGATTGATAAGAAATTAGTATTTTCGGATGCTCAAAGCATAGTTGCCAATGCGACAACTGTCAATTCAGAGAACGACATTGATCTGGGCGCGTTGACAGACGACAGAGGAGTTGCCTTGAAGCAATTCGGGCCGGAAAGTGGGAAGATTAACCTTGTCGTTTCAGTAGCGGATCAACCAACGGCAGGAACAGGCATTGCGGTTGCTTTGCACGATTGCGCTACGGACGGCGGAACTTTCAAGCCGACCGGGATAGGCGTTGCGGCAGCTATTCCTAATGCGACGCTGGTTGTGGGCTATACCATGTTAAATGTCGCGCTTAAACCTGATGTCATGAGAGTTCTGCGGATTGTTTACACAACCACAGGCAATCACACAGGTTCGGCAGGGAAAATCAATGCAGGGCTTGTTTTCGGTGCTATGAGCGAAGACGTAACGCCTTATAGAGCGTAATTTAGAGAGGCGGGCATAAAAACCCGCCTTTTTAACAAAAAAGGAGAATAGAAAATGAAAAAGATATTTCTAACAATGGTAATATTGATTGCCTTTACTACGGCTGTATATGCAGCTGTTATGTATGACGTGACGACATTTACAAAGAAAACCGTTTTTCGGGGTGCCATACCTATCGAATTTGAAGGGGCAACCTATGATGCTCATCAGACCTTCCTGGCGATAACCGATCCAACGGCAGATAGAACATGGACAATTCTAAATGTTTCAGATACCTTTGTTGGTTTAGTGGCTTCTCAAACCCTTACTAATAAAACACTTACCAGTCCGATTTTGACAACACCGGCATTAGGTGTAGCCACCGGAACGTCTCTGGCTCTTGGTGAGGGAACCGTGATTACTAAAATCGTTGTTTATGCGTCTACTATTGACCCTGCTTCTGTGGCAGCAAATACAACAGCAGAACAGACATTTACCGTAACTGGTTTAGCGACTACCGATAAGTTGATTATCAACAAACCTACCAATACAGCAGGATTGGGCATAGTGAATGTGAGAGCGTCTGCGGCGAATACTGTTGCCATCACTTTTGGAAATTTTACCGCTGGCGCTATTGATGCAGCTTCTGAGGTGTATGCAGTAATTGCCATAAGGAATTAAGATTAGTCGTGAAAAAATGTTCTAAGTGTGGTGAATTAAAAGAACTGATTGCCTTTTATAAAGATAAGCGCGAGAAAGATGGTCATTGGAATACTTGCAAATTATGCGAAATTGAAAGAAGCAAAAAATGGAGCAAGGATCATCCAAAAAAACATGCAGAAATTGTCAGACAGTGGAAAAGAAAAAATCCTGATAAAGCACGAGAATCTTATAAAAGGTCAATTGAAAAGAGAAAGAGCACTCCCGAAGGAAGGGCGAGGTTATCTGAAAAAAACAGAGAATGGCATAAGATCCATCGGGTAAGATGCACAGAGGTCGGAAAACAATGGCGGAAAAATCATCCTGAGAGAGCAAAAGAATTAGGGAAAAGGGCATCTCTAAAAAGAAGAGGTACACCTAGGGGCAGATTGAACGATGCAATAAGAAGTAATATCAGAAATTCTCTCAAAGTTTCAAAGAACAATCGACACTGGGAAGAACTTGTAGGATATACAATCGAGCAATTGAAGAAGCATCTTGAAAAGAGGTTTAAGCCAGGCATGACCTGGGATAATTATGGAACGGTTTGGGTAATAGATCACAAAATTCCAATCGCAGCTTTTAATTTTGAGAGGCCAGATGACATTGATTTCAGGATATGTTGGTCATTGAACAATTTACAACCGTTGGGGCCTAAAGAGAATGCAAAGAAAGGCGAAAAACTTGAGAAGCCCTTTCAACCTTCATTGACGATTTAAAGCAAGAGAGGAGACAGGAAACTATGCAAAATTGGTTATGTACCCACAAGTGTTTCTGGGAGAGCCTTGTCGAGGAAGGACAAATAATTACGGTTGATGATATTGAAGAAATCCCCTTCTCAGTCCGGCCATTCTTCAAAGACATGGCTGAAATTTCCAAGGTAGAACCTGTTAATGAGGCCAACGAAATAGAAAAATTACAAATGGAGTTAGAGGCGATGGGAAAAGGATTTGACAGAAGATGGGGAAAATCTAAGTTAATGAATACCCTCCAGTTGGCAAGAAGAGATAGCACATAAACTTATGTGGTGAAAGGGTTGGGGTCGCACCCTGTAATCGGTTAATTCCTTCTCAATTAACCCCCCTTTCATCTAAATTACCTGAGAAGGAGGTAAAGATGAAGAAAAGAAATAGGCTTCCACCTTTTGTTTTTATTACAAAGGAGATGTTAAGAAGTGACGCTTTTAAGAAACTTACTAACGCTTCGAGAATAGCTTATTTGCTGTTGAGAGCACAGACTTGTAAATCAGAACAAGCGACCGTGAAATTTCCGTATTCGCAGGCAAGAGAATATATGAAAACGAATACTTTTTCGTGTGCGATCAGACAATTGATGGAATTAGGTTTTATAGAAAAAGAACAACAGGGTGGTCTTTATAGAAGAACTAATATTTACTCTCTCATAGAGAATTGGAAACTTTATAAAAGACGATAGATATGGCATATATATAAGGGCTACCGAAAACGGTAGCATTAAAAGACGAAAAAAAGGGCAAACAACTACCGAAAACGGTAGCATTAAATTTGATTTTAACCATTCGACGCTACCGAAAAGGGGTGTGTCGACGCTACCGAAAACGGTAGTTGAGTTTAACACGAATTAGGAAAAAGTAACACAAGAGAGACAGCGCATGACAGTTGTGGACATTTGTAACTTATCGTTATCTAGAATCGGGTCAGCAAGGGTCGAAAACATTGCGGAGAAAGAGGATGTCAATCTTCCTGTTTTATACGAGCAGGTTCGGGATGAACTTTTAGTTCTTCACCCCTGGAAATTTGCCTTGAAGAGAACGAGGCTTAAAGCCGCAGGATTGCTTAACTGTTCAGATAGAACCATAACCTTCAATAATGCCAATCCCGATACAATAACGGACAGCGGTAATGGTTTTGTAACAGCGGGCTTTGAATCGGGCGATATAGTGGTGGTTCAAGATTCGAAAAGCAATAACAATAGTTACGACATTAAATCCGTTGCCGCTGGCGCCCTTACTCTTGAGGAACATGAAGAAGTTGTTGCTGAAACGTTGGTAAACAATGCAAAGCTTAAATTATATGCCCGTCCGGCCTATATATACAATTTTAAGTATGCTATGCCGTCGGATTGCCTTTCAGTCGTCGCAGTAAACGAAACGACGATATACAAACAATCCACATGGGATTCAGAAGGGAAATTTATCGTTACGAACGAGATTGATGGCAATGGCCAGATATTTGTTCAGTATATAAAACAAATCAGGGATGCAGCGCTTTTTTCAAGCCTTTTCATATCATGTCTTGTCCTAAAACTTGCCGCAGAGTTAGCTATCGCTATTGCCAGAGACAAATCGCTGCATGACGACCTTTTGAATGAATTTAATATTATGATGTTAGAGTCATTTTCGACAAACATACATAGAGGCAATCCAGATGAAAGCTTTGCCGATACGAGTTGGCAGCAAGCAGGAAGATGAAAAGTGGCAGACAAGACGAAAGGAAAAAATTATTTAGATGAAATGTTCCCTTCAATGATTGAAGAATTTGACCCTGAAGGTATTGGTTATGATTATGAAACAGCAAAGAAATACGGAATAAAGCCTAATGATACTGGACATTATCCAAGTCGCATTCCTGAAACGGGATTGCTTTTAAAGGGACGGGAGCATCCAACATGGGATAAGACAGTAGAGGAAGAAGAAAAACTTGGTTATAAAATAATCAAAAGAGGAAATAGATATTTCTCGGTGAAAAAGGAGGAGTCGGGAAGATGAATGAAATCAGGCAAACAGCCGAACAAAAGGAACAGGAAAGAAAATGGCGGATAGAAAGTGATGTAAAAAGCCTCAGAGAAGCAGAAGAAGTTAAGAAAGACCTTGGAAGAATGAAAGATGTTGAGGATTTTATAAAACAGGAAGTCGCGATGTTATCAAAGATGGACAAAATGTTCCCTTCTATGGCTAAGAAAGAGAAGAGTGCATAATAAACCACACTCGGAAGAAACTAAAAGAAAATTGAGCGCGGCCAACATTGGACGAAAGCTTTCAGAAGAAACTAAAAGAAAATTGAGTGAGATATTTAAAGGTGAGAACCATCCCCAATTCGGTAAACCACAATCGGAGGAAACTAAAAGAAAAATAGGCGCAGCCAATATGGGGCGAAGGCATTCAGACGAAAGCAAAAGAAAAAGGAGCGAGAAGCTTAAAGGTGAGAACCATTATAACTGGAAAGGGGGAATTAGTAAGACAAAAGGCTATCAGGCAGATTTTTCGAGGGAGAGAAGAAAAGATAACCCTAAAATCAGGCTGAGCGACGGAGTTAGTAACGGTATCCGTTCTTCTCTTAAGGGAGCAAAAGCGGGCCGTCATTGGGAGGAACTTGTTGGATATACTCTAAAACAATTAATGGAGCATCTCGAAAAATTATTTAAACCAGGAATGACGTGGGAAAACCAGGGCAAATATTGGCACATAGATCATGTCATTCCAGTATCAATTTTCAATTTTGAAAAACCAGAAGATTTTGACTTTAAGTTGTGCTGGAGATTAAAGAACCTTCAGCCGTTAACAAAAGAAGAAAATCTTAGCAAAGGGGCAAAGATTACTAAACCATTTCAGCCATCATTAAAAATAGCAGGAACTTAAAGTGAAAAGCCACGTGATCTTTGAGGGATTTCGTGCCGGAGAACTAAGCCCACAACTGGATGGACAAATTTCCTTCGACAAGTATTATCAAGCTTGCAAGACGCTTACGAATTTTATACCGACAATCCAGGGCCCTGTCTTTAATCGTCCTGGTTTTCGTTATATAGTCCCCGCTAAATATCACAACAAGAAATGCCGGTTAGTTTCCTTCGAGTTTTCTACAGAACAAACATATATCATTGAATTTGGAGACCTTTATTGCCGTTTTTACATGAACCAGGGGCAGATACAATCCGGCGGCGCGCCTTATGAAATAGCCACCACTTATACCGAAGCTGAATTACCCAAACTTGAATTTACACAATCAGCAGACATACTCTTTATAGTTCATCCTAATCATGCGCCTGCCAAACTTTCTCGCACAGGGCACACAAGCTGGACTTTAACAGACATTCCGTTCATCAAACGATACCATCCTTCGAGCGCTTTACTTACTACGGGCGGGGTTGCGGGTTTCGATAATTTTAATGCCGCCAATTGCGTGGATGATAATGTTTCCACAAAAGGATGGGACAACAACACAGATCCTGCGAATGAATGGTTGGAACTTAACGCAGGGACCGGCAACGCAGTAGAGATGGTAAAAATTGTCCTTTACATCAATGATGCAGAACTTAATGCAGTCTTTGATGTTGAATACTATACAGGGACAGCATGGGTCAAGGTTTATACGGGCTGGAACCTGTCAGGCAAGGGTTTGGGTTGGGTTGAGATTGGATGGGCTTCAGTGGGTGCAAAACAGCGATGGCGGTTGCTCAAAACTAATGCCGCTCAGACAGGCGGCAATGTCATGGAAATTGAATTTTATGTGGCAGGCAAGCCTTCTGAATGGGTCACAGGCAAATATCCAGCATGTATAACTTTTTTCGAGGAAAGACTCTGGCTCGCATATTTACAGACATTGTGGGCTTCCAAGTCAGGGGATTTTTTTAATCTATCGTTTGGCACCAATGATGACGATGCGCTTCAATATACAATCGGCTCAAATCAAGTAAATAAAATTCAATGGTTGTCAGCAGGGAAAGTCCTGGGCATAGGCACGGCAGGGGCTATTTACAAAGCTTCTGCCTCTCAGCTTGATGAAGCAATAACGCCTTTAAATGTTCGAATAGTAAGAGAGGTATCTTATAAAGGTTCAGCATACCACGAAGCGATTGCCATTGATAACGTTGCTTTATACATCGCTAAAAACAGGAGAAAAATCAGGGAATTTGCGTTTAATCTTGAAAACGACAGTTATGTGGCTCCTGATATGACGACGCTTACACGGCATTTGTTTGACAGTGACATTCTTAATATGGCTTATCAAGAAGAGCCTAATTCGTGTGTTTGGGTGAATAAGGCAAGTGGCAACTTGTTGGGTTTCACATACCAGAGACTCGAAGGAATGACTGCTTGGCACAAGCACGAAACCGATGGTTTGTTTGAAAACGTTGCCTGCATTCCTAACACAACCGGCAAAGGCCATGATGAATTATGGGCAGTTGTAAACAGGACAATTGGCGGGACAACTAAAAGATACATAGAGATGATGGAGAAGCCTTTTGAAGGCACTATATTAAACTCTGACGATTGTTTTTTTGTAGATAGCGGCTTGTCTTATGATGGAGTTCCTACAAGCACAATCAGCGGTCTTGACCATCTTGAAGGCAAGCTCGTAACAGGACTGGCGAATGGTTTGGTATTTGATACAACCAAAGTTGTGAATGGCGCAATCGGGCTTAAAGTTGACGGAACGACTATTTCGGCTTCAAAAGTTCATGCAGGGTTGTCTTATAATTCAATGCTTCAAACCATGAGAATAGAAAGACCCGATACAAAAGGCACGGCACAAGGCAGAATTAAGCGGATAAATCAATGTGTATTCAGGCTTTACAAGACTAAAAGATTTAAGTATTCAAATTCTCCTGAAGGAGTGTTTAAGGAAAAGATTTTTGATGACTTATTTTCGGGGGATTGGGAGGCTGATTTTAATCTGGGGTTTAGCAAAGAAGGTTACGTTGTCGTAATGATAGACAAGCCTTTACCGGCAACTATAGTTGCTATCATGCCAGAGTTGGATGTCCAGTGAAAAAGGAGAAAACATAATATGTCATGGTTAGCCATAGCAGCAATAGCAACAGTTGCGGCGGTAGCAATAGGAGGTTATAGCGCATATGCTCAGGGACAGGCGCAATCAAGAATGGAGGCTTATAATGCGCTCATAGCCCGACAGAATGCAGAGCTGGCAAGGCAGCAGATGGATGTTGCCAAAAGACAAAAGGAAATAGTGGAGGCAAGACATCGAAGGGAAGCCGAAAAAACCTTAGCCGCACAAAGGGCTGGCTGGGCTAAAGCAGGGGTAACTATGGAAGGAACGCCATTGTTGGTTGCCGCTGAAAGCATGACTGAGTCTGAACTTGATGCTCTGGCTATTCGTTATGCCTCGACTGTTGAACAGGCTCAGATACAGGCTCAAGTGTCAGCGCAGGAGCAGGAAGCGCGCATGGCAAGAATGCGCGGGAGGGCGGCGCGAACTGCGGGATATCTTGGCGCAGGAGCGTCATTGTTAAGTGGTTTAGGAACGGCGGGTTATTATTACTCTAGCTTTCAACCAGGAACAACGGCGCCAGCAGCATCAACGGCGCCAGCAGCATCAACGGCGCAAGGAAGGAAGTAAAAATGCCTCGGATCGTACCATACGAAAGAAAAGTTGAAGAAAAGGCTAGTTTCCCTTCTGGTGGTATAGTTCCAACTACAGGACTTCGACCGCAACCGGCAATCACAGCGGTTCCTGCAGCAATAGGGCAAATAGGGAAAGCTATTGGCGATATTGGCGAACTCATTCTCATACAAGTTCAAAAGCGGAATGAACGCCTTAAAGCGTTGGCGGCTGAAGATTATAAGAATGAATATAAGGCAGAAGGCTTGCAAAAGATTGTAGATATTAAAAGCTCGTTAGGTGAGGAGGCCGTAGCTAAATATAATGAGTGGGTGGAAAGAAAGAAGGAACTCTTAAAAAGCAACGTAATAGATAGCAACATTTTTAAAAAACCTATCTATAGGGGTTTGAAATTTACCAAAGAAGATTTAATGTCAGTAGCGCTGGACAGAGATAGATATCTTAACGAAATTGACAAAGATTTATCTCTTTATAGGGCTAATCAAGAATTAACCGTTTTTTTTCAGAGGAAAGATGAATCCAGAAATACTATTTTGCAGGACTCTCTTGTTAGAGAAACATTAGACTTAGATACCGCAATTTCGGAACTAAAAACTATTTACGAAAATAGCAATCGGCCAAAAAGCGATTGGGGAATTCATTTTTTAGAGAATCAGCAAAAATTAGCAACAGCTTGGCTTGATAAAAAATTTAATGAGGGTAATCCTGATGTTATAAAAGACTTCTTAAACGACAAGTATAATAGGTATTTTCAATTTAATTCTGACCAGATAGATGAGTTCAGTGATAAGGCTAAGAAGGCCTCTAAAAATGAAATAGTAGAGGCCGCGACTGTTTTTGTGCAAGAAAAATTTACCAAGCCGGATGGCACGATTGATATACCTAATGCCGCCATTTTTATATCTAAACCTGCAAACCTTAAAGGTTTTCCGGGATTGTCCATAGATGATAGTCAAAATATCGTCACTACCTTAAAGAATATTTCATCAGCTCAAGAAATTATAAAGAAGGATAAGCAGTCCGCTAACATGGATAGAATTTATGATATTGCCACTGATAATATGCCAAAGGCAATATTAGAAGCGCGAAAGCTCAACATAAATGATGCTGATCCTAAAGAAGTGTTACAATTTATCAAAACCGCCGAGTCTCATATTCAAAGCATGTCGTTAATGTCTGTTCAGGAAAAGGCTGAAAGAGCAAAACTTGAGGATACGGCGATGACAAATATTGAGATTAACATTCGTCGTGGTTTGTATAAAGCCGAACGTGAAGTTCAAAACGCTGTACTAGAAGCGGGCTTGACCAAGAGCGCCCCATTTATGGAGAAAGCTATAAACGCTTACCGAGATGAAGAAAAGCGTCGAGGAGAAGTTGATTATTTTAAAGCTGCTGAGGACGATTGGAAAATATGGGCGAACCTACCGCGTTCTCGTGCCACAAAAGCAGAGCGATTAGAGAAATTACTGCAAATTCAGAAAAGTCTAAATACTTACATGAAAGATAACAACCTACAGGCTAATGATGAAAGGGTTTTTAAGAAATATGAAGAGATTAAGAAAAATCTGACCACGGGTATGTGGGAAAAATTGTGGGGTGACTGGAGTTCTTTCGTAACCAAGCCATTTTGGGGAGAAGATACAATGATAAAAACTGTTCCCGTAATTAAACAGCCCCCACTTTATAATGAAGATGCTATCAGGCGTGATTTGCGCACAGGCAAGCGAGAAGTATTTAAAAACGGCAAGTGGGTAGGGATGTAAGCATGGAAAGAAATTGGATATTAGAATCGCCCGGCAAGCCTATCATTGACGATCATTATGCCCTTGAGTACAATCCACCTGTGTCTGGTTTGTTAGGACCAACAATTATCAAAACCGAGGAACCTGCTGGTCTCCTTTCTGATTTTTGGGATTATCTTACCGTAGATAAGGCAGCAGATAGAGCCAAGGCTTCCAACGCAATGGTAATATCTGGCCAAATCGGTCTTTCTCCCTCCTTCGTTTATGACAACATGGATGATATTACTGCTCAGTTAGGATTGCGGGATCAACCGCCTCCTCGTGAGTTTATCGGCAAGATGTTGATGGCCCCCGTAACTGCGGGTTTATGGATGCATCCACTGGCAACTGCTATGGGCATAGGCGTGTTTATGACTTTGGCCGAGGCTGAAAATTACGTGTTTTCAAAAAAGGGCAAATATCAAGCTTTTGCTGGTAAGGGATTAGATAGTTTATTGCCTGAACAGACATCCGACACAATAAAAGATATATTCTGGATAGGCGATATAGCATGGAAAGCTGTAGCTGCCGCTGGTTTAACCTCTTATGGCAAGATATCTGGTAAAAAATTTGCTGAACGATATATGAGAGACATAACTGAAAAATGGAACATGCCCCGTAATGTCTATATCTCTCCTGAGAAAATACGAGAATTTCACGGGCTGGGACGCAAAGACGTTATATCGGCGGCAGAAGATGCTATCTTGAAAGATCTTAATGTGCCACGCCAAGATTATATTGACGGTCTAAAATATGGTTGGGACATCGAAATTCCTGCTGAAAAGATTGTTACAATCGCAGATAAGCCTTGGGTTGTTGCGCTTAAAGATTTCTTTAAAGCAAGTCCTTATCATGAAACAATTATTACAAAAGAAGGCGTTGTTGTTCAAAGGCATATTTCGGGATTGATTGAAGAACCAATTCCTGGCGTTCCCATTCCTGTTGTTGCACCTAAAAAAGCATTGGCGGCGATTCCTGAAGTTAAGGTTGAACCTGCAGAGGAACCGGGGCCTGAAATGAAAATTATCGAAGAAATAAAGGTTAATCCTCTTGACGACATAAACACCCTTGTTGAAATGGCAGGCGCGCAAGACACTGCTCTGGGCACGGGCGATATTGGCGAGAGTCCGTCTTATGATGCTATCCGAGGTCAAGCTGCGCGTCTGGCTTGGGAGAAAGTTCAAAAGAAAATCGACTTTGCGGAACGAAAAGAAAAAGCCCAAATCAGGGATGCTGTCTTGGCAGATGCCAGAGACCTTCCTGTTCATATAATAATGTCGGAAGTGGTCAAGGCGGGCGGGTTCAAATACGATGCTCTTCGCTCTATTTACGATAAAGCAACTATAACGCATCTGTCGAGAATGAGACCTGGTTTAATCAGTAAGACTGGCCGGTTATTTCTTGACGAAGTGGCTGCTGAGTCAGGGATTTGGGAGAGCAACGATGCCTTGATGAGTGCCATGATGGATTGGAAAGGACTCAAGGAAAAAGCGCGTAGAATCGAAAGGCATTATTTTGATTTGCTCTCAGATGTCGAAGTATACGACTATTATTTAGATGTTCTGAATGAAGAGGGAAAGATATTAGGGAAATTATTAAAACAGTTTGCGCCAAAGGAAGCTCCTGGTCTTAAAAAGTTAATCAGGGAACAAACCGGTCAGGTTCGTGTTGGAGAGCTATGGGTATCAGAATATGATGCTTTGAAGGCGGCAATGAGGAAAGCGGAACAAGCTTCCCGTAAAGCATTTAGCGAAGGCAAATACGAGGGTGTTTTAAAAGAAAAAGAACGAGCAAAAGAAATTGCCTTGCGACTAAGGGCGCGTTTAGAAGCAAAACAAGA
Organism: Methanolobus sp.; assembly: GCF_030682845.1. Taxonomy (GTDB): domain Archaea; phylum Halobacteriota; class Methanosarcinia; order Methanosarcinales; family Methanosarcinaceae; genus Methanolobus. The sequence goes on along the minus strand of NZ_JAUXNK010000109.1, from coordinate 25,367 downwards.
AGCAAATAAAATCCACGATCAACTTGTAACTTTGTTAAAAATTAAAAGTATTCCTGAAGATTATCAAGATCAAATTGATAACTTGTTATCGTCCTATGATCTGAAAACTCGCAGCGCCAAAACTGAAAGAAGGGTAGAATCCCAGAGAGAATTTCTTGCACGTCAGGAGGCGGCTGGCGAAGACGTTAGTTTTCCTCAAAAATTACTTGATAGAATTGAAAGATATGGCCGTATACACTGGAAAGATTTGACACTTGATGAATTGCGAACCATACGAGACCAAGCGGCAATGCTTGCTCATTTAGGCAAGTTAAAAAAAGAACTTATCAGCAAGGGAAACAAGAGAGAATTTGAAGAATCGGTAGGGATCGTCCTGAAAACCATTAGAACAAATTGGCCAGAAACGATTCCTCACGATATTGAGACCATGCTTATTGATCCAACATTCATAGAAAAACTTGATGATTTAAAGCATAAGTATCAAGCTGAACTATTGAAGCCTGAGCATATTCTTCGGTGTCTTGATAAATGGGAAGATTTGGGTCCTATATGGACTTTAACGTATAAACCCATAAAAGGAGCCTCGGATGTTGAAATAACAGGCTTTTTTGACTTGATTACGAAATTAAACGAAGCTTTCAAACCTTATAAAAAGCTTGGTCATAAATGGTTAAAGGAAAAATATAAAATTGAAGGCGTCCCTCAAATCCTGCCTAAAGAAAAGATGCTTGGCGTTGCTCTTAATACAGGCAACGAAGGAAATATGGATGTTCTTCGTTATGGCATGAAATGGACAGATGAACAGATTAAGGCCATTACCGACAAGCTGACATCGGAAGAATGGCAATTAGTAAAAAACATCTGGCAGATGTACAAGAATCAACTTCCGGCGCTTGCCGAGGTTTATAAAGAATCAACAGGACTTACCTTAGAGGAGGTAGAAGGCAACTATCACCCTATAAAATTTGATAGAAAACTTGCGTGGTTCATGGCAAAGGATGCAGCAGAAGCCGAGCAGAGGGATCTGTTTGCTAATTTATTTCCAAGCCTTAAACTGGAAAGCAGTTTTACGATTGCCCGGAAGGGCGGCGTTCCCTTTCCGCCCGATTTGTCTCTTGATGTAGTATTTAAGCATCTTGCCGATGTAAACCATTACACAAGCCATGCTCTAGCCATCAGGGACGTGCAAAGAATTTTAAGAGACCCGCGCGTTGCAATGGCAATTCAAACATGTCCCGTTGGAGGTGAAGCTGCTTATCAACAATTTATGCCATGGCTGCAACATATTGCAAAACCGGAACGCGGGCAGTACACTGTTACGGAAAATTTATTAAAGACCCTAAGAATAAACACAACTGTCGTAGGGTTAGGGTTTAAGTTTTCTGTCGGTTTGACGCAATGGCTAAGTTTTGGTAACTCCATTGAGCAAATTGGCGGCGATAGGTTTGTGAAGGGACTTCTTGAGTTTTATAGCAACCCCTTAGATATGATTGCTCAGATAAAAGAAATGTCTCCCGAAATGGCGACTCGTATGCACTACTGGGACAGAGAATTACGAGACGCTTATAGTCGCTTGGGCTTAGAATATTTTCGGAACTCTCAAATTATAAAAGATTGTTATTTCAGTATTCTTACCAACATGGACTTGCTTCTTGCGTATCCTACCTGGACTGGCGGCTTTGATAAGGGGATGGTTAAATTTAAGGGAGATGTACAACAAGCGAAAGAACTTGCCGACATGTCTGTGAGGATTTCCCAGGGAACGGCTATGCCGAAAGACTTAGCAGAAATACAAAGAGGCCCTGAACTGAAAAAATTTGTAACATTGTTTTATACTTTTTTCAGTGCACAGTACGGCCAACTTGCGGAAATACATACTAAATTTAAGACTGGCGAGAAAAATGTTGTTGAACTTTTCAAAGCATGGTGGTGGATTCTTGTGGTGCCTGTAATAATAGATAGAGTTATGCGAGACAGAAGAATGCCCTCTATGAAAGAATTATTTTTTGGTATAATCCAGTATCGGTTAGCTGGCTATCCGGTTATCCGAGACTTGGCATCGCCCGTTTTTTCGGATTATGATTATCAGTTTTCTCCTGCTACAAGGGCGGGTAAAGTTATATCAAAAACAGGCGTTGAAGTCGCAGAAATGTTAAAAGGAGAACCTGATTATGATATGCTATTTAGATATGGTTTTGAAGCTGGCGGCTATTTATTTGGATTGCCAACTGGACAGGCTTTAATAACTGTGCAAGGATATAACGACCTAAAGAATGGCGATACGAATGATTTGACAAGATTGCTACTGAGAGAACCGAGATATGAAGAGGAGTGAATATTGGACAAGCGGTCTCATGGGTGGTAAAAAATAACAAAAACTTAAAAGGAGGTACAATTATGGGTACAATATCACATGAAGTTTCAATTCCTAAAGGGTATGAAAGTTCTTTATCTATTAAGTGTAAGTGGTCTGAGTTAAAAAATGGCGATAGTGGAGAACGGAAATGGAAAATGCAAAACAAAAAGCAAATGTTATTACTAAAAGGAGGTAATCATGAAACGATTGATAGCCATAAGAGATCCTAACACTGGAAATGCTGCAATAGGGCTTAATTATTCAGATCATGTCGATGCCCGTGTTCTGGTAGCAAACGTTGCGGAAGTTCATACTATCCCTGCCGGGGCGAATTATGTTCTGTTCTCTGCTACAGGGGATTTTTATGTGAGGCTTGGAGAGGCGGCGGCAATTCCAGCAACAGATGTTACTAATGGTTCGGGGAGTATTCTCAACCCACAGTTACGGTCGGTTGGTGCATTGACGACCATAGGAATCATTTCACCTACAACCTGCATCGTGACGATGGAATTTTACAGTTAAAGGAGGTATAAAATGGAATACGTAAAACGTAACCTTAGCTTGCGGGCGCCTGGGCCTATTGGTGTTGAAACTCCAGATGCGGGGGCATTTACAACCCTCAAGGTTGCAACATTTCGTCCCATGATAAATTCAGGGACATCGCAGCGACGTAAATACATTGAAAACAGTGATGGAGTGGGGTCGAGTATAAATCCTTTTAATATTCCTCAACAATCTGCTGAAATTGTTGGCACACGTACAAGTGCTACCGTTTTTACTCAAACAGAAGGCACATGGACCGTGTCTGCTCTTGTTGGTCAATATGCTTTTAGTTATGCTGCTGGAACTCCCGATTCAGGGATTTGGCTGCCTATTGTAGCCAATGATGCGACTACTCTCACGATTACAGGAGCACTCCATGCTACTGGGACAGCCGTAAAAACTTGCCCTTTTAAGTCTGTCTATGCCACTTATGCCCATGGGCAGGGAGTTACTGCTTTCATTGGAGGTGTCTTTGATGGAGAGTCTATCTGGTTAGTTCCTTATAGTAGTTCAAACTTGGCAAAGGTTAATCCTGCAACAGGAGGCATGACAACATATGCCCATGGGCAAGGAGCTAGTGCTTTTTTTGGAGGTGTCTTTGATGGAGAGTCTATCTGGTTAGTTCCTAATGGTAGTTCAAACTTGGTAAAGGTTAATCCTGCAACGGGAGGTATGACCACATACGCTCATGGGCAAGGAGCTAGTGCTTTTTATGGAGGTGTTTTTGACGGAGAGTCTGTCTGGTTAGTTCCTCTTTGTAGTTCAAACTTGGTAAAGGTTAATCCTCCTCATGGTGGATATAAATCTACATTAACTGCAGCATTAACAACTCTCACGTTTACTGCTCCAGGAACACCAGATTATGCTATTGCTGACTTGGTAGCAGGTGGTTATGGTTTTGTTGCAAAAGACGAGGGAAATACAGTGTTATCAGTTATCGCTAACTTACAAACTCGTATTTTAGCGTTAGAAAGACGTTTAATGAAATGAAGTGAAAGGAGAATTAAAATTATGATAAATAAATCGGCTATTTTAGCATGGAAATTTCCCGTAATGAATGGCATTGTTACGGAAAACGAAGTCATTATGAAATGGGAAATTCCCGAACATCCTGAATTGCCTACAGATGAAGAAATAGAAATATGGAGACTTGAGTATGAGAAGGCAGCAATTTATTTTTCACTTCCTGGATAGATGAGAATAATACAAAACGGAGATATAACTATTTGCAAGGTTCCTGCAAAGGATACTGATGATTTTACTATTAAGGTAATTCCAAGGGTAGAGGCGAAGTGAACAAGGGACGCCTGAACAGAAACTAAATTTTAAAGGTGAATAAATGGCAAGCCTTGAAGGGTTAGTTGTGGAAAAATATACAGGAGGCCCTACAACGCCAAGAAAGGCGCTTATGCACGTTTTAAGGGCTAATATGTGGGAAGAATGGGATGGCAGGTCGCTTATTGATTTGACTGCCGATATTGAAATCACAGGAACACCAGTGTTGAACAGGGGATTTACTCCTTCAAATGCAGGAAACAATATTGTTGTTGATGTAGGAGCTGCACAGCGCATCAAGGTTTATAAGGCCCTTTTATCTTCCTCTGCCGATATTACGGGAGAGGTATATCTATCCGTTGGAACTACTAAAATTGGCAGTGTAAGAAATCCGTTGTCGGGGGCGCAATATGTATTGCTTTCTTGTTTTCCTGATTTTGAATATGGAGCTTTGGGCGAGGACTTGATATTGAATTTACCATCCGCTGTCGGGGTTTCTTTGAATGTTTCCTATGAGGTGGCATAATGAAAGGCAAAGTTGTAATAAGAATTACCGGTTCTGATAAGAAGTCGCACAACAAAACAGTGACAGAAACGGTTGGACAGGTTGAACAATCTATGTGGCGAAAAATCAAGAATTTAACAAGCAGGTGCGTGTCGTTTTGTAAAAATCAAATAAAAAGTTGATGGAAGGTAGAAGATGGCAGCTTATAACAAATTTAATGTTTTTGTCGAAGATTTAACCAACAAACTCCATGATATTTTTGGGACGGGCGCTGGCGCTGATTCCCTGCGCATCCTTCTGACAAACACCTCCCCAAATGTCGCTGATACCGTTGTGGATACTGTTGATACCCCCTGCACCATTGAGGCGACATCTATGGCTGTTGAGCTTGCTGCGGGCAACGGATATACGAAGAAAGGGGAGCTTGTTACAAATAATGGGACACGCTCTGCCGGTACTATGACATTATCAGGGACGAAGGTTGTATGGACATGTGCCACAGCAGCGATGGGGCCCTTCCGTTATGTTGCACTGTATAATGATGCTGCTGGGGCAGCAGCGACCAGGCCAGTTATTGCATGGTGGGATTATGGCTCAGCATTGACGCTTCAGGTAGGAGAAACCTTTAGCTGTAAATTCAATAATTCGGATACAGTAGGAACCATTCTTGCCATTGCATAAGGAGGCGATCATGAAGGAGTGTTGTCAGAAGATAGAGAACCGTGAACCGCAGCCAAGCGATAAACCCGATCTTACAATTTTCAAATGCAAGTTTTGTGGGTGTAGGCATTTTGAGCTTTCGGTCGATCCCGGGAATCTTGGGATTAAAGGAGTGAAAATTTAATGGCTATAAAACATCAATCAGTTGGGACAGAACTAACACAAGCAGAATTTGAGGATGCAACTTTACACATAGGTGGAGAGGAAACTCTTATTACCACGGCGGATGTAAGCGAATCGGCGGCCGTCTTTGCGAGTATTACTGAATTATCCTTCAACATGCTTGCCAACAAGACCTATATCATCGAGGCATGGCTGATATTCCAGAGCGCCGGTACTGCGGCAGGAATAGCCTTTGGCTGTAGTGGGCCTGCTGCACCAGTAGCAGTGGGGATAGTGGCTCATATCCCGATTGCTTTTACACTCTATGCAAGTTGTTGCACGCTTTGCAATAATACATATGATACTGGCACGCCTTCTGTTTCAGTAGGCGCTGCCAACACGAACTATCCCTCCAAGCTGGATATAATTGTTCAGAACGGGGCTAATGCAGGGGCATTTATTCTCAGGTTCAAAACTGAAGTGTCGGGCACTGCTGTAACAGTCAAGGCGGGAAGTGTTATGAGGTATAAGCGGGTGAATTAAATGCCCTTTCCATACACATTTCCATTTAATTTTGAGGGAGAAGCAGCAGCTTATTCAATAAATGCTGAACCAAGCTCTTATTCTATATCGGGCATAGCGGCGGGAACATTAGCAAATAGACTTTTATTCGCAAGTCCAGGCAATTACGCAATTGCTGGTATTGATGCGATACTTTCGGCGGGGCGATCAATAAATTCTGAAACAGGAAATTATGGAATTACAGGATCGTATTCAGCGTTGATCGTGGATCGAATAATAAATGCTGAACTAGGCGATTATATAACCACTGGCTTTGCCGCTGACTTGATTAAATCTTCAGCAACAAAAAAGATTTTTCAGTGTGTGGATGAATTTTAAAAAAGGAAATTAAATCATATTAGAGGTGAAAAAATGAAAACAGAAGATAGTTTAAGACTTAAAGCGGAATGGACAATAGATAAGTTCAAGGCTACAGATAAAAAGTAGAAAGCGATATGTCAATAAAATTCAGCAATTTCTCTTTTGGAATTATAGGCGCCGGAGGCATAACTTCCGCGCAGGGTGAGAACACAACATTTACGGTGACGCCTGATTCTACCAGTGGTTACTTGCCTGCAACTGGCGAATTCATAATAATTATTTATCTTTCAACCAGCGATGCCCCGCATATGTCCTCTGCAAGAGAGGGAATACGCATTAAGTCTCGTTCCGTTAATACTCTTACCATAAAAACGAGAAATGTCGCTGGCGGCGGAGGACAGCAAGCATGGGATGCGGGAAGTAAATATCTTCTTTCGATAACGGCTGAAAATGTAGAAAGTTTTCTCGATTTTCTTGGTTGCCAAGTTTTTTCATAGGAGGTGCAAATGGCATCTTTTCTTAAAAGAAAGTCATCAAACAGCATAGATGGAAAATCAATCAAAGTTGCAGCTACTGCAACGCCAGGAACTCTTATCCACACTGCGGTTGCAGGAACAACACTTGGGACTTTTGATGAGATATGGCTCTGGGCTTACAATGGACATACATCCGATGGTGAACTTTCTATTGAAGAAGGTAGTGGAGATAGTTTACCAATGAAGGTAACTATTCCATGTAAAGTTGGTTGGATTCCTATTGAACCAGGTTTTATTCTCCAGAATGCAGTAGAAATAAGGGCATTTGCTCAAGTAACTAATGTCATAAAAATAAGGGCTTTTGTTAATACTATTACGGATTAGTTATTATGGATAGTTATCTTTTGTTCGCCCGCAGAAATAGATTCTGGAGATGGGGCCACTCTTTAGCAAGGGAATGGATGTGGATGAGAAAAATTCTTATCACATTGACTGTTCCTGCTATTCCAACGATTTCTGTGAGCACCGCCGTAATTGCGGAAGCGCCGGTATCTCAAACAATTGAATTATCAGTTCCTGCCGTTCCTTCGATTGCTGTAAGCACCGCCGTCGCTACTTTTTCGGATGCAGGGACGTGCACCATGACCATTGCGTCTCCCTGCGTGGTGACAAAAGCGGCACATGGATTGGCCGCGAATCATGAGATATTTTTTAACACCACCGGTGCCTTGCCGACGGGGATTGTAAGATATACACACTATTATGTGAAAGACCCATTAGAGAACACCTATAATGTATCAGCAACCCCTGGAGGCGCTGCTATAAATACATCCGGCTCACAGTCAGGAACGCATAGTCTCTGGACTAAAGATTAGGAGGTAAAAATGCTAAATCCAATCGAAGAAGCAAGATTTGTAGAGTTAAAAAACATATGTCTTGAACTTAAAGTCCAACCGCCACCCGAAGTTTTTATCCACCTTCAGGTGCATGATAAAAATGGAGTGCTGACTTTTGATGATGTCCAGAGGGGGCATAGTTGGACGAGGAATTTCTATAATCTTTTATTAGGCACTGCGTCCAATGTCGGAGGTGATGGCACAGGCACTTTTGGTGTAGGTAAAATGTCGGGTAAAAAAACAAGCGGTGCGATTACGAGTCTTACGACGAGAACTCCGATTGCACTCAGCGGCCTTATTTTAGGCAGCGGTTTTGCAAACAACGGAATAACCAATACATATGGTATAGTAGTTGGAACTGTAGATACAGCCTTCAACGCTAACCAATTTGCTCTTGCAGTAATCATACCTGCTGGAACTGCCGCCGGAAATTTTTCGTATGTTGCTATGGCTATACCAACACAAAATTATAATTCAGAAACAAAAATATGGAAGGGAACGCTTGGAAGATTTTTTAACAATAATTCAGGAGGTCTTATCACCGTAAAAGAAATTGGACTTTATTGGTACGGTTACATGTTCAATGGCTCGGGCGATTTTATGATGGAGCGTTCCGTCCTCTCTCCTGTCGTTGATGTGGTTAGCGGTGCGCAGTTGACGGTAACTTATGAAATTAGCGGGGACTTCTCGGCGATAGATTAAGGGAGCGCGAAAGAATGTATGATGGCATTCTAATAACGATTGCCTTTGCAATTGGGATGTATGTCTTTGGGATAAGGGGATTCTGAAGGGGAAGAAATACCGATGTTAGGCAGGATTATAGTGGGAAGCTTTCCGCTGGGAAGCTTTATACCATATCGGCAGATAAGGGGAGAATTGGTCAATTTACGGTCGGGGATAATCAGGATAGTTAGATTACAGTCAGAACTAACTAAACAGGTGGAGCTAAAATCCAGCATAATTAAACAGAAGCTTTGAAAAAAATGTTAGGTAACGATATAATAGGAAGCATATCATCAGGAAGTTTTAATTTATGGTGGAAAATAAAGGAGTTGTCGTCCTTTATCTTTTTAATGCTTTTTAAGTCAGGAATAACTAAACAGGTGGAGTTAAAATCCAGTATAATTAGACAGAAACCTTGAAAAAAATGTTAGGTAACGATATAATAGGAAGCATATCATCAGGAAGTTTTAATTTATGGTGGAAGATAAAAGAGTTAAGTTCTTTTATCTTTACGGTATTTTTTAAGTCTAAACTGAGAAAATGAGGACTATAACGTGCCGCGGGTTTATAAAGACGACGAGTGGACAATACTTGTAATAGACATGCAAGAAGATATTTCTTCTGCGACAGATATTGCCTTAAAAGTTAGAAAACCAGACCAGACCTTAACAGAATGGGTTCCCGACATTTATGGCTCTAATTATTTGAGATATTTTGTTAATGAAGGGGACTTATCGCAGGCAGGAGAGTACCGAATCCAGCCAATACTAACTATTGGCGGAGAGACAGGTCGTGGAGAGACCATCGTGCTAACCGTTTACGAAATATTCACGTAAGGAGGCAATGGGGTTTGGATATTGAAAAGAGAAAGGCATACAATAAGGCTTATTATCAAACACACGCTGAAGAAATAAAAATACAGCATCAAAAGCACGCTGAAGAAATAAAGGCATATCAAAGAGATTACCGTTTAACACACCGCGAGGAAGGGAAAATATATGGCAGAAACCATCGGTTAGCACACTACAAAGCAATGAAGATATACTGCCAATCTTTAAAGGGGAAAGAAACGAAAAGAAAATCTAAGGCTAAACGTAAACAATTTGGATTCACCCCTTTGAATAATTATTTTGAAGGAGCGCATGGGCATCATATAGATAAAGAACATGTTATCTATGTTCCTAAAACATTGCATAATGATATTTATCATAGTATTTTGAAAAATATAAATATGGAGCTAATAAATACAATAGCTTATGAATTTTTAAATAATAAGGAGGAAGTATGTTCAAACTTTCGAACTTTTGTTTCGGTACAATAGGTGCTGGGGGCGTAACCTCTGCACAGGGAGAGGATACTACTTTTGCCATAGTCCCCAATGGTTCCAGCGGCGTCTTGCCCACAGCAAACTTTATAATAGTGGTTTTTCCTTCAACCGTTGTAGCCCCTCACATGAGTTCTGCAAGGGAAGGGATAAACATTAAGTCTCGCACTGGCAATACCCTTACGATTAAGGCAAGAAATGCTATTGGCGATGGGGCGCAGCAAGTATGGGTTGAGGGGGATAAATATATTCTCGCCATATTTACTGAGGTGTTGGAGGAGATAGAGGGAGTAGTGGAGGAGTTGCATAAGATAATCCGTTCCCCCCGCACAACCAATACTATTCTCACCAAAGACGACAGAAAGACCCTTATAGACATCACCGGCGGCACGTTTACGCAGACGTTCACGGCGGCGGCCACTCTCGGTTCCGGCTGGTATTGCTATTATCGAAACTCAGGAACGGGAGAGGTCACATTAGACCCCAATGCCGCGGAGACGATAGATGGAGCGACTACATCCGTTGTGTATCCAGGCGAGGCTCGGTTAATTCAATGCAATGGAACAGCTTTATTTTCAGTAGTCTTATCAGTGCGTCCATTCACATCCTCTTTAATCGTCAGTAACTGGACTATCCGCACATCAGCGGCAGATAATAGCTGGTACTCAGTTTGCTGGAGTCCTGGATTAGCTGTGTTTTGTGCGGTAGCAAATTCAGGCACGGGCAATAGGGTAATGACCAGCCCTGATGGCATTACGTGGACAATTCGCACATCAGCGGCAGATAATAGCTGGTTTTCAGTTTGCTGGAGTCCTGGATTAGCTTTGTTTTGTGCGGTAGCTTATACAGGCACGGGCAATAGGGTAATGACCAGCCCCGATGGGATTACGTGGACTATCCGCACATCAGCGGCAGATAATAGCTGGTTTTCAGTTTGCTGGAGTCCTGGATTAGCTTTGTTTTGTGCGGTAGCAATTTCAGGCACGGGCAATCGAGTCATGACTTCACTATTTTCAGGAATGAAGGAGTAGAAAAATGAAAATTGTATTTAATGGCGCAGTTGATGGGCACGATACATTAACGGGAGAGTTCTTTATTTGTGAAAATACAGGAGAAAAGATTTTCCATTTTTTATCACAAACAGAGAATCTTGAAGAATTAAAAATGACATTTGAAAAATATTTAAGAGAGCAGGAAGCAAAAGCGAACGAGAAACAAGCCGAAAAAAATAAAATACAAACTGTCATTGATTCTCTAATACCTGAAGGATTATGAAGCTCAGGCGATAGACGAACGGGCGAAATTAGAAAAGTGATACTCCGTCAGCTAAACAGACGGCTTATAACTATCTGGACAGGTTTTTTCTAATGTTTTAGCTTTAGGAGATAATTTATTTATGCCGAATGAATTTGAAGTTTTAACACAAAAAGTGGATGCTGGATTCGAGAGGCTTGGAAACAAAATTGAAGATTTGCGCCAGGATTTCGGCAACCATAAATTGCCATGCCTTGAAAAATTTGCGGATTACGAAAAGCGATTTGCAGTTATAGCAGCTGTCAATTGTGCTGAGAGCAAACAGGAAGAGAAAAAACGAGACTGGGGAAAATGGTTTATAAGATTGATCTTGGCTTTAATAGCTACCGGTGTGGTGGGTCTGTGGTTTCGATAAAAGGAGGAAAAATGAATGAGTACAGCAGTTGACTATACAGTGCCAATTCCAATTGGTTATGGACGTTTTTTATGGGTTCCTGTGTGCCGCTGTGGAGTCGCAGAGAGGGATACAGGAGGAAGTTGGTGGTGTCCCTATCATAAAAGAATTTGGGGACATATTCCTGTGCTACAACCTAAAGAGACGGTGGTTAAGTAGGAGGTAAAACATGCGCTTTTTCCAGATTTACGAGATTATTGATAGGGATACTTATTACAAATACAGTGAAAGGGAAACAATCCAAGAAGCGTGGAAACTGTTCACGCCCGATCTGCTTTATTCTTTGGATGGCCTGCGAGACTTCTTGGGAAGCCCTATTTCGGTTAATAACTGGTGGGGGAACACTTCTACCTATGCACGTCAGTATTGCGGTTATAGACCTCCTGAATGCACTGTGGGGGCACAGTTTAGCCAGCATAGAATGGGCAATGCTGCTGATTGCCATATTAAGGGCGCAGATTATGATAAAATGCGACTCCATATTATGGAAAACAAAGACGATGAACGGCTCATAAAGATTATGCGAATAGAAGCAACTGTCCCTTGGCTGCATATTGACATGGGTAAGATACCAAAGGGACGAAACAGAATTTACTTATTCAGGGCATAATAATGAAAGAGATAAAATTAACACAGAATAGAACGGTTCTAATTGATGATGAAAATTATGATTACATATCACAGTTCAAATGGCATCCAAGGCAATGCGCCAGAACTTGTTATGCTATTCGTCATGTTAGAATCAATGGGCATAGAACTACCATAGCCATGCATCAAGAATTATTGAATACACCCTGCAATATGATGTCAGACCACATAGATGGGAATGGATTAAACAACCAAAAAAAGAATTTAAGGATATGCAGCATCCACCAAAACGCATTTAACAGAAAGGTTCCCTTAACGTCTAGGTCTGGTTACAAAGGAGTTTGTTGGCATAAATTAGCTAAAAAATGGATTGCACAGATTAAACATAATTATAGAATGAGACACTTAGGTTATCATTCATCAAGAGAATTGGCAGCAATGGCATATAACAATGCAGCGGTAGAGTTATTCGGAGAATTTGCAAGACTAAATGACGTGAGTCTGTAAGCCAACAAAAAACAGGATAAGAATTTTCAATCCATAGGATACGTGAATGTGAAAGCATTGTTGGAAGTTATTGTAGCAATTATTTGGTTTCTACTCACTTTTCCGGTTGCGTTATTTGTCAGACTAGTACGTGGCAAGTGGCCAGGATGGTTTCTTAACGCTCTTTATGGAGGGGAGGTGTAAAATGGCAGAAGTAGCTAAACATTTTTGGGCTTCAAAAAGTATCTGGGTACAACTATTGGGATTGATCGGGATGATTCTTATTGCTACTGGAATAGTGGGTTCAGCGCAGTGGGCGCTCTATTGTGGTATTTTGACACAAGTGTTGGGAATTATTGTCAGGTTTGTGACTAAGGGGGAAGTAACCTGGTAATTTTTCTCTTGCTTGGGGAGGGCGGCAGCTCCCTCCTTTCTCTGCCGCCCTCTTTTCCACAGTTTTTGGTGAAAATCACAGGCAATATGTGTTTTTCCCCAGTTTTTTCCACGGTTTTTTCCCAATAATTTCGCAGCATTAAAGTCAAATAATCATAAGTAAGTGATTTTCCTTCTGTTATTTGCAATAAAAACGAAAATGCAAGTAGCTAATATTATTGAATACGGTTTTTTGGGCATAGAAAATGCACTATGTTGGGATAACGGATAAAAAAGGTGAAGTTATGATAAAAAAACCGTATTTCAGAGTAACGAAGTGGTTGCCTTCCGAGGAAGACTGTTTACCTCATTTTAATTTCTTGAAAGGTAAAGGTTTTAACTGCTGGATAGGATTTCAAAAGCGAAGTTCTTCAAAAAAACCTCTAAACTATTCTGTCTGGCGTGAAGGCATAGAAGCACTTCAAGGAAGTCGCGCCAAGACCGAGAAATTCAAGGGAGATATAATATGCGCGTCGTGAGATGCAAAAAATGCCTTGAACCCTGTGTTATAAAAATCAACGGCAAAGGCATGAAATCTCTCTGCTGCGATGTCTCGCTCTTCATTCAGGACGAGCCGCTCGGGTCGGAAGAACGTTATACAATGCCAAATTGGAGACGTAAACTTCACGAGGATGCATTGAGAAAAGAGATTGAAGAGATGAGAGATGAAAAAACTAAATCCCTTAACAAAATCACAGGAGAAGTTAAGGAATGGTGCGCGAAACATATAATGAAAAAACCTTAGAAAAGATAGGCAAAAGGCTTGCGATAATCGTTCTCTTTATTGCCTGGCTGATGATTTGTTGGCTGCTTTTCAAGGTCTTCACAACAGATCCGGAAGACCGTCCGCCCCGTGTTCTGTCTGAATATCAAAAAGTTAAAATAGAAAAACACTGTCAGGACCGCAAAATCAGACTGGAAGTCATCGAGATAGAAACAGATGGTCGCATGACCTATCTTTTGAATGGCCAAAGGTGTGAGATAAAATAGAAATCGAAGGAAAGGAGAACAGGATGATACCCGAAAGGACGCGTAATAGTATCCGGCGCTATGTCGTAGACAAAGTACCCCCTAGACATTTCGTGACGGCGGTGCTGGAAAATAATCTCTTTGAAGCTTTTGGGAGAGGGGACGAGGAGAATCTCGATGCGCTTAAAGAGATTGTAATATATATTTATAACGAGATTCCTTCTGGGTGTTGGGGATCGCCGAGAAAGGTTAAAGCATGGTTGGGAAGTTAAGAGCCGAATGATTGATGTATCTACAAAAAAGAAACACTGGCCTATATGGACAGTAACTTACAATATCTCATCTCCCAATAATGCTTACACTGGGAAAGGTTGGGAGTTTTTTGATGATGAGAATTCCGCAGAGAATTGTTATAGAAAGCAAATAGCAAGAGGCAATGTACCTACTACAAAGAGGCTATTCCATCAAAACGATAGCCAGTACATGAATCTATGTAATCTGGACGATCCGGCCATGAACGCGCCTGTGGCCGAGCCGTATGATTACTTTGAACTTGCCAGCCGTTTGGTAAGGGCGCACGTAAGGGAGGTATAACGATGGAAAGAAGTTTATTGGTTATAGATGACAAATTATTTGAAACGATTGCGGTTACAGATGCAATCATCGCTCAAATGGCGGAGCAGTATTTATCATTAAAGATTAACGGGATTGAAGACAAAGACGGATTCAAAAAAGTTCACGATGCCAGAATGGTAGTCAAAGGGACGCGGGTGAAGGTCGAGAACAAGCGGAAGGAGCTGAAAGGTGACGCATTACGTTACGGCCAAGCCATTGATGAGGAGGCAAACCGGATCAAGGGGCTGCTTTTACCAATTGAAGACCACCTGGTAACTGAAGAACAGGCCATTATCGATGCCTTAGAAGCCATTACAAAGGAAAAGGAACGGCAAGAGGAATTGCGTATCCAGGTGCGCCGTGATCGACTTGCTGCCCTCGGCATTGCGTTTAATGGGCAGGTCTGGATATGTGATATGCCACACTCCGGCATTAAGGCATTGCCTGATGTCATGGTGCGGTCTTTGACAGACTCGCAATTTGAAGAGCAAATATTCTTATTTAATAGAATAATTGCCAAAGAAAAGCGCTTTGCAGATGAAGAAGAAGTCAAGCGCAAAGAGGAAACCGAATGCTTGGCCAAGATAGCCGTCGAACAAGAGGCCGAACGGCAGCGCCTTGCGGAGGTCGCCCGGAAACAGGAAGAGGAATCCAACTATCTCAAGGCCGAACAAAAGAAAATCGAGGATGCGAGGCAGAAAATCCTTGATGATGCCATACACGCCCAAGAACTTGAGAAAGCCCGTAAGGAAGGCGCAGAGAAAGCCCTGAAAGATGCGGAAGAATTTGCAAGACAGAATGCCCTGAAATTGGCGGAGGCCGACCGGCTCGCCAAGATCGTGGCGGAAAAAAAAGAAGCCTGGCGCCCTGATAAAGAACGTCTTCTCACCTTTGCAAAAACGGAATACTTCTTCCCGGATATGAAAACGGCGGAAGGGAAAGCAATCATTTCAACCTTTAAAATTGGAATTACTGGATTGATTGAAACATTACGCAAAGCAGCGGAGGCACTATGAACCTATGCGACAATGGACATGACGAAATTTGTTACACCAGCCGTAAATGTCCGGTGTGTGAGATTATAAAAGAAAAAGACGAGATAATTGAGGAATTAGATGGGATTGTTTATGATTTGAAAGAACAGTTAGGGGAGGCAACACAATGACCGAAGAGATAGAACGCTACGAAGCAGATGATATGGTAACGGGGCCACGGCCAGACAATTCACCGGCTTCGTTAATGGCCGTGGCTTTATCAAAAGGCATGGATTTAGACAAGCTCGAAAAGTTTATGATTTTACAGGAACGCTATGAGGCCACTCAAGCACGGAAGAGTTATACGGTCGGCATGGCGAAATTTAAAAAGAACCCCCCGGAAATCGAAAAGGACAGACACGTTGAATTCAAAACAACGACTGGAAAAACGGAGTATAGCCATGCCACCTTGGGCAATGTGACAACAAAGATCAATTCTGCTTTGAGTAAACACGGACTTTCAGCGGCATGGATAACCGAACAGAGTGACAAAGGCGTAACCGTCACGTGTAAAATCACTCATGTCCTGGGGCATTCTGAGTCAACCGCGCTTACTGCCCCTCTCGACACTTCGGGGGGAAAAAACGCAATTCAGGCTCTGGGATCAACGCTTTCATATCTTGAACGGTATACTATCCTCGCGCTGACAGGACTCGCCACACACGATATGGACGACAATGGACAGAAAGCGGTTGAATATGTAACCGAGCAACAGATTTCAACCATTACTGACTATCTTAATAACACGCCCAATTCCAGCGAAAAAATGTTTCTGAAATATATGGAATGCGAATCCATTGGAAAGATTGAGTCCAAAGATTATAATAAGGCTTTGGCCTCTTTGAAGGCAAAAGAAAAGCAGGAGAAGGAAAAGGCAAGTGCCAAATGAGTTTAATAATTGATTCTTTTAACCAACGTTCAGAAGAATGGTACTTGGCCCGGGCCGGCAATCCTGGATCCTCATCTATTTCCAAGATTATCACAAATTCGGGGGAAATATCCAAGCAGAGGATCGATTACCTTTACCAACTGGCCGGAGAATCAATCACAGGCTATTGTGAGGAGTCTTTTCAGTCCCAGGCTATGCTGGATGGCATCGAACGAGAAAACACCTCCAGAAGCCTTTTCACGATGATTTACGGGGTAGAAGTACGGCAGGTCGGGATCGTTTACAAGGATGAATGGAAACTGTACCATTGTTCGCCCGATGGCCTTGTAGGAGAAAATGCTATACTTGAACTGAAAAATCCGATGTTAAAAACTCATGTGAAATACCTTTTCGATGGAAAGCTCCCGTCTGATTACTTCGGGCAGTGCCAGATGTCCCTTTACGTTACAGAGCGGGAACTTTGCTATTTCATGAGTTCCTATGCTGGTTTACCACCTTTAATTTTAGAGATAAAAAGGGATGAACCCTTTATCAGCAAGCTGGCAAAAGCCCTTGATGACTTCGCGGCAGAACTTATCCTGATGGTTCGAAAACTGGAGGCTTTGAAATGACCCCCTATTACGATCATGCCGGAATCCTGATCTATCACAGTGATTGCCGTGAAGTTCTGCCGTATCTTGAGCCGGTTGTTGTGTGGAGATTATCATGTTAGTCAAAGTTCTCTGTCAAGCAAAGAATTGTGTTTACTATGTTTTCAAAGAAGATGAAAGAGAAGCATATCAACATCAATGTGGCAACGATGAAATTGAAATTGACATAAATTCCTCTGGTCGAACAGAATGCTTTAATTATGAAAAAATTAACACATAACACATAATATGCGTAACACATTAGGCAAGGCTATGAATCCTCTCTTCTGCGGAAAGGTTGAAAAGGGAAAACTGATTCTTGAAGCTCCTAATCGCTTCCGGGTCCATCTGTCAAAGTATGAAGGGCAATACGTAGAGGTTTTGTTACGGAAGAAGAAAAGCCAGCGAAGTATCCAGCAGAACCGGGCCTATTTTGGTATCGCTGTGGATATCCTTTGTGAGCATACCGGATTCAGCCGGGATGAAATGCACGACGCCCTGAAACAGAAATTTGCCAGCCGGGTAGATGATAAAACAGGGCTAACAATTATTGAAAGTACGGCGGATATGGACACGGTGAGATTCAATAAATATTACGAACAAATTCAACAATGGTCCGCCGAATTTCTTAATGTTTATATTCCATCACCTAGCGAACCGCCGATGTTTGAATTATAGAGAGGGAGATGAGAATGGATAAATTATTAGTTACGAACGTGAGAAAGGAAGCTAAGTATGAACCCAAAGTATGTTTGCGATTTAAAACATAGCTACGAACTGTTTGCCGTAGGATGGTCGAAGGAGACTAAACTCTGGTGGATTTATAGCAAACGTAAGTACAAGTGGGAATTAAGATCGAAAACGTTAGATATGGTAAACCGTCCTGAGCGGTGGAGTATTTTTTCCGCTCCCCTCACTGATGAGTTGCTGGAGGAGTTGCCGGCCGGTACAATGCTACAAAAACATAAGGGAATGATTGAGGTAGGGTTGGGGATATTACTGACTCCAGGAATATATGATGAATCCCTTCCCAACGCTCTGGCAGATCTCTGGTGTTGGTGGAAAGAGAGGGAGGAAGGTACTAAAAAAGAAACATGGAATGCTTTTGTTGAGCAGAGATAACCCGTGCCGAGAGTGATCGGGAAACCATAGCCCGATCCCGGCGTCGGATTGATTGATTGGTTATATCAATAATTATAAGGAGGAGAAAATTATGGTAGGACAAAGAGAAGGGGGAACACACTATGATCGTTACGATCAATCATATTCTCAATGGTCAAGTGAAAGAAATTCTAACATCATAAACGATCGGCAAGCAGAGGAAGCAAAACATATTCAGGGCGAATATGTTGTCCTAACGACAACAGCAGAATCGGGTTATATTGGACATTCAAATCCAATGAGCTATGAGGATGCCTATTGGGAAAAGAGAAATCATGATAAAAGTCAAACTCATAACAATCCTTTTCCATCTACTAAAGTAATTATTGAATGGAAGGGAGAAAGGAAAACAAAAAACAAAGTGAAAAAATTATTTGAATGGATGAAGGGAAGAACCTTTTTGGCGGAGAAACGCAGTAATTGAGGACGAGTGGCGGGTTGATTGACTGGATATTTGATATGGTGAATTTATGTTTTGTACAAACTGCTTCCAAGATGAATATCGGACGACTGCCATTTCCAGGGATGTCATTATAAACGAGAGAAAACAGACCATTGGCGATTTGGAATGCGAAAAGTGCCCGAGTTGCGGGGATATTGTTTTTACCCATCCACAGAGCCTTGCCCTGGACAAGAAAAGGAATTTATAGGAGATGAAATTATGATTCAGAGATATATCATTCAAGCACGGGTTCAACTGCAGGGAGGACAGATATGAATGAAAAATCACAGGACGGAATTTCTCGTCCGCTGGATAAGTTTGTTAAGCGGGCAATTAAATATCTTGGCTGCAACACTGCTCGGATTTTAGCACCATGTAACCAGCTTTTCCTAATCATCGGTTTTAACCGAAACACGAAAACGGACGATAAACCGGGACAATGGGTGAAAAACGGTAAGCCGATTGATTTTGATTATATTGAGGAGCACGTTATCGCCAGCGGCAAGGACTCAAAAGAACTATGGGAATCGGTGAAATCTTACCGGAAAATGCAAAGAGAAACATATAATGGGAAAAAACCCGGCCTTCCTTTTTTATCCATCTGATTGGCAACGAGATTTGGATGAGCATTCACTTGAAATTGAAGGTGCATGGATTAGAATATGTTGCCGTCTTTGGTGGGCACCCCAAAGAGGCAGGTTGACATTAACACAAGAGCGTTGGGCTACTATTTTACGGACAGATATTGATGCTGCAAATCGTATTATTGATTGTCTATTAAATGAAAAAATTGCGAGTGGACAGCGTGACTATCACGGTTATGTAACGCTATGGTCACGGCGTATAATAAAAGATGAGAAAGAAAGGGAATTTAATAGGTTAAGACAACAAAGATTTAGGATAAAAGAGAAGCGTAACGCAAACATAACACCACATATAACGGAACCGTCACAAGACGTTTCAGTTTCAGTTTCAGTTTCAGATACAAATAAAAAGAAAATATATAAAAGAAAAAATGTTGTTTTTGTGTGTCCATCTCTTAATGAAATAATGCAATATTGTAAAGAAAGGGGGAATAATATAGACCCTGAAGAATGGATGGCTTTTTATGAGTCTAATGGCTGGATGGTGGGTAAGAATAATATGAAAAACTGGAAAGCCGCTATTGTAACCTGGGAAAAAAGAAAGAAGGGTGATGTTTATGGAAGAGGAAAAGGCTTGGGAGGATATAGGATACCGGAATATAGAGAAGAGCGTCCTATTACAACCGATGCCGAACGTGAGCGAGGAAAAGAGATACTCGCGGAGATCCGGCAAAGAATTGAAAAAGATACTTCTTGAAATGGATGGGCATATTTATCTCTATGATCCTGATATTGCCGATAAACTTGTGAAAGACAAAAGAGCAGAATATATTGATTAGTCAAAAAAAGAGGGAATATGAAAAAAACATTTGAGGACATGAACCGGGAACACGAAAGAATGGAAGACAAAGACATGATGACTGGTTGGACCAGCAGGATTATTCTGATTGGTTTAGGAAGTTAGAGGATGACATGGAAGAAGATTAACGTTTTGATGCTGGGATTAAAGGAGGGTAAAATAATGGATATATCAGAAGGTAGATTTTGGGATTTGCCACTTGGCCTCATTGATGGTTGCACTCCTTGTAGTATAGGATGTGACCATTGCTGGTCGGCGGTGATGACGAACCGGTTTGGAGTTAAAGGATTAACCTATTGCGATAAAGGAAAACCATGTTTTACTGGGGAAATCATCACTAATCCCAAGCGTCTCGATATTATCCTGACGCGCCGGAAACCGACCGTGTATGCGGTTTGGAATGATTTTTTTCATGCCGAAGTTATGCAGAATTTTAGACGAGAAGTATATGACGTAATAGAGAAGTGTCAGCAGCATACCTTTTTGATTTTAACAAAACGCGCCGGAATAGCCAGTGAGAGGGCAGAGGAATTGCCTAATGTCTGGCATGGCCTCACTATCTGTAACCAGCAGGAAGCGGATGAGAAAATTCCTATTTTCCTCCAGGTGCCAGGAAAGAAGTTTTTGAGTATTGAGCCAATGTTGGGGTCAATTGATTTCAAGAGAGAATGTTATTGTCCTTTACCATCATCTATCAAAATCGAATGGCATCTTATCGGGTGCCCTGCGGATAATAAATGGGGGATTGACGCCGTCATCCTCGGCGGTGAAACATGTGGTGATCGTCCGGGCAGACCGATGAAAATAGAATGGGCTGAAAGTATTGCTGATCAATGCTTGGCGGCAAGTGTCTCATTATTTGTCAAGCAATTACACATCAACGGAAAATTAAGTAAAGATATAGTAGAATGGCCAGAGAAACTTCAAAGGAGGGATTTGCCATGGTAAGCTTTAACGAATTAAACCGTCGCTATGAGCGGATGATGGATAAAATATGGGACGATGTACGGGATGAAAGAGAATATAATGATTGGATAAAGGAATTAGAAGAAGAGATGGAAGATGAAAACACATGAACTGAAAATTTTAGCTGAGTTTTTTGAGCCGGTCCGGAATGGGGAAAAAACATTTGAACTCAGGAAAGACGATAGAGCATTCCGTGTTGGCGATGTGCTTATATTGCGTGAGTGGGATCCCCGAACCAAGGAATACACTGGACGTGAACTGCGGAAGCATGTAACTTATTTATTGGGTGGTATAGGACTTGAACCGAATTATGTATGTATGGCATTTGGCAAGGCAATTGCGGGGAATGTTTAGATGAAAAGGAGGATAAAATAATGGACAATATTGAGGCAATGCTCAAAACAATGGATGCGGTTTGTGAAACAATGGATCGGCCAAAGAAAGGTGAAACCGCAAAACAAGAAGCAAAGAGATTACTAATGTATTTATTTAGGATTCCTGCACGGGTGCCGGAAGATTATATCGCCGACACAATTGACAAATTTGTGGATTTGATTATACAGGCCGTTTTGGAAGAAATAGAACACGGGAGAAAGGAACCGCAAATTGGTTTTGTGATAATGCCTGGCGTTTGTGGCTCGGATACAGGAAAGGGGCAACCAATTACAAGAACAACCGGTGGATTGTGAACAAAAAAGTGAGAAAACCAAGAATGTGTAAAAATTGCCTTCGCGAAAAAATTATCAGAAGCCGTGGATTGTGTGGGGGGTGTTGTTCTGCAGAAGATCGGGAATACCTTGGATACAAAAAACAAGGTCTGGCTGCATTCAAGTTTAGAATTTGGAAGAAAGCTCTTGATCGTGAGGATCGAGAGGAAGGAGGGCAAGGGAAAAAAGCTTTAACGGTTCAGGATTTCTATCGGGCAAGGCTAATAAAGGAAGAAATGAGAGAAAAGTACGGGGAGTTTTTTAGATGATGGCCGAATTAATTTAGTTGGGGGAAGAGTGATGATGATTATCGGTATTGATCCAGGTCAAGATGGGGGAATTGCATTTATCGGGTCTAAAGTTACGGCATATAAAATGCCAGGTACAGAACGAGACATTTACGATTTACTTGCGGAATGGCCTGCTGGGGAAGCAACATTATCTACTATTGCTTTCGTCTTCTTAGAAAAAGTCCATACCATGAAAGGGCAAGGAATTGCTTCATCTGGTAAATTTATGCAGGGCTATGGCTTCCTTAGAGGGGTCGTTACCGCGTTAAGATATCCATTACATGACGTTACACCTCAAAGATGGCAAAGGGCGTTAGGGTGCCTCACAGGCGGAAATAAGAATATTAGCAAACAGAAGGCTCAACAACTTTTTCCGCATCTCAAGATTACACATAATGTTGCCGATGCTTTGCTAATTGTTTATTATGGCAAGCTGTTTATAGAAGGGAATATAAAAAAGGAGGGATAAACAATGGAATGTCCTAATTGCGCAGGTTGTGGTTATGTTTACGGGCTAAAAGTGAAGATCCCATGTCCAATATGTAATGGAACTGGAAATTTACCCGCCGACATTGATTATTTACCAGAAAGAGGGCGGACGCTGAAAGAAAGCAGGTTGTCACAGGAGACGACCTTCATATCTACCACATTAAGAAATTACTGCAAGGATCACAGCATAGATGCAACTGAAAGAAGTCGGCAGGAAAGGGGATTTTTCGAGAAGGGAAGATAAGGCTTAAGATGAGATCGTTGATTCCTGGCCTTCCTGGGGAGCCGTTTTTCAGCACCACAGGTAAATTACTATCATATTAGTAATAATTCCGTCATGGCGGACCAGAAAAGGGAAAGATTACCCCTTGTCTCTTATTGTGTTGCAGATTCCCCAGCCCCAAATAAACCCCAGTGCCAAGCCGCAAAAAAAGATTGCAAGGTTAATTATCACTTTCCCCTTCTCCTTTCTTCCGTCTCCGGCGAGTATGTCATTCATACCAAGTGACTAAAATATGATTATTTTCTGTATGCGGTCTATCTACGGCATCAGCAACAAGTACCTCAACCCTTCTATTTTCTATCTCCCAAACCGCGCGCGGGATATAAATTTTAATCCATCCCGATCCTGTTCCTATGCCATGCCGGACTTTTATTCGGTATGGCAAGTACTTTAAGGCCGCTTTAACTTTTCCGGTCTCCTCTTGTTTTCTTGTCATTTCTCAATCCTCCGTCTTTTCCAGCTTTGCAATTAACCGCTGTGCTTCAAGAGCTGTTCTACAATCCGCTATTATCATCCCTTTTGTCCCAATTTCAAATACCACCCAGTATCCCCGTATCCAGGATGTATGATGTTTTTGCCCAAACCAAGCGCCCTTAGGACACGATGATGATGCTGATCTTCTGAAAAGCGTAACGCCATTTATTGTTTTTGTTTTCATCTCTCAATCCTCCATGCTTTTGTCAGGTGTGCGCTTTTCTTGCCGTTAAATGGCACATCAAGCGCAACATAATACTTTTTCCGCTTTGCGACTGTTCCAGTGATAAGTTCCCCTCCGCAACCGGTCCAAGAGGCCACAAAGCAGGAAACTTTATCCCCTGCCCCGTATCCTGCCGCTTCTACCTGCTGGTTATATTCCAGGCAGGCTTTTTCCTTTTCCTCTTCCAAGTTAGTTGACATCAATAAGATACATCATGGTGCCATCATCTGTGGTTCTTGTTGAGCACAAAACCGTATAACCTAGGTCTCGTAATCGCTTAGCCTCTTTGTCCCTGGCGGCCTCCGCTTCTCGGTCGGTGGCATAGCCATGCCATTTTCCATATCCTTGTTGCATCATTTTCTCCTTTCTGCCGGTGTATCTCCCCGCCGGCAGGGCTGTGAAATTAAATCCGCGTTGTTTCAATGGCTTTGCGGATTTCTTCTGGTGCGTGCATTGTCCCACCTAGAGGATTGGTTTTGATATATCGCCCTTCTTCTCGGAGGGCAAACAATGCCGCTTCCTCCGGCGTGTCTCCGGCGTGGGCACCAGAGTATCCGCCGCCAAAGTGTCCTGTAACATCGGCATAATATCCGCCACCCCTTTTGTAGATGATAATGCTGCTTGGTTGCTTTTCCATTTCTTCTCCTTTTTCTCCGCGTGTCGGATGCGCGGCCCCCAAAGGTTATGCTGTGTAAAAATTAGATTCCCTCTCCTTCTCCCACTTCCTGCATTAGGGGCACTGCGTATGCCGCCGATACCTTGCGGGCCTCCACAATACTACTACACTTAATCCCTTTGCCATCAGCTCCCAATATATGATAAGTGGGAGCCGAATTCCGCGGTTTGCGAAAATCCTTTTGGCCACGGGCATATATATCACCAAGATTGATGCCATCAAGGATAAGCAATCCTTCGCCGCCGTTGCGGTAGTCGCCAATCCATTGCCCAAAAGTAAATTCACCGCCCGCTTTCTTAGTGCAGTCCACTTGGGCAATCCAAGGCCGCCCATATCGCCTCTCATTGTAACTGCTGGTTTCGTGCTCGATTCTCATTTTCTTATCTCCTTCAATAAAAAAACCGCCAGGGGGCAATCCCAATGATCTCTCATCGGGCCTGACGGTGTTATTATTGTCCTGGATTGCCCGCCAGTTCTTTACGGCACCATATCTCCGGCGCTCGCCAATAACAGTGCATTTTCTATGCCCAAAAAACCGTATCTAATAATATCAAGCACTTATATTTTTACAGTTAAGGTAAATAACAGTAGCAATATTAAGACGTTATGTTTTTACTCTACTAACTATATAATATATCTCAACAAAAAACTAACAAAAAACCGTGGAAAAAACACGGGAAGCTGTGAAAATCCCCAAAATAATGCTTGACATTCTTAAAACATAGACGTATAAAGCAAAGCATGAACCAAAACTCCAGGGAACGAAACTCTTTCATGCCGGTGCCCCCGCCGGACGGATCGTGCTGGGCAGGCCGAATAAGCCCCAGCCTAACCGAATAAAAAAATGCGCCGCACCTACAATGGCGGCGCGCAGCAAAAAAGGGATTGAGTATAAAATTACTTGGCGGACATACGGCGGATAAGCATTATTCCGGGGGCGTGAGAACTTACCGCCGTGTGTCCTCCCGAGCGTCAGCCGTATGGCTTGAGCGCCCCAACATATCTAATATAATCGAAAGACCCCAAAGGTCCCGAGGTCCAAAATGACCACCAAAAAAAAC
>NZ_JAUXNK010000108.1 GCF_030682845.1 Methanolobus sp. | reverse complement strand
TCGATGTACTTGCGGTACTCATTCAGGGTAGTTGCACCTATACAATGCAACTCGCCGCGGGCAAGCATGGGTTTTAGCAGGTTGCCGGCGTCCATTGCACCCTCCGTGGCACCTGCACCCACGATTGTGTGTATCTCATCGATGAACAGGATTATCTGACCTTCAGAATCGGACACTTCCTTTAGCACCGCCTTGAGCCTTTCCTCGAACTCACCCCGAAACTTGGCACCCGCGACAAGTGAGCCCATGTCAAGAGCTATGATTTTTTTATCCTTCATAGCCTCGGGCACATCCCTCTTTGCCACACGCTGGGCAAGTCCCTCCACGATAGCGGTCTTACCCACACCCGCCTCGCCGATAAGCACAGGATTGTTCTTCCTGCGCCGGGAAAGTATTTCTATGGAGTGCCTTATTTCCTGGTCCCTGCCTATCACGGGATCGAGCTTTCCCTGGGATGCAAGCTCTGTAAAATCAATACCATACTTCTTCAAAGGCTCCATGGTACCCTCCGGGTTCTCAGATGTCACCCTTCTATTGCCTCTTATATCCTTGATGGCATTGAGAAGCCTGTCCCTTGTAATGCCCTCAGAGGAAAGCACTTTACTGCTCGAACAGCTGCTCTCACAGGCTATTGCAAGCAGGAGATGCTCGACGCTGACATACTCGTCCTTCATCTTGCCCGCTTCCCGCGAGGCAGAATCAAGCACACGCCGCAGTGTCTGTGTCATATAGACCTGCTCGCCACCAGGACCCGATACCCGAGGCAGTCCTTCAAGATGTAACTCCACATTTTGCGTCACCTGGTCGAGGTCCGCATCCAGATTCTTGAGCAGCGTAGGCACAAGTCCCCCCGTCTGCTCGAGCATCGCAAGCAACAGGTGTTCGCAATCTATCTGCTGGTTTCTGTATCTCGCAGCAATCGTTGTTGAATCCTGAACAGCCTCCTGGGCCTTCTGAGTAAAACGATTCAGATCCATGATATCATCTCCCATATTAGTATTGCAGTTTTCTCCCTTAATAGTTTAATCTGCATGGACCAGGCATCCCTTGGTGCCGGTCAAGCAAATGTTCTCCCTACCTGCCCTTAATCCCGCCGCACAAAAAAATAAGAGGAGGGCCGAATAATGTCGAATCTATCGTTTGTGGGTGCTGTGTCCCGGCCTTCTTGGAGGAGCACGCGGCTTTCTCGGAGCCGGCTTTGCCTCTTCACCCACTGCATCCTGCGCCCGCTGTGAATGATAGCGGTGCCTCATTACATCTATTTCCAGCCTTGTGAGCTTTTCAATGCTGCGAAGGAAACTGCGTTCATCCGCCGCACAGAAGGAATATGCTGTGCCTTCTGCTCCTGCCCGCGCCGTGCGCCCTATTCTATGCACATAGTTCTCAGGCTCATTGGGCAGGTCATAATTTATAACATGAGATATATCCTCGATATCGATTCCTCGAGCTGCTATATCGGTCGCTACCAGCACCTGTAGCTCCCCTGCCCTGAAACTTTCCATTACCTTGGTGCGATGGGCCTGCGATTTGTTACCGTGGATGGCATCAGCACCCACACGGTTCTTGTTAAGAGTTTGTGCCACCTTGTTAGCCCTGTGCTTTGTGCGGGTGAACACCAGAACGCAGTTGAGGTGATCCTGCTGGAGAAGGCTCAAGAGAAGAGCATCCTTATTTTCCTGGTCCACGAAAAAGACCTTCTGCTCTATACGCTCCACTGTCGTTGCCTGAGGTGTCACCTCAACGCGCACAGGGTCTGTCAGAAGCCTCCGGGTAAGCTCGCTTATCTGAGGAGACATGGTCGCCGAGAAGAAGAGCGACTGGCGTTTGTGAGGCAACATCGATACGATCCTGTTGACATCCCTGATGAATCCCATATCAAGCATCCTGTCAGCCTCGTCCAGAACAAAGAACTCTACACCGCTGAGCTTGACAATACCCTGATCCATCAGGTCAAGCAGCCTTCCCGGAGTGGCCACTAATATATCCACGCCCTTTGTGATACTCTTGAACTGCGGTACCTGGCTTACGCCGCCAAATACGACTGTGTGCTTGAAATGCAGGAAATGGCCGTATGCGGCAAAACTATCACCGATCTGTGCAGCAAGTTCTCTTGTAGGTGCAAGCACAAGCACTCTGGGAAATCCCGGAGTCGTATGCTTGTGCTTCTCATGCATCTTTTGAAGTATAGGCAGCACAAAGGCGGCAGTCTTGCCTGTACCTGTCTGGGCGATTCCTATCAGGTCTTTGCCTTTAAGCAGTTGCGGTATAGCCTGTACCTGTATAGGAGTGGGCGCTATATAGCCTTCTTTAGTAAGGGCCCTTTGAAGCGGGTCTATAAGATTTAGGTCTTTGAATAACATATTGTTCCTCTTGATAGTAGTAAAGTTTGCCAAACAAAAGTTTGCCAATGAATATCTGGTAGTATGATAGACCTAGAGAGAGCGCATCGTATATGAAAGTGTGACTCCCCGCAACACTGATTACCTCATCGAGCCCCGAATCCAGTTTCTTCCCCGGTACAGGGACTATTAAGCAGGGGCCTGTTCTGCATTGCATTGAATGCACGCATAACACTTCCCCGCTCCGTAATAAAGAAGGAGCGATCAGATTATGATCGCCGCTGTATGCTTGTCCTTCTCGTCATCATAGTCCGCCACAAGGGCTTCTGTTGTCAGGACCATGCCTGCAATGGAAGCTGCATTCTGCAGTCCGCTCCTTACAACCTTGGTCGGATCAATGACTCCTGCCTCAAAGAGGTCCTCAAATGTGTCGGTCTTTGCGTTGTAGCCGTACTGGTCGTTGGACTCGGCCCTTATCCTGGCAACGACTTCAGCACCTTCACGGCCTGCGTTGACAGCGATCTGCCTCACAGGCTCTTCAAGTGAGCGTCTGACAATGTTCAGGCCTATCTTCTGGTCACCCTCAAGACTCATGCCGTCAAGTGCAACAACTGCATGGAACAGAGTTACACCACCGCCTGCAATGACACCCTCCTCTACTGCGGCCTTTGTGGCATTGAGTGCATCGTCTATCCTCATCTTTTTCTCTTTGACCTCGGTTTCAGTTGCTGCACCTACTTTAATGACAGCTACACCGCCTCCAAGTTTGGCAAGACGCTTCTTGAGTTCCTTCTTCTTGAACTCGGCATCTGTGACCTTGACCTGGGACTCGATGAGTGCCATCCTCTTCTCGATACCCTTCCTGTCACCTTTGCCTTCAACTATCGTGGTCTTGTTCTTGTCGATGTTGACCTTGCGGGCGTGTCCGAGCATATTCTCTGAGAATTCCTCAAGTTTCATACCCTTGTCCTCGCTGATGAGCACACCGCCAGTAAGCACAGCGATATCCTCCAGCATCTCCTTCTGCTCGTCCCCAAAGCCCGGTGCCTTGACAGCGCACACCCTCAGGGAGCCGCGGACTATGTTAAGGATGAGTGCAGCCTGTGCATCACCTTCGACATCCTGGGCGATCATGACGAGCGGCCTGCCTTCTTTTGCAACCTTCTCGAGTACCGGGATGATCTGGTTCATGGTGCTGATCTTCCTGTCAGTTATCAGGATGTAAGGGTCCTCGAACTCACAGGTCATCTTCTCATGGTCAGTTGCCATGTAAGGAGAAACAAAGCCACGGTCAAACTGCATACCTTCCACTACCTCCAGAGAGGTTTCCATGGTCTTGGAGTTCTCAACAGTTATCACACCATTGTAACCGACCTTATCCATTGCGTCGGCTATCAGAGAACCTATCTGTTCATCATTGTTGGCTGATATGGTAGCTACCTGCAGTATCTTGCTCTTGTCCTTGACCTCCCTGCTCTTCTCCTTAAGATGGGCGACAACCTTCTCGGTGGCTTTCTCAATGCCCCTCTTGACATCAATAGGATTGGCACCTGAGGTGATGTTCCTTAAGCCCTCGGTTATCATTGCCTGTGCAAGCAGTGTAGCAGTAGTGGTCCCGTCCCCTGTGGTGTCCTGGGTCTTGGAAGCTACTTCCTTAATGAGCTTGGCACCCATGTTCTCGAACTTGTCGATAAGCTCGATTTCCTTGGCAATAGTTACACCATCGTTGGTGACAACAGGGCTTCCGGCCTTGTCTAGCACAACGTTCCTGCCTTTTGGGCCAAGCGTGATCTTAACGGTATTAGCAACCTTGTTCACACCGTTTAACAGCGCTTTGCGCGCATCCTCATCAAACATTATCTGTTTAGCCATGCGATTACCTCTGTGCTAACTATATTATTTATAAATACAGCAGTTTCACTCCTCAACTACTGCCAATAAGTCCTTGAAATCGATGAACATGTGTGATTCACCGTTGAAATCAATCTCATCGCTCTTGTACCCACCGTAGATAACATGGTCCCCCACTTTGAGCGGGAGCGCCTTGCCATCCTCAAAAGTACCTACTCCGACCACTATGCCCTCTTTTTTCTCTTCTTGGGCAGAATCGGGAATGTAGATGCCGCTTTCTGTAACTTCCGCTTTCTTGATAGCTTTGATTAATACTCGTTCTCCGATTGGTCTGATTATCATAGTTAATTATCCTCCAGAGTTATTCCGGCAACATCCGGATTACAACACACAATATAACAAAACTCATACTTAAATCTTTTTACTAGAATGCATTTTATTTCTTTTTTGTAGATATGATTTCGATGAAATACAGAAAAGTATATAATCCCTTAGAAAGATAATCAAATTTATGCCACAACAGATCATACTCATTAATCTTGAAAAACCACGAGAGAAAAAACTCGAGCATGATATAAACTGGTTATGCAACAGTTTCGGGTTATCTTCCGGCAGGGATACTGAAAACATCGCCACGCAGATCGTGATAGACTTGTTAAAGCAACTCGCTACAAACGAAGAGCGAGTATCATCCGAAAAGATAGCCGAGGACCTGGAGGTCACACCCTCAAGAATTAACCACCATGTAAGGAACCTTATAAGCGCCGGGCTTTTGTACAGGGAGAGAAGGGCACTC
Organism: Methanolobus sp.; assembly: GCF_030682845.1. GTDB lineage: Archaea > Halobacteriota > Methanosarcinia > Methanosarcinales > Methanosarcinaceae > Methanolobus. The sequence continues at coordinate 43,745 of NZ_JAUXNK010000108.1, read as the reverse complement.
TGTCTAAGAGGTGGCAGCCTGAAAGCCGCAGTCCGGGAAATGAGAAAGGATTCCGACAGAATATTTGATGAACTTGAGGAAATAGCAGAAGAGATCGACAGGCAGATGGGGCTTAAAAACAGATAAATGAGTGATCAGACAGGAGCAGAAACATACCTGCCTTTCACTAGTGTCCATTCCCCTGATTCACTCCTCGCTGTTTTTGTCATGAACCCAGAAATCACCTTCCAGCGTAAGCTCCTTTTTCCATATGGGGACTTCTTCTTTCAGGCGCTCCAGAGCATCCACCAGAGTCACGAAAAGCTCTTTCCGGTGACCTGCCGCAACAACAATGTAAACAATATCCTCACCGGCTTTTATAAGACCGGTCCTGTGGTGCATGAGGATATCGATCACACCCTCGTTTTGTTTCATCTCGGTGCATATCCTCTCCATGGCACTCTCTGCGACATCGGAGTATTTTTCAAACTCCAGGGCCTGTGTATGAGTCTTACCTGTTACTTCGCGGACAATACCCGTAAAGGTTGCGATACCACCTGAGAATCTGATATCAGGATTACTCTTTATTTTCCTAACAAGAGAACCCAGAGTTACCCAGTCTTCCTGCTCCTGGACAAGCTTCACAAGGCTTTCAATGTCCCAGTCGGACTTCTCAGGGAGACTTGCAACTACGTTCTCAATATCCTTACTCTGAGCCGCATCCCCGAGGACGATCTTGGGGAAGGAGCTGGTCTTTGCACCTTCGACAACAGCGAAGTCCATACCACTGTCAGCCAGCGAGTCAAGGGCCTTTTCCAATGTAGGATCGCGCTTTATTGTCACAAGCTCGGAGTCCGTGATCGCAGCAACAGCACCTGCGCCTGCATCGAAGTGTTTTCCCGTATCGGTGTTTGCAGGGTTGAAGCGATGATGGAACATCAGTTTGACTGTGCCCACCTGGCCCTTTTTTGATAGCGCCTCTACAAGGCGGGTGACAAGCGTCGTCTTGCCTGTGTTCTTGTAGCCTGACACACAAATGACTTTCATGGGAAAGATAATGAGCATTTATAATATAAGTACACGACGAAATGCATTTTTAAACTATTTTAGGCCTATATTAATTTATAATAAATCAATTTAGAAAAATTTATAAACAGGAAAATTCTCCTGCTTCCCATGAACCAGTACAAGATATGTATCCGCGACATGCCCGAGGACGAAAGACCCCGGGAACGGTTGCTTAAATACGGCCCGGAAGCACTTTCAAACGCAGAGCTGCTGGCAATCATCCTGAGAACAGGCACGCAGAAAGAGAACATTGTCAACCTCTGCAGCCGCATATTTTCAGAGTACAGTATCAAACAGCTGAGCCAGGCAAACATAAGCAAGCTCACGGAGATCCACGGCATCGGCACCGCCAAGGCAGCACAGATAGCTGCCGTGTTCGAGCTTGCCCGCAAACTGGAAGGATTCACCGATGAGCCCAAGCGCAAGATAAGGTCCCCTGCAGATGTGTACTCGCTGCTCTATCCGAAAATGAGGGAGCAGAAAAGAGAACGACTTGTAGCCCTGCTCCTTGACACGAAGAACCAGGTGCTTCGGGAGGAGGTCATTTCCATCGGCAGCCTGAACGCTAACATCGTTCATCCCCGGGAAGTATTCAAGGCCGCCCTCATGGAGTCATGCGCCTCGGTCATACTCTCACATAACCACCCCTCCGGCGACCCCACACCCAGCAGGGAGGACATCGCCGTGACCGAAAAACTCATAGAGGGCGGCAAACTGCTTGGCATCGATGTGCTGGATCATGTTGTTATCGGTGAAGGGAGGTACGTGAGCCTGAAGGACGAGGGGTATGTGAAGTAAGTTTGTAAGATGACATGGATTGGTCAGAGGTATAGCTCCCTGATCTAATACCTTCTTTAATTGGAGATTATTGGTTTAAAATCTCCATTTGTAATGGACATACTTATTGCACCATATGCAGCCATTACTTGAAAAGTATCGATCATAATCGATGATTTCAATCATTTTTGCCGATCATAACCGGCGATTCCCAAAAAAAAGAGCGCAGCAATAAAAAAGAAAAGAGTGAGTCAGATCACTCCTTTCTCCTGAATATCAATGCCAGCCAGATGATTGCCAGCATGGGAAGTGCGATTGTCGGGAACTCGGGTATTGCTCCGTTATTATCCAAATCTGCTACTGTTATTTCATTAACTTCATACCATAATGGTTCTCCACGAAGAGGATCATTTAGATTTAATTGAATCTCATATTTTCCTAGTGGTAGTTTTTCTATATCATTAAATAGATAGTCTATTGGAGTATCTGATGATGTTATAAGATCAACTTCAAATAGAATATGACTGTTACTTGGTTCACCACCAGCTATTCTTACTCCTACCATTTGCTCGAATTCAGATCCAAGTTTTATTGATGTTGAGTCATCGTCTATCAGATATTTATCGTCAATTGGATAGATTGATTTTTCTGTTGGATATGCGTATGGTGCTGCTGCTGCCGGGCTTGCGGCAAGAATAAGGAAAACTGATGCCAATACGACTATCCACAATATAGAAAAGCGTGCCGTCCCGGAGGACTTATTATATTTGTGTGTGTGTGCATTTTCATATCTTTGTACCACCAAAAATTAAATTTGATCGTACCGTTATAATGTATAGTCCGAAGTAATTTTTAAAGATTTCTATTTGTTTTATGCGACCTAAAATATATAATAGAGAGATAGAACAGGACGGACGGTTTTAGATATGCATTACGAACAGAACAGTTAAACTGCTGACACCCAATTCCCTTATTCCAGCAGCCACTTCCACACAGGTTCCACGATGATCTTCCGGAACTATCAAAAGAGCAAGGAACATATCACAAAAGATTTATGCAAAAGACTATGCTTGTGAAGTCCACGCACTATTCTTCAAGCTGAAATATTATTTTTACTGCAATGCCAGTAAATTCCCTTCTCACAGTCTCAGACCTGCCGCCTCAGTTCCCCGTATGAATCGCGTGATATCTTCACTTGCTTCATGATCTCTTTTAGCAGACCTATGCCCAGCTCTTCGTTACCATGTACCGGCACTACGGTCCTTCTGCCATCTGGATGAACATACCTGACATGACTGCCAACCTGGTGGACTTTAACAAAGCCCGATAATTCAAGGATCGTGCACATCTGTCTCCCGGTGACCGGGAGAAGCCTGCTCATACCTTTACCTCGACCTGTTGCAGCCCAACGAACTTCATCGGCACGAAGGCATCCATCTCATCATCCGACTCGATGCAGACCTTGATAGCCTCTACTATCCTCTCCATAGCCTGTTCCACAGTTTTGCCCTGTGTATAGCAACCGGGGATGTCCGGGACCTTTGCCACGTATACGCCGTCTTCATCCTGTTCGATCAGGACAGTAAAATTCAGCACTCGATGCTTCATTTAAATCACATTGATTTTGTCGGTTCCCTATATAAATACTCTTATCCAGCCCCGGATATATGAGGATTTAAAAACATAATCAATACAATCACCCGCCAAATGCGGCGCATTCCTTCGCCTCCGTACCGAATACTAACAAATCAACGCCATTTTCCAGACATAAAAAGCGCACCCAGGATCACATGCCGCGCATCAAAAAGAAAAAAGAGAAAAAAAAAAATGGAAGACTTCACTTTCTCCTGAATATCAGTGCCAGCCCGATGATTGTGAGCATGGGAAGGACTATTGTCGGAAATTCCGGTATTTTGCCGTTGTCCGGGAATTCCGGCATTACACTCGAGCCACAAACAAAACATTTAAACTATTGACCGGCAATTAACACGCAAATGAAAGAGATAGAGCTTAAAGATCCATACACTATTCCGTATAAAGGGATATATGCTGTATGCGACAAAAACAATGAATATGCGGAGATTATCGAGCATACCAACTGCTACGGTGGTGCCGCATGGTCGAAGTTCCATTACTCACACTCACCCCTGATCCTGGACACGAGGTCCATCGGGAACATGATACGGTACCTTGTGAAGACAGGCACATCACATCTTGAACTCAAGGCTTCCAGGTTCGCGGCAGGCATCGAGTCAGTGCTTGTTGAAGGCGACGAAGTATCCATAACTTATGCAGGACTTGGCGGAGGAGGGGTCGGTGCAACCAAATGCAGAGCCCTTGCCGAGGGAGTTCTGCGCTACGAGTGCACCGAATCCGGCGGAGGACGTGCCGCAAAGGGTATCATTATAGTACCCAGAAGGGAGAGGGTCATCATCGGCATAGATGACACCGACACCAAGGAAAAGGGAGCCACCTGGACCCTGACCCATAATATTGCAAAAGAACTTGACTGCGTGGAATCCATATACCTGTCACACTCCCTTGTGCAACTCTTCCCGGTGGCCGCCAGGACCCAGAACTGCGTTTCCACGGTGCTGGAATTCGCCTGTGTCAGCGCTGCTGCGAAGGAAGAATTGCTGCAGAGCATCAGGACAGCACTCATAAAATACAGCGTCTCAAAGGATACGGGCATGGTAGTGCTTTCTGATTTCGATGCCACCGGAGTTCAGGAGTACAGCACGAAATGCCGCTGCGGCGAGCTCAGCAGGAAATACGCCCTCCGGTATGCAAAGGAGCATGATGTTGAGGTTTGGATAGATGGCAACGGCATCATCGGTGCACTGGCTGCACTGGCATGGTTTGCCCGGCCCGATGAGTCTGTCCGCCCAGACACCAAAATTGATATGAACAAGTAACAGGGACAACATGCAGAACACAATACATACTACCGGACTCTATGCGCTGTATTTTGCATCAATCGACAGTGATGTAAAGCGAATAACTGCTGTAGCAGGTTTCCCAATTACTGCTGTTGCTGAGAAGTTCATACAGGAAAATGATAACACTTACGATTTTCAATGGTTCACCAGCGAGAAATCGGCAATGGAAACCGCACTTGGAGCATCAGTCTCCGGTTGCAGGTCACTCGTGCTCGTCAAGCATGTTGGGATGAACCTCCTGGCGGACCCCCTTATAACAGCAGTCACGCACACAATTGGTGCCGGTGTGGTCATCCTTGCCGGTGATGACCCCGCAGCTTTGGGGTCCCAGAACGAGCAGGACTCCAGATGGTACGGGAAGATAGCCGAAGTTGCAGTGTTTGACCCGTCTGGCCCTGAAAGTGCCTATGATTGTCTTACCCGGGCCTTTGAGATATCAGAGCAGGCAAGCACACCCGTAATAGTCAGGGTCACGGACAGGCTTGAGAAAAGCGAAGGCAGTATCCGGAGAATGGCCCGCTCTTCCGGCAGCCAGGTAAAGCTCTTTGACCCGTCCATGTGGAAGCTCACAATGCACGGCAAACACCAGCGATTCCATCTGGAGTCTTACCCACTCCTCAGCGATGAGGCAGAAAAGGGCCACCTGAACAGAGTATCTGTCAGAGGGCCCATAGGGATCATATCTTCCGGCACCCCATCTGCAATCGTTGATGACTTCCTGTCAGAAGACGAGAGGTGGGCAGATGTTTCACATCTCGCGCTTGGCGTAGTATCACCTTTTCCCTATAAGCTGGTAACAGATTTTGTGAAGAAGCACGAAAATATCCTTGTTGCAGAGGAAAGCGAGCCTTTCATAGAATCCCACATCAGGATACTTGGCAATGTGTCAGGAAAGGAGACAGGGCATCTTCCATACGGGTTTGTGGACAGGGAACACATCGGGTTTGCACTGGAGAATCTGGACAGAGTGCACGTAAAGGAATATACATCCATCCAGACAATAGCGGAAAGAGGGCCAAAGCCGATATGCAGCGATTGTCCTTACATGCCCCTTTACAATATACTGCGCAGGCTTGACGTAATGGTTGCAGGGGACATGGGATGTTCCATACGCACGGCCCCACAGCCCCTGGGAGCCGTTGACACCGGTTTCTCACTTGGAGGAGCAATCTCCACAGCCTGCGGTTTCACTAAGAAGGGAATTGCAGTCATCGGAGATTTCGGGCTTGCGCATTCCGGAATTGTGGGACTGATAAACGCAGTGGCTCACGGGTCAGATGTTCTTGTCCTGGTGCTTCAGAATGATGTCGCAGCCATGACAGGAGGACAGCCGACACCTGACATTAAAGAAGCTGTCCGTGCACTTGTCCCTGAACTTGAGACATTTGACATAGATACAAGCGTCAAGGAACTGGGAGAAAATGCAGCCTCAAAGGAACTGGAAAGGATGATCAATAACAAGATGCAGGTCAAGGGCGTTTGCGCGATATATGTTAAATGTAAGTGTGTGAGATTCTAAACTTCAGTGTTCAGTATCAAGGTGTGATGTTTCAAATATCCCACATAAATCAACCGATGCAGTTCAGAAATTCACCGGGATCCCTAATATGTTATCAGAGCCACCGGCAATGTCGCGTGCGATCTCAGCGCATCCTATGGCAGCGCTCCATCTGTCAAGCACATGGCATTTTATCCCCAGATGAGCATTTATCTTTTCAACCACACGGGGAACCTCACCAACTGAGCCTTCCAGGACCACCTCTCCTACAGCACCATAGTCCTTCAAAAGGATCTGCATACAGGAGACTTCCATGGCTGCGAACAGAGCTATCGTATCCAGCGCCAGAAGAGCTTCAGAGTCGCCTTTAAGTGCTGCTTTTAACAGTTCGTGCCGATCTGAGAAAGGAGTGTGCCTGAGTACGCCTGCTCTGGTGAAAGCATCATTGGCAGTGATCCTGCCGGCATCCACATCTCTCAGCGCCTGCACATCAAGAGGGCCATGGATAAGACCCGGAGCGAAGATACATGCATCTATAGCCCCGATGACCTTGCCACCTGCAACTCCAAGGGTGACAGTATTGGAACTTATGTCCGATAGGACGAAATTGTCAAAGCCCATGCAGAAAGCATGATAGGCGATGCCTATTTTCTCGGGGCTTGTTGAATGGGAGAAGACGTTAAGGCGGGGATCAGTAAGGCTTTTATCATGTATCCCAGGTATGACGACAGCAGTGATACCAGAATTCCGTATGGCATCGAACACGCGGCTGCCTCCCCCGGTCTTCTTGCCTGCACCTTCAAGACTTCTGACACCACGGTTCTGCACATGACGGATATTCTCAATGGATGTGATGCTGTCGCCCATAGAATAAGTAACAGCAATCATTTTGATCTCATTGCTCTTCACACCAAAGTTTTCCTCTATCAAGGATATCACTTGTGTTTCACTCATCACAGCGATGTCCTGCCTTGGAACTTCCAGCCTGATCACTTGGGCATTTCCCGTGCCGTTCGATGCAAAACGCATTGCAGTTGTGCCATGATCTACTCCGATAAACATGATAAGAACCTCTAGATTATTCGTCCCTGAGCATTGCGTTCAGTTCATTCATTATGCGCTCACCCTCCAGCAAGTTGCCCACGGTGGTGACGATACGCAACTCCTGAAAGGAGGTACCATAGGATATGAGCATCCTCAGATTCCCCCGTTCATCAGGACGCTGAATCTTACCGGTAATGACACCGCCTGAAGGCGCTTTGCCCTTTACAGTTATCACTGAAGGGATTATTTTCTTGATCTCAGGGTGTCGGCTTATCAAAGCCACAAGTTTCTTTCCCTGACGCTCCCCTATGATAGTAGTGTGGGAGCCTCCAAGTTTGCTTTTAGGCTTATCTACTGGACCCGCAGGCATACCGGCATTCATTTGAAGGAAATAACAGTAAGAAATATAAAATGATGGTGGTCACTGAGCACAAAAAAGGGAGGGATATGCGCAGATCAGATCTGCTGGATATCCGCCATATCTATGAGCTTGATGCCTTCTCCCTGAAGGACAAGGATAGCTCCCTCGATATCATTGACTCTCAGGATGAGCAATGCCTTCTCTGTCTTTGTAACAAAAGCATACGCGTAGTCGATGTTAATGTTCTTCTCGCCCAGCACGTCAGCTATCTTTCCAAGCCCTCCGGGAACATCTTCCATCTCAATGCCCAGGACATTGGTCTCAGATACCGTGAAGCCGGCACTATGAAGCACTTCATGGGCATCGTCCGGCCTGTCAACAACCATTCTGATGATGCCGAAATCTCCTGCTTCTGCTATTGTGAACGCCCTTATATTGATCCCGGATTTGCGAAAGTTACTTGCGATATTTGCAAGACGGCCCGGTTTGTTCTCAGCGAACAGGGAAATTTGCTTTATGATCTTATCTTCCATTGAACCACCTATTACAAATCAAGATTATGTCGTTACTCAGCTTATAATTTCCTGTTGTCGATAACTCTCTTTGCCTTACCCATGGAGCGCGGAAGGCTGCCTTTCTCCACAAGCTCGACCTTTACAGCAATATTGAGCACATGCTTCAGAGAGGAGGACACTTTCGATTCGAGGGCCATGATATCATTGACCTTGTCACTGAAAGCCTCATCGGTCATCTCTATCTGGACCTTCATTACATCAAGTTCATTGACCCGGTCCACCACGATCATGAAATGCTCCCCAACTTGAGGGATCTTCATGAGCACAGCCTCTATCTGTCCCGGGAACACGTTAATTCCCATGATGATAAGCATGTCATCGACGCGGCCCAGTACGCGCATTATACGCGGATGTGTCCTTCCACACTTGCATTCTTCCCTGTTGATGACGGTGATGTCACCTATCCGGTACCTGATAAGAGGCATGGCTTCCTTTGCAAGCGTCGTGATGACAAGCTCCCCGCGTTCTCCATCAGGTAACTGCTCACCTGTGGCAGGGTCTATGACCTCTATAAGGAACTGATCTGCCCAAATATGTATACCGTCCTGGTACATGCACTCGGTAAAGAGGGGGCCGCTGAGCTCCGAGGTACCGTATATGTCATAGGCCTTTATCCCTGTGGACTCCTCGATCCTCTTTCTCATTTCCTCGGTCCAGGGCTCTGCACCGAAGATGCCAACACGCATATTAGTATCATTCTTTATGCTGACACCCGCGGTGTTGGATACCTCGTTCATGAACAGGAAATACGATGGAGTACAGGCTATAACTGTCGATCCCAGGTCCTGCATCAGCTCGATCTGCCTTTCAGTGTTGCCCGAGCTGACAGGGAGCACGGTTGCTCCTACTTCCTCTGCGCCGTAATGGGCTCCAAGGCCGCCTGTGAAAAGGCCGTATCCATAGCCTACCTGCACTATATCGCCCCTTCCCACACCAATAGAGGTCATCGCCCTTGCAAGGGAAGTGGTCCACACATCAATGTCGTTCTGAGTGTAGCCGACAACAGTTGGCTTTCCTGTTGTCCCGGAAGATACATGGAAGCGTACAAGCTGTTCGTTAGGCACACAGAACATGCCCGTGGGATAAGTGTCCCTCAGGTCGCTCTTGTAGGTGAAGGGGAGTTTTTTCAGGTCTTTCAGGGTCTTGATGTCGCCCGGTCTTACGCCCGCTTCATCAAAGCGTTTCCTGTAAAAGACTGAATGCCGGTAAACGTAGTTCACCAGGTCGCTTAACTTTTTCTCCTGTATCTTTTCCAGCTCGGAAACAGGCATTCTTTCAATCCAGGGGTTCCAGTACTCTTTCATTCTATCGCCATTTCATTTTTACTCATGGTCTTCCTGCAGGACAGCGGGACATATGGAGGGATTGGATTTTCCTTTAAGTATATCCCGTATCCTGCTTTTGCATTCTTCAACAATGATACCCATATCAGCAACGACATCTATCCCGGCAGCACCCGCGTGACCGCCTCCTGTACCCGGGTAATTGACGCTGATATCCTCCATTATTTTCCCAAGGTTGATACCGGCACTCACTGCCTCACGTTTAGCTCTTCCACTGACCCTTACGTTATTTTCCCTTGAAGTGCCTATAAGGGCAACATCAGCCCCTATGTTAAGGAACATTGAGGAGGCTGCCCCTCCAAAAGAGTTCACGTGTGAATCGACTATCAGCCAGTCATCCACACGTTCAATATTAGCTCTTGTGGCACACTTGAGCATAGCTATGCGCATCGATATATCCTGCGGGGTTGTGGCCATCATCTCAAGGACTTCTGCATATTCCACTCCGCTTGTAGCTACGATCTCAGACACCGTTCCGAAAGTTTCGGAGGTCGCATGCTTGAAATGGCCCGTGTCAGTAATAATACCAGTTATCAGGCCCAGAGCGGTTCTGCGCATGATGGGCGCCCCCATTATTTTAAGGATGCCAAACACCATCTCGGCTGTGGATGTAGCGTGTCTGTGCAGGTAAAAGTCAGCATTCTCGATGAGTGCAGTAGTAGCATGATGATCGATAACGCAATACTTGCCCAGTTTGATATCATTCAGCTGGGAAATGGTGGATGTGTCCACCACAAGCGTGATATCATACTCAGAAGGATCCGGCTTTTCCACTACCTTGATTTTTAGTCTGTCTATCAAAAGAGAAGCAACCCTGTTGCAGCCATCCACAAGCCCTATAGTCCCGCCTATTGCCTCCGAAAGAGCAAAAGCACTGCTCACTGCATCTGGATCGGCATTACGATGACACAAATAGAGAATATTCTGGTAATCCAGAAGCCTGTTGTAAAACTCCAGTTCTTCAACTTGCATGAACACCTCTGATCATCACTAAGATTGATCCGGGTTACGCCAGCAGGGAATAGGGCTTATTGTGCCTGTTTCCCCATGGATTGTTCAAGTTGTTCCTGAAGTTGCGTAAAACGTTTAGAGATACGTTCTTCCTGCCTGGAGATAGACTGAAGTCTCAGGGAGAGTGTTTCCACTTTATCTTTAAGCTGGACAAGTGTTTCCTGTTTGCCAGTCTTGATCTGAAGTTCCCCGACCGTCCTGTAAATTACAGCATCGTCTGAGAGTTTCTCAAGCTCTTCAAGCGCCATCTGAGATTCGTTCTGCAGAGATTCCATCTGTGCCTTCTGCATTGCAAGCGATTGTGCCTGCTGCTGGACTTGTTGCAACTGCGCCAGCTGATTCTGTATCTGTGGGGGTATTTGCGTACTCATTTGGTTTCACCTGGCATACCAATAAACCTAAAGTGATTTTAATGTTTCTATACGATACCTCTAAAAAAACAGGCACGCTAATTCGTTTTTTAATTAAAGGGTAAAGAGCTTAAGAATGGACTGGGTCCTTCACTGAAACCACGTCGTAAGCAACCTGTACCAGCCGCAACCAGGTGTTCAGTGATGAACGCATAGAGACAATATCATCTGCCTGTATGCTCAGGTACAGGCAGGACCCCTCAGCCCTTAAATCTATCCGGGACCTTTCTGTAACAGGAGTTTCAAGCTCCGGTTCCAGGGACCTGAAGATCTCATAAGCATCAGCGGTTTCAAATACTGATTCAGCAACCAGTCTCAGGGAGAATCACCTTCATATATCCGGTAGCTCCTGACCTTCAGTGTGAAAAGCAGGGCATCATTTTCGATGAAATCCATCTTATCTTCTGACACTATGACTGCCAGAGAGCCCGGAGACACTTTTACGTTATCCAGCATCAGCATACCTGATAAAGCTGATGCGAGGCTTCCCTCTCCAACTACAACCGGCACTGCACTACGAAAACGTGTATAAGGAGTGGACGATGCTACCAGAGTAATATGGGCTGAAAGTGCACAAAACCCTTCCGGATCATATATGCTTACATTGCCGGGATTCCCATGGTACTCTCCTACGATAAGAAGCGGAGAGCCGTGAGAACTCTCAAGGACCTCCACCATGCCCATCTTACCACGGTTAAAGTAATCACTGCCAAAAAAAGCCGCCAGAACCTTACATAAAGTACGCGTACTGGCGGAAGGTTTACGAGAAGAAGTGATTAGCATCTACTTCTACTCTGCTTTGATGCGCTTGATAGTTGTCGGTCGCTCTTTTACAAGTATCCTGTGCCCACAGTAGGGGCAGCGGATGCCGGTATATTCGTAGTCGATCTCAACATTTCGTTTGCAGCGCGTACACTTGTAATCCATGTTAACCTTTTAAGCTAATTGTTCAGTGGCTTTCCTGACAAGGCGTGAAACGGTTTTCCCAACGCTGGTCTGTGGTATGTAGGTACCGCCGGCAAATGTATAGTCACATTTGGAGCATTTCCATATACCTGTGCAAACCCTGCTTACAGTCGGACGCGCACACCTTACACATACATGAGGCATACGCATCTTCTCTTCAATATCCGCAACTAACTTGCGGTCCTTTCTACCGTATCGTACACCAAACCTGCCTGCGGATCTGGTCACGCGCCCTTTCTTAGTATATTTTTTTGCCATGAGTCTAATCTCCTTGAGTTAAATATGAGTTAAGTTGAAGTGTGAACATTAGATATTTGACAGATGAACTTTACGCAGCTCAGCTGCCTTTTCACATGCCATCTCTACAGCCTTGAGTGCCTGTTCCTCTGTCAACGCTCCATCACCGCTTTTCTGCATACCGGATATTGAACCATCCTGGTTTGAGACGATAGTGATCTTTGTGTCACAGACTGTTTCCTCGTCCCTTCCGGGATCGACCATCAGAGAGCCACCGATGTTCACCAATGTGATTGCCAGAGGCGTATCTCTCATAGGCATCGCCATATCCTCTCCTTTCCCATTGCGTTCAGCAGGGATAGTCGTAGTCATGAGAGCCGCAATTGCGCCGAGTGAGGAAGCGTCCTGGATATTGCCAGCATCGTTGAGAACATGGATATCGATAAAGATGATCCATACCTCTTCTCCCTTCGTAATACATAACTTGCTTAAATCAATTGCGCCTGATTCACGAATGCCCCTGTCCGTCACACGGGCCATCTCAATGGCGCCCTCTTTTGGAGGTCCTGCCTCAAACTCCGGAGAAGCCAGAGGATTCAGTTCCAGACTGGTTATAATGACCCCTTCTCCTGCAGAATCAGGGAATGGCGCGCCGGCCTGCACTTTTACACCTACAAGAACTTCAGTCTCGCCATATTTCACCCAGGCAGAACCTTCTGCTTTATCTATAACATTTGTTTCCAGTGCGATATCCCTAACCTGATCGAATGAACGGTCATCGACACGTTTTCCCTTAAGCATCAGGTTGTAGATATAATCCTTTTTCAACACAGACATTATTTCATTGCTCACGAGTTTCACTTCCCTCGTTGGCTACCCCTTCATCCTCATCGCCTGCTTCCCCGTCTATGAGATCAACAGACTCTTCCTCCACTTCCAGAATATCATCATCAGCATCTGCTTCTTCAGGTTCTTCTGCAGCGTACTCATCTGCATCCCCTGTTTCCACTTCCACCTCTGATTCCAATTCTGGATCTTCCTCAACAGTCTCTTCTGAGGAGTCATCAACTTCTACTTCATCTCCCTCATTTTCCTCGACCACGTCTTCAAGAGTGGCTGCTACATCGAGGGTTTCGACGATTTCGTCGGGCACTTCTATTGGCAGATGGTCATCTGCAAACTTGTTCCTGAGGGCTTCTTTCTGCATCTCCATTATCTGCCTGCAGCCTTCCTTACACATCTCCAGCGCTCTTTTGAATTCTTCCGGGGTCAGGTTTCCATCCATCTGAAGCAGAGTTATCTCGCCGTCCTGTGTCATTGCTACCGGAAGATCTGCCTGGCCGTAGTTGTCCTCTGCCTTGTTCAGGTCAAGTACAAGCTGGCCGTCCACTTTACCGACAGCACACGCGGATACAAGACTTTTCATGGGAATCCCTGCGTCAGCAAGCGCTATGGAAGCAGCGTTGATCGCAGCGGTCCTTGTGCCGGCATCCGCCTGAAGCACCTCTGCAAAAACATCAATTACCGCACCAGGATACAGATGTGTCATTATGACGGGTTCGAAGGCTTCCCGGCTAACCTTTGATATTTCAATACTCCTTCTGCTGGGGCCCGGACGTATGCGGTCCTCAACCGAGAAAGCCGCCATGTTGTATCGATATCTGATAAGGGCGGAGTCAGCCTTCTGCAGCCTCCTGGGATGAAGCTCCCGGGGACCATAAACTGCCACCAGGATCTTGTTATTACCCCATTCAAGATAACAGGAGCCATCCGCTCTGGAAAGCACGCCGATCTTTATTTTCATCTGCCTTATCTCATTGATCTGCCTGCCATCGAGGCGTAAACCATTCTCATCAATGAACTTTTCAGGTTTATCACTCATACTAATTCTCCAATATTCACGCTATAGGCCGGTCACATTTTACAGAAGACTGCCTGGATCATTCATCCGTTTCTTCAAGAAGCGCATCTACTTTTCTGTAAGTATCCTCGGAGATCTCGCCTTGATCTTCTTTTGCCTCATCCGAAGAATTCGCTTCAACAGGGCCTTCAACAGAGCCGTTATCTGCAGAAACTATGCCTTTCTCATTTTCTTTTTCACTCTTCAGGAATTGGTATATCCTGTCGGTCAGCCCGTCCATATGGGACTGCTGCATGATCATCCGGATCGCATTATCAAGAAGATCCATATCGTGGTCTTTTCCGTTGATCCATACTCTTCCGTTCTGGCCTACGAATATCTCACAATTGGTTTCCTTCTTAAGCATGGAAACCATCGATCCGCCATGCCCTATCACTCTTGGGACCTTTGCAGGGACAAACTCTATCAGACGCCCTACCTTAAGTGGACGCAATCCCCTCTCCCGCATGGACAGTTCGACCTTCATGGCAGGACTCACGTCCTGCACGCGCAAAAGTGCGGAATCTCCGACATCCATTATCGCAGCCATCTGGGAAGAGTCCACGCGCCTGGGGTATTCCGAAGCATGCAGCAAGCCATCGTATGGCGAACCTATGTTGAATATCCAGTTTGATGGTGTTACATCAATTACAGTGCCAATGACAAAGTCCTTAGACGTAGGTATATACTTCCCGGAAAAAGGAATCACGGATATCCGGTTCTTGGCATTTCTGACACCATAAAGAAGAGAATAGACCTTACCATCCCTTACATAAGTGCCGGACCCTGCATCAGCCGTATTCTCTGACAAAAGCTGGCCAGGTATTACAATTTCACGTTCCATTATATATCCTCATAGAATTTTTGTTTCGGCGTCCCCTTTTGTCAGGTGGTTTACCAGTCCGTAGAAATCATTCTGCATCCCTGCCGGCATCTTTATGACAGCAACCCAGGAACCATCGCCCTGCCATTCATTCTTCACAAGAACGCCAAACTTTGAAATTTCTCCATAGGACTTTGCGGCATATTCTGCCGGGACCTTCACTGCAATGTTGATCTCCTCAAACCTTATAGGTATTATCGGACGGATGGCCTTCATCACAATGTTGACCTGCTCCTCCACACTTTTGTAAAGATCGATATGGACCTTTGCCTCTTCCATAGCTTTCTCGATCCTGTTGCGGGGATGAGGCGTCATCGTCTGGGGATTGATGGCATTCTGCACAATGAAAGTGACTATCTGCCGGGTCTTATCTTCAAGCATGTGCTTGCGTTGTTCCTTGGTAAGCTGAAGTTCACCATGAAGGATTATATTCCTGGCTATTTCCATTACATCAGTAGTACCAAAAGCACTCTCAAGATCGGATTCGGATATATGGTCCCCTTGATTAGCATCAGAGAAAACAGATTCAACAGCAACTATATCATCGATATTGATCTTTTCGCCCCTTCTAAATGCAAGTGCAGTATCAGGATCTACAAACACTTCGAACTGGTGCTTGCCTTTCTTAAGCCTTGCTATCACAGATTCATCAAGAGATACCATATTTGTTCACTCCGGTCACTTAGTATACTTTTTCAGATTACTCGGTTTTCCCTTCTCCCTGGTCTCCGGCTTTCTCGCCTTCGTCCTTGGAGTCATCCTTCAGTTCATCACGAATCCTCTGCACGTATGCTCCGACCTCTTCCTCGGTAAGCTTTCTGAACTGTCTGTCCTTGAGTGTGACAAGACCTACTTCAAGCGTTGCAGCATCTACTTTCCCTTCAGTGGACCTGTAAAGCGCCTTCATTCCGAGCATAACAGCTGCGTCCATATCCATGTCGTCCCTGTAGTCTGCCTCAAAGATCTCCATAAATGTGTTCCTACCAGCACCAATGGCAGTTGCCTTGTATTCAAGCAACGCTCCGCTTGGGTCTGTTTCGAACAGGCGTGGCCTGGAATCGTCGACACCTGCAATAAGAAGGGCTGTACCATAGGGGCGTACACCGCCATACTGGGTGTAGGACTGCTTGTGGTCGCATATCTTCTTGGATAATACCTCCACACCTATTGGTTCATCATAGGATACACGGTTTATCTGGGACTCGACCCTTGCCCTGTCCACGAGTGCCCGGGCATCTGCAACCAGGCCTGAGGTGGCAGCACCAATATGATTATCGATCTGGAAGATCTTCTCTATTGATTCCGCTTCTATCAGCCTGCTTGTGATCCTCTTGTCAACAAGCAACACTACCCCGTCGTTTGCTTTTACACCGGCTGCAGTCGTACCCCTCTTGACGGCCTCTCTCGCATACTCTACCTGGAAAAGACGTCCATCCGGACTAAAAACAGTAATGGCACGATCGTAACCCATCTGTGGTGTCATTTGCATATTAATCTCATCTCCTCTATTAACTTAAAATAGTAACAGTAACTTCTAGTTTCTACTTGAAATATGTATTCTACTCATTTATATGTGACTGTTCCTTCGGGTTAAATACATCCACACCCGCTAAATACTTTTTTGTTGCCCCCATAACAGTTCCCGATACTCCGAGAACATGGAGGATGACTTTTGTACCTTTCACATCAGTAATGGATGCAAGCACAGCGCGTACATTGCCTGTCCGGTCATAAGAGCAGCGAACCACCCCTTTTGAATCCTCAAAAGCAAGCAGCCGGATGGCACACTCACTTGAGCCAACATCACCAAGCAAAGAACCTGCTGAGGAGAACAACTCCCTTATCAGGTCTTCTCTTCTTACAGGTTGCTGCGAGATGACCTCGATGGCCAGATAGCGGGTCCTTGCACGTAGCGTAGGGGGCAGGAGCTTCATCAGCAGTCACCCTCGCCTATGCTTCCGGAATCTGCATCCTTGTAGACCAATTGTACACCCTCGCTTATATACCCCACAGGAGGACGGTTCCTTGCTATAATAGAATGCGGGATTGTTGTGAGTCCAGCCATTGACTCTTTCGCAGACATTCCAAACAATGCAGCAAGTGCAGCCATTTCCCTGGGAGCACGCATGTCAAAACATGATCGTGCATTGCTTGATAGAATAAAAGGGACATCATATTTCCTTATAAGCTGCAGGTTCTTCCTGTAGTTGATCAGTGCCTGCACCCTGCTGCCACCCCTGAGGTGGATGAGGTCCCCTATGTCAAAGCAAATAGCCACACGGTTCTCACCGGCTGCTTTTGCAAGCACCTGGTTGAAGCCATTATCCTGTGCAATATTGAGGTTTACCAGCAAGTCCACACCGGGATTCTCCACTGCTGCCCTGTTAATGCTCTCACTGCCTCCGGAGACTACGAGGATATCAACCCGGTCCCGATACTTGCTGACGATACCATGCAACTTTGAAGCGTTGTCAGTCCTTATCTCGACCCCGCTAATGACCTCAAACCCATCCAGAATGGCAGATGGAACCACCTGCTTGACAGTATCAGGATTTGTGATGGCTATGCCATTATACCCGAGCCGCCTGGCCACGGCAACGATCTCTTCAAGAGTATTGCCACTTTCATGAACACAGTGGACATTCATGTCGTAGAAGCCGGGATCAGCCAAACAGATCCTCCACGATCACGCCGGCTTTCTGCCTGTTCTTGGGGTAAGTCTCTATTTTGACCCTGACAGTTATAGCATCCGATGAAGATGTCAGTTTTACCTCTCCCTCAAAAGCTGCCTGCTTGTCAAGTCTTAGATGGAATACCTGATCATCATCAAGACGATCCGGCATCTCGCTCTTCAGTAGTATGACATCATCAGGAGACATATGCTGCCTGATAAAAACGGCCAATGCTTTCAGGTCCTGTTTGCGCGGGATATGCGCACTGAAGATGGTCATGTGATTGCCATAATGGCCTTCAGCATCAATTACTTCCACAATATCATCGGTATTGCGGCTTTCCCCTTCAGGAAAAGGCAGTAAAAAGAAATCCAGGGCCTTGCGGACCCTGGCCGGATCTTCAGTGGAATACGCTATCGCACGCAAGTCAATATAATGGATCACTTGCCCCTGTTCTGGTGTGACCTTATGCTTGGCCTGGTCTTCTCGGTACCATTGCCACGGGTCATCATACCTCTGCCCTTGCGGCCTGCACTGGTCTTGCCGCGCGGGGCACGTCCCTTGTGGGTGTTGTTGCATATCCAGTTAAGGTTGCTGTCACTCTTGATAACAGGGTGATTTGGGTCTACGAGAATGACTTCGTACCACTTGAGCTTACCGTCTTCGCCTACCCAGTAGGAGTTCAGTACCTCCATGTTCGGGAACTTCCTGCCTGCACGCTCTTCAGCAATCCTCTGGATGCTCTTTCCGGCAGTTATCTTATTCTTACCCATGTTATGGGTACGTCTTCCGCGCACATACCTGGATTTCCTGAGGCTTCCCCTGCGCACCTGTACACGGGCAACTACTATGCCCTGCTTTGCCTTGTAACCAAGGGAGCGTGCGCGGTCGATACGGGTGGGGCGTCGTACCTTTGTGACAGAGCCCTCTTTCCTCCATTCCTGAAGCCTTTCCCATCTGAGCCCACTGACGTAAGTGGCGTCAGGGTCCTTCCATGCATCTCTTATATAGCTGTAAAATGATTTGGACAAATATATTCACCTTGTTTCATTTATTTGTTTCACGGTTCAGCTTCAAAGGCCACATTCCCACGGGACATATCCCGACAATGAAACAGGACTAGTACCCACCTGATATGATATAAACTTTCTTGCAGAAGAATAAGCTGGCATGCTTCGTTAAAGAAAAAAGGATAATCAGAACAATGTTAAATAGGGATTCTGGCACGGCAGTAAAGACCGCATCCCGGTGAATGTCACTCATCAAATATACTAAGATCTTCCCCGGAGCAAATCAAACCTGTTACCTCACCGTCACTGCCATTAAGAAGAGTATCATACCAGCGCACTGTAATATGTCTGCCATCCTTGCGCACTACCGGGATCTCCCAATAATCCGGCAGTTTTGATGTTCCGGTGAGAGCAGCTTCCAGGGAAGCCCTGACGTCAGCGATCATATCTTCCCTTACAACGACCTTTACGAAATCCTGCCCTATAAGCTCAAATTCCTCATATCCCAATGTCTCGTTGCCTTTCCTGTTAATGAGATTGACCCTCATTTCCGGATCTATGACAATTACAATAAAACCTGCAGCGTCGAGATAATTCATAGCATCGTTCCTCTCCGCAAGGATCTTGTCCTGCAGATGTTTGATGCGTAACAGGGACCTGACGCGAGTAACCAGCTCCAGCCGGTTAACAGGCTTACCCAGGAATTCATCGGCGCCCACTTCAATACCCTTTATACGATCATCCTTGCCCGAAAGAGCCGTGACCATTATGACTGGAAGGAATTGCGTTTCCACAGAAGTTTTCAGACGCCTGCAGACTTCGTACCCATTCATGTCAGGCATCATTACGTCCAGGAGGACTATATCGGGTTTGTCAGTCTTGATCCTCTCAAGAGCTTCCTGACCGTTGTATGCGCTTATCACATCATACTCAGACCTCAGGTAAAGCCCCATCAGTTCAACAATTGCCTGCTCATCATCAACTATGAGTACTTTCTCCTTATTCTGCATGCACCTTATGCTCCATTTTTATTGTACATAAATCGTTATTGCACATCCCTGTTTAATATATGCATGTCAATATAAATATGATGGTAATCACATCGTTTAAGTTCATTTTAAAATTCACTTTATGCGAAAAGATCAGTTCAATCTTCTTATAGTATACTACTTTCTGCATATATAATTTTAGGTGCATGAAATACAAGATGCGCCATGAAACAGAAAAACTGAGAATGGGGCTGGTGAGATTTGAACTCACGATCGACGGGTCTCTCCGAACTGCTGCATTACACAGCATTAAGGTATGAGCAACATCAGTGCTCCAACGGTTCCTCACCGGCCAACCCCGTCGGGTTAAGCCTCAGTAGACCCGTTGTTCATCATTTATCCGCTGGAGCCCATCGCCATGCCGGGCTAGGCCACAGCCCCATAAACTGACTCGTACCCCTGAATAAATCTTATCGATGATATATTTAGCGGTACGATCAAGCGATAAGCAGGGAAAATCACATCTCCTGACATTTGATCCTGTCAAGGTTCCCAAGCCTGCACAGATCTGCACATAGACCCTCTATCTCTAAGCGGATCTCTTCTCTGGAATGGCCATACATCAGTGCAAGATACATGGCTCCGCCCGCACCTACCCCCTCCTTGACAAAACCAAGCTCATACTGCCGAAGACCTTGGGAAACAGACTTGCCAAACTCAGGATCGACACCATAGAAACTGGCACCCAGTTGGCCTGCTATCTCCCTGAAATTAGCAGTCCCATCGTTGACAACATAACTGGTCGTAACGATTTTGGTACTTTCCATCGGATATCCAAGGTGTTTTATTACAGCATAGATGGATTCCATCTGAGTACCGCCTGCAAGTATCACAGAGGTGCTGCCAAGACCTGCAGTGATGCCGGCTACCGCGACCATCATGGGATCGCCCACGCAACTGACAGCCTTGAGAGGCTCATTACGCAGGGAACCTGATGTGATGCCCGATGAGCTCAGCGCAGCTGCGACAACTTCCCTCTTAAGTGTAAGAGGATTGGAGCTGGAACTGCTGCTCACATCCCCATCATACCCGAGAGACTGCAACACGGCGTTTGCGGTAGTCGTGCCGGCAGGAATGCTCTCCCCTATCACTACAAGATCATGCCTGAGGGCAAGTTCCTGCCCCAGTTTAAATGCGTTCCTGAAAACCTCATCTACATTCTTCACTGCCAAAGGACCCCTTATATCAGAGCCCGGCATCCCCCCCAGGTCAATGAGAGGGACCTCTTTTGCTGGAAACACCTTCAGACCGGCGTTCACGATCATTAAAGGCACACCTGTCAGGGTCAGAGCTGCTCTGGTTATGAGGGCAGGAGTAGGAGTATCATAAGGAGGCGTCATCGGCAGTATCGGTATGTCGATGATCGTACCCTTATGCAGGACCTCTGCATCTCCTGCAGGAGTGTAATCAGTCAGCCTTGCAGTTTTCCCTGCAGCTGAAAGTCCTTCAATGTAAGCGGTCTCGGTGTTTCCAAGCACACAGACAAACAGCGGCCTTTCCGGCAACCTGGCATTCTCGGGTGATAGAGCATCCATAATTATCACCTAACGTATTTTAGAGGGTATATATCATATTTTCCCAGATTTCCTTGGATCTCAGTATGTCCTTGCAACATACACCTGCGTATCTGCATCAGCATCGCAGGTAATACATTTACCCTTGCATGCAGCCTGTCCCGTGGGGATGCCCAGGATACCCGCGCCGATCTCATCCTCAAGCCGCAGGCCGCACTCTTTCTTGCCGCACCAGAAGACTTTTGCAATACCCTTTGTGATATTCTCCTTCACTTCTGCAGGAGTCCGGCAATCAAATATGCGCCCTTCCAGCTCCTTCCTTGCCTTCTCGTACAGATCCGTCTGGACCGCACTGAACACTGAAAGGACTTCATTTTCAATGTTATCAAGAGGAAACTGCTGTTTTTCGCCGGTGTCACGGCGCACGAGCATGGCGGAGTTGTTCTTGAGATCCCTTGGACCAAGTTCGATCCTTACAGGGACGCCTTTCATTTCCCATTTGTAGTACTTGGCACCCGGACGGTTCTCGCTTGCATCTATTTTCACCCTTATGCCTGCCTTTTCAAGCTTGTCCCTGACAGTCTCGCATGCCTGGAGGACATCGGATGATTCCTTGAAGATAATAGGGATGATGACAGCCTGTACCGGAGCGATCTCGGGAGGAATGACAAGTCCCTTATTGTCCCCGTGGATGGATATCAGCGCAGCTATAGAACGCTCGGAGATCCCATAGCAGGTCTGATGGGCATAGACCTGCTCACCATTCACATCTTCATAAGTGATATCGAAAGTCTTTGCAAAGTTATCCCCAAGATGATGCGCAGTACCAACCTGCAGGGTCTTGCCGTCGGGCATGAGCGCATCTGTAGCTATAGTATAGTCAGCCCCCGGGAACTTGTCCCAGTCAGGCCTTTTGGAAGGCAGTACAGGAATAGCAAGCCTTCGATAGAACTCAGTGTAGATGCGGATAGCTTCATCGACCTGGGCTGCAGCATCTTCCCATGTGGCATGTACTGTGTGTGCTTCCTTGAATGATGTGATCTCACGCAACCTTATCAGCGGACGTGTGTGCTTGGTCTCATACCTGAAAGTGTTCACTACCTGATAGAGCTTGAGAGGCAGGTCAGCATGGGAGCGAATCCACATCTTGTACATTGGATAGATAGCTGTCTCACTCGTTGGACGAAGTGCGAGTTTCACGTCCAGAGGAGTTGTGCCTCCATGGGTGACCCAGTAAACCTCATCTTCGAACCCCTTGATGTGCTCAGCCTCTTTCATGAACTCGTTCTCTGGTATCAGCAGAGGAAAAAGCGTTTCCTGATGGTCTTTGTCAAGAAGCTCACGAATAATGCCGTAAACATTTCTCCGAATATTGAAACCAAAAGGATACCACACGTAAAGCCCTTTAACAGGGTAACGTACATCCATGATCTCCCCTTTCTGGAGGAGGTCGTTATACCATTCACTGAAACTCTCTTTTTGAGGAAGTGCAGCCTCTTTCTCTTGTTCTGCCATATGGTCACCTTTATTTCTCTTTCATTTCCGCTTGATTTTGGATAATTAAATAAGTACATTGCTTATAGGCATTTCCTTTGAGACCCTACTGCAAGTAGCCTGCGGGAGTGATGCCGGAATACGCCTGAAATCACCAGTAAGATTAAAACCTTTCACTAAAAGTAAAGTAAGAACATATAAGCTGCTCAAAAAAGTTATCTTCTGCGGTCCTTCCTCATGCAGAGGAACCAGCCGGAGCACATCAGGCCGCTGTTCTCGTCAGTTTCCCGGCCTTTTGCGTCAGTCCAGGTAGTGGGGTTCGGAACTATCACATCATCACCGGGATGCCAGCCCTCCGGCGTATAAACATGCTCGCTATCTGATTTCTGAAGAGCCAGGATTATCCTTTTGATCTCATCCATATTCCTGCCGGTGGAGAAGGGATAGTGAAGCATGGCACGGATCTTTGCCTGCGGATCAATGATAAAGGTCGCACGTACAGTTTCTGTGCTGAACTCCTGCAATTTGAGCTTTCCACCCGAGCGCTCGAACCTTTCAAGGATCTCTTCCGGAGAATAACGCGCGTTGGGGTGTATCATGCCGTACCTGCGTGCAACCTCCATGCTAAGATCCTCAATGACCGGGAACATAATATCGACATCCTTCATGCCCTTATACTCGATCTTGTCCCTTATAGCCCCAAGCCACGCTATATGGGAACTGTTACTGTCAATAGAAAGGCCAAGTAATTCAGTGTTAAGCTTCCTGAATTCCTGCTGCATTAAAGAAAAGCGTATGAACTCCGTGGTACAGACCGGAGTGAAATCACCGGGATGACTGAAGAACACGACCCATTTTCCCCTGTAATCATCCGGGAAATTTACGACACCCAAGGTAGTCCGGGCTGTAAAGGACGGCGCATCATCCCCTATAAGAGGCATGGTAACATTCTGGCAGCATTCCTCTGGCAAGATGTATCCCCACTGTGTTTTAAATGTGTGATTGTTAATATCGGATTACAATATATATAAAGTTTCGGAAGCCATGGCAAAATGCCATAAAAGGATAGAAAGATAAAAAGAAAACCAATTAAGATTTCAGAGAGAACGAGCAAAGCATCTGGAAAAAAGAAGGTAAGGGATGAATCAATCGGTTATCGAATGATCCTGATCACATGCATCGACCTCCATCTCAGAAGTAGAGGTATCAAAAACGATCATTCCAGTCTTAAGATGTTCCGCCTCTTCAGGAGTCAGCTGCCTTGACTTTGACCTTTCGGATATTATGGCGCTGTTTCCCATAGGGTCCTCTATGACCAGTGTGAGTTTCCTGTGGCCATCTATAGCATCCCTTAAAGCCTGCTGGATATCAAGCCCCAATGAATGCTTTTCAGGCTCTTCTACATGCCACTTGGTCGCAGTCATGACTACATTCAGTATTCTGTCAAGGACACCTTCCACGTTGGTCACATAAGACTCGGAGATAGAGCCGGGCTCCACATCAATACCAAGCTCAGGTATGCGTATAGTCCCGGAGGTGGAACGTACGACCCTGCTGTTCAGGTCATCCGGGCTTTCCAGTTCCAGCTCATACCGCATAGGGGCACTTTGTGCAAGGATAAGCGTATCAGCGAATCTGAAACCGCATTCACACCTGGAGGTGATATGCATGACCTCCCCAAAATAAGGAATATCATCACCCTGCCAGTTGATGATAAGATCCTCATGACAGAGGGGACACGAAGTCCGGGTCACAAAGCTATGGCAGGGGGCCTCTTCACTCAATACCTTCCACCAAGGATCTTCGATCTGTCGATCTTGATGCCGGTAGGTGTCACAAGCACCTGGTCATCCTTTATTCCCGCGATATCGCCGTGAACATCGATGACAACATCCTTAAGGTCCTTTAACGCACGGTCAAGCATGAGTTTATCAGCTTTTATGTTAGAGATATCGATCATCACGATATTGCCGCTATAGATCTCCTTTTTCAGGGCAGTCAACTCGTTAAGGTTGGTCAGTTCAGCTACCCTTACGTATGTCTCTGCAGGTTCCTCGTCCAGCACTTCTTCGTACTTTGTAAGGTCAAGTTCCGTATATTCATCCTCAACTGTTGTGGTTTTGCTAGTGCCACCAAACAACTTGTTCATGATCTTTGCCATAATGTGCCCTCATGTATTCAATAACATTGCTGCTATATTAATAATATCGATACTACTTAAATTGTTACCGGAATTATGTTCAGTTCAAAGCAGCAGGTTGGTTCCGCACTTACATGACACTTCCGGTTTATCCAATAATTATACTTACATTTATACATCAGTTCATGATATATTAACCATTTCTTTCAGATGTCAAGATTCCAGAGCTTGTCGCCCACATAATGGACAGATTTTATCGCCTTGCCTGAACTTGCCTTCATTTCAGCGCCGGACATTATAGCAATGCCTATGGCAAGTGGCTTGTTGTGTGTTTCCTCTACTATTATCACAGGGTCGCCAGCCCGGATATCGGGATCTGTGGAAACTATTCCCGGGCACATCACATCAGCCCCGTTGACAACAAAGCGGATAGCTCCGGCATCTACCTTGACTATGTTCTTCCTCAGGCCAAGCTCAAGTACTCCCCTTACGGTCGGGAAGTAAATATCGCCCACCTTGAACAGGAGCAATTTGCCTTCGATCATCACAATAGGCAGGTCATCAGCAGTAGCTGTTTCAAACTTCTTTTCGGAGAAACTGTCGACCACATCGCCGAAAGAATCTTTTAATTCCTTCAGCAATTTGATCTTATCCGATTTCCTTATTTGTATCCTGGATCTGACTTTCAACTGATCACCCATTACACAGACAAGCATGTCCAATATTGATTTAGGCAGAGAGGCTTTAAAGATTGCGCGGAGAACGCACCCTATCCCCCGTACATAAATTACCTCACGATAACAACGGGCATTCCGCTGACATCGAGAACATCCACCGACCTGCCTGCTGAAACAACTTCCTTTTCGACCTCAACGAAATCTGCCTCCAGTTCTATGATCTCTCCGTTGACGGAAACGGATATCTTGCCCTTTGAGATATCGTCAGCAATCTTTTTCGGATTCTCTTCAAGCAGGGCATCGATAATAGCCTTTGCCTTTCCTCTGAATACAGGGCCTATTTTTCCCATGTTGGGCTTAACATTCACAGGCACATGTTCAAAGTCAGGCTTGCCGGCGATGACCTCTACCGGGGAATTTGTCACACCTATAAGATCAGTGATAGCCATATCCACGCCATACAGCTCGATCTTTTCCAGGCGGGCGTTCAATGCCATCCCTTTTTCAGACTTGTATCGCCTGACAGCGCTTGCAACATCCTTGATGAACTCACCGGAGTTCTCGATATCGGCATCGATAAGGTTTTCCTTTGCCTGTGGCCATGACTGGACATGTATGCTCCCTTCACCAATGTTTGAAAACATCTCTTCCGCAAAGAAAGGAGCAAAAGGTGCGAGCAGCCTTGTGAGTGTGTCCATAGTAACGAACAGGGTGTACTTTGCAGCTTGCTTGCCTGTGCCATCGTCCCCGTAAAGACGGGACTTGATGAGTTCAAGATAGTTGTCCGCAAGTATATCCCATGAGAAGCCGCGTATTGCCTTGAAAGCCTCATCGAACTGGTATGTATCCATGCTCTGTGTCACGGATAGGATAAGCCGGTTAAGATGGCTCAACAGCCACCTGTCTATAACTTCCAGTCCGGATACATCCACTTCTGCGTGTTCGTAATCCTCAAGATGGGACATTGAGAACCTGTAGATGCTCCATACCTTCGTAAAGAACCTGGAAGCTGCTACGACATCTTTCCAGCGGAACATAACATCCGAGCCAGGGGAACCGCCCACAGCCGCCCATTGCCGGAATGAATCTGCGCTGTACTCTTTGATAACTTCCTCAGGAGAGATAACATTACCCAGGGATTTGCTCATCTTGTGTCCGTCCTCACCCAGCACCATGCCATTGATGAGTATGGAGTCCCAGGGCCTCTTGCCAGTGAGCGCCATGGACCTCAGTATCGTATAGAAAGCCCATGTCCGGATGATATCATGACCCTGTGGGCGCAGCTGTGCCGGAAGTTTCAGGTCGTGCTCGGAGAGCCAGCCGGAAACATGAAGCGCGGTAATGGACGAGTCCATCCAGGTGTCCAGTACATCCTCCTCAGGCTCGAATTCTGTGCAACCGCAGCGGCAAGCTTCAGGAGGCTGCTGCCTGGTGGGGTCTATGGGCATCCATTCCTCCTTTGCAACCATGACCTCGCCGCACTCCTTACAGTACCAGACAGGTATGGGAGTTGCGAACAGCCTCTGGCGGGAGATGCACCAGTCCCACTCCATGGTGTTTATCCAGTTGTCAAGCCTGACCTTCATGTACTCGGGAAGCCAGCTGATCTCATCCGCTGCCTTTGCCACTGCGTCAGTATCTATTTTCACGAACCACTGCCTTTCAGAGAGGATCTCGATCGGAGTATTACAACGCCAGCACATGCCTACGTTCTGGTCGAGGTTCTTCTGTTCATACAGGTGACCCTGTGCTTTCAGGTCCTCGATAATGGTAGCTTTGCACTCAGGGATACTCAGTCCTTCGTACTTACCTGCAATAGCAGTCATACGGCCATTCTTGTCAATTGCCTTGCGCAACGGAAGCTGGTGCTCCACCCACCAGCGTACGTCCTGCTTGTCACCAAACGTACATATCATGACAACGCCGGTACCAAAGGAGGGGTCCACCTGGATATCGCTGATCACAGGAACCTCATGGCCAAACAGAGGGACTTTCACGTTTGAGCCTACGTGAGAATTGTAGCGCTCATCATCCGGATTGATAGCAACAGCCACACATGCCGCAAGCAGCTCGGGCCTTGTTGTTGCTATCTTGAGCTGGTCAAAATTAAGGAAATTGAGTTTTGTGTCCCTTGCATCATATTCCACTTCAGCGAAGGCAATAGCGGTCTCACACCGGGGGCACCAGTTCACAGGGTGCTCTGACTGGTAGACACGTCCCATGTCATACATCTTCCTGAAGGAGCGCTGGGTCTTGGAATAGTATGCAGGCTCCATTGTCACGAACTCATTGCTCCAGTCCACAGAGAAACCCAGGTTCATCAGGGTTGCCCGCATCTTCCCGATGTTCCCAAGAGTGAGATCACGGCACATCTGCCTGAACTGTTCCCTCGGTACCTCATTCTTCGTAATGCCGTGGGTCTCTTCCACCTTTACTTCTGTGGGCAGTCCATGACAGTCCCATCCCTGAGGGAACATGACATTGTAACCGCACATTCTCTTGTAGCGTGCGACAAAGTCGATATAACACCAGTTGAGTGAGTTTCCTATGTGGAAGTTACCGGTGGGATAAGGAGGAGGGGTATCGATAATATATTGTGGTCTTGTACTGTCGTTCCAGTCAAAATGGTACATGGACATATCCCACGTTGCTTTCCACTTTGGCTCAACTTCATGCGGGATGTATTCTTTTGGGACCGTCATCATAACTCTCCGATAAACATTATATAGTGATTACATTTTTTATCTTACAGTGGTCTAAGATTATTTAAATATATCTGGTTGCATGCGCCCTTTTATTGCAAATGATTGGAAAATAAAGTGAGCCTTATCTGATATACCATCCGGTTGAGAAAAGATAGAACATCTCAACCCAGTACAGAATGTGCGGTCAACAGGAAAGTGCATTATAGAACAACTTACCGAAAATACTTTATACAAATCTATCCCATTTAATCAGGGAGTGCTGGGGATTCCGATTTCATCGGATATGGCTGCCAGATAGTATATAGAATTACTAAAAGAACATCCATATTTGCATTTATACCAGTACCATATGTCAGGCATACTGACTGAAGCGCTCGGCAATCAGGAGAAGATGCTATTTTGTCCCATGGCAACAGTCCCTGTAAGAACATTATGAAGTGAATTATGCCACAAAGACGGAGGAATATAATGTTAAGTGAAAAAATGACCAAAGCACTGAATGAACAGATAAATAAGGAAATGTACTCTGCCTACCTCTACCTGTCCATGTCTGCTCACTGCACAAACGCAGGTCTTGATGGTTTTGCAAACTGGTTCATGGTGCAATATCAGGAAGAGAATTCACACGCAATGAAGATATATAACTACCTGAACGAACAGGGAACACAGGTTGTGCTTGAAGCCATTGCAAAACCTCCATCAGAGTTCGGGACGCCTCTTGAGATGTTCGAAGCGACACTCAAGCATGAACAATTCGTCACAAAATCAATATACGGACTTGTGGACCTCGCAAACCAGGAGAAGGATTATGCAACGCAGATATTCCTCCATTGGTTCGTTACAGAACAGGTGGAAGAAGAAGGCAATGACAACGAGATAATCGCAAAGCTTAAAATGGTCGGTAACAGCGGCAACGGCCTTTTTATGGTAGACAGGGACCTTGGCTCAAGAGTTTACACTCCGCCTGCCCTGGAAGAATGAACATATGCAAAACTAAGAAACAAAAAGAGGTTAAAAACATGAATTTCGGAGATATACTTAAGGGAAGAGAAGCGGAAGGAAAAGAAAAGCACGTGCCTGAGATAGAAATAATCAGAGGGCATGGAAAGGACAAGAATGATTTTGTGAAGGTCACCGTGGGAAAAGAAGTTCCGCATCCCAATACAGCCGAGCATCACATTGAATGGGTCGAGCTTTACGGCATCACAAAAGAAGGCCGCACCATCGACTTTGGCCGCATGAGCTTCGAGCCGGTCTATGCTGATCCGGTTGCCACATTCCATGTAAAGGGAATTGATAACTTCAAAGCTTTCTGCGCACTGGAATACTGCAACATACACGGAGTATGGCAGAACTGCATCGAAGTATGAACACATATAACCCAT
Organism: Methanolobus sp.; assembly: GCF_030682845.1. Lineage (GTDB taxonomy): Archaea > Halobacteriota > Methanosarcinia > Methanosarcinales > Methanosarcinaceae > Methanolobus. Next base: position 14,108 of record NZ_JAUXNK010000108.1, on the reverse strand, counting down.
AATGTGGCGGTCCATCGCCACATGTTTTTTATACACGGGCAGGAAAAGTTCTCCATTGATCGTGAATATCAACGATCTAGAAAACAGGAAGGCGATACTAATGCTCGTAGCACTTGCAATAAAACTGGCTTTACTTACTATGACTGCAGGCCTCTTGGCTTACGTCTACATCAGCTATATGGCGCCTCATATGTAACAGTAACCATAGACAGGAAACAGGATAATCAGATGTCGTTACTGTACCCTATTTCCTCTTCTGTCAGGTAACATGCCGGGTCGTCGGCCCATACATTATTGAACACTGCCTCCGCACGCACACGGAAATTGCCATTGCACACATCGAGCCACTTGCATTTAGCACATCTGTCAGCATTCGCTTTTATCAGAGGTTTGCGGTCCTTCAGGCCTGCCATAAGAGCATCGGACGTGTCTTTCCATATATCACTGAACCTGCGCTCCTTTACATTACCAAAGCTGTAATGCCTCCAGAACTGGTCCGGGTGGACAGAACCGTCCCATGAGACACATCCAAAGCCTATACCTGTGGAGTTACCCCGGTTCATCTGCAGGAGTTCCAGCACCTCTGCAGCACGCTCCGGATCATCTTTCAGCAGGCGCAGGTAGATGTATGGACCGTCGCAGTGGTTGTCAACAGTGAGCACTTCCACCATTTTTCCTTTACTGTGGAGCTCTTTTGTCCTGTCCATCAGCAAGTCCACTGTCTGTCGAGTCTCTTCCAGTGACAGATCCTCATCCCTCATCCCGGAGCCGCGTCCGGAGTATACAAGATGATAGAAACAAATACGAGGAATATTCTCTTCTTCCAGCAGATCAAGGATGGCAGGAATATCCTGTACATTATGCTTGTTGATGGTAAAACGCAAACCCACTTTTATATATTCTTTCTGACAATTGCGCACGGCCTGCAAAGCTTTGTCAAAAGCCCCATCCATACCCCTGAAACGGTCATTGGTCTCCCTCATGCCGTCAAGGGAAATTCCCACATAGGAAAGGCCTATATCTTTGAGTGTCTTTGCCATTTTCTCTGTGATAAGGGTACCGTTGGTTGATATGACAGCGCGGATGCCCCTGGATGTTGCATATGCCGCCAGCTCCGGCAGGTCCTTTCTCATCAGAGGCTCTCCCCCGGAAAACAGTATGACAGGAGTACCAAACTCTGCGAGATCGTCTATGAGTTCCTTTCCCTGTTGAGTGGTAAGCTCATTGCCGTAATCGATGTCCTTTGAATGAGCATAGCAATGAACGCAACGAAGGTTACAGCGCTGCGTGACGTTCCAGACAACTACCGGTTTCTTGTCCTTTGAGAACTGGAGCAGATGGGAGGGAAGTCTCTTTGAGTCGCGTCCGTAACGCAGCGCATCAGAAGGCTCTACGGTCCTGCAATACAATTTTGAAATACCTATCATGATGAATGCTCCTGAATAAAGGACAGAAATGGATCTATGTCCGTGATTGACCAGACTATATGACAATAGTATATTACATCTGTGGTTCGTATATGTACAAAGGAAGTTAACGAGGATAAAAGGGCACCTCTCTTTATGAGAGGTGGTCCTTGATCGACTTGAGTACTTCCTCGAAAACGAATTTCTCAGGAATGACAGACACCTTTACCCCATACCCACCGAGGGTCTGTGCTGTGGGACCGCCTATTGCTGCAACAATTACATTGTTCAATGCGCTGACCACCTGCTCCCCGGAAGCCTTTGAACGTGCATGTTCAAAGAAGTTGTGTACCATCATAGAACTTGTGAAGGCAAAAGCTGCGATCTCACCTTTGATAGTCGCATCAATGAGCCTGTCCTGTTCGTCCCCTCCAGGCTTTTCCAGAGTATAGACCTGCGTTTGGTTGACAACGGCCCCGCAGTTACACAGGCCTTCAACAAGATCCTCTGAGCCGTAAAAGCTCCTGGCAGTATCAACTACCCGACCGGTCACATCGTCACGAAGGTAATCAACAATACCTTCTGAACTATAAACCCCAGGCATTCCCATAACATTGACACCTGTCTTCTCAAGTGCCTTGCGGGTGGTAGGGCCGATGGCAATGACCTTTGTCCTGTTGAGAGCATCTATAAAGCCCTTCCTGGACTCCGGTGGTATCTTGCTTATGGTGAAATCTATCCCATTAGCACTTGTAAAAATTACATAATCAGCCCTGCCGTCAAGCACCCTTTCCACAAAACCGTCAAAGAACTCGTCTTTCATATCGGTTATCTCTACCATGGGCACTGTGAACGTGTCAAACCCCATGGACCTGGCCATAGCTACGGATTCCTTAATGTACCTCTCAGGCCGCATGATGGCAATTACCGGCTTTTTAATATTATCAGCCATTGAAAATCCTCCAGTCACCAGTCCGAAATGATCTGTTCACCGAGCTCATCGTGAAGCTTTACTACAGTGCCAATGACAGTGATAGCAGGCGCCTTTACATTCTTTTCCTTCGCTATGGATGCGATGTTCTCAAGGACACCAATGGTCACACGCTGGTCGGGCCGGGTACCTCTCTCAATAAGCGCAACAGGGGTCTGCGGGTCCTTACCATACTTTATGAGTTCGCTGACGTTGTTCTCAAGCATCTTGACACCCATGAATACCACTATAGTGCCGTCGAATTTTGCAAGGGTTTCCCAATCCAGGGCGCTCTCTTCCTTGGTGGGGTCCTCATGACCGGTGATGAATGTGACCATGGAAGCGTGGTCCCTGTGGGTCACAGGTATGCCGGCGTATGCAGGCACAGCTATTGCGGAAGTTATCCCGGGGACTATCTCAAACTCTATTCCTGCCTCGATCAGTTCCTGGGCTTCCTCTCCACCGCGTCCGAACATGTAAGGGTCTCCTCCTTTAAGGCGGACAACATTCTTGCCCTCCCTGGCCTTTTTAACAATAACATTATTGATCTCATCCTGCTTGAGGGTATGATCACCCGCGTGTTTCCCTGCGTCTATCTTCTCCGTGCCTGCGGGAATGGAATCAAGGATCATCTTGCCCGGGAGCTGATCATAGACAACCACATCGGCAGAATCTATTAACCTTCGGGCTTTCAGTGTCAAAAGCTCCGGGTCACCGGGCCCTGAGCCCACCAGATACACTTTTCCATTTATGGTCATGTTAGCGAAATCCTGTCTGTCTTACTTTGGTTCTAATGAATCTGTTAAGTATATATTCATTTTCCCGTCAAATGCAGGATAAAAAGGCACATTTTATCTTCTTTAAAGTGTAATTGTTATTTGCAATTCATTAGCAGTTTAAGAGGAAGTGGGCAAAGATGGACTTTTTTCAGGAGAAGATAACAACCATACACAATTTCTACAGCGATACCGACAGAATGTTGCAGCACCTTCATGAACTCTCCTTCGTCCGGCCCGCTGTCGTAGTATTGCCGATGCTGTACAGTGAAATAGAGAACCCTCCACTGACCCGCATTATTGATGAAATGAACAAATGCACTTTCATACACAATGTTGTTATTGCGCTTGCAGCGGAAGACAGGGAACAATATGCCACCGTTGTAGATTTTTTCGGGCGCCTTGAGCTGGACCATATAGTGGTCTGGTGTAATGGGACCCGCATAAGCGCAGTAATTGAAAAGATGAAAGAGAATGAACTTGACATCAGCGGTTTCTCAGGAAAAGGGAAGGATGCATGGATAGCAATAGGTATAGCAAGCCTTCATTCATATGCCATAGTGCTTCATGATGCGGACATCATCAACTACAACAAGGAATTTGTAGCAAAACTGCTTTACCCCATAGTTCATCCCCAGCTCAATTTCTATTTCAACAAAGGTTATTATGCCAGGATCAATCTTGAAAAGAGGACCATGCATGGGCGCGTATACAGGCTTTTCGTACGGCCGCTGCTTGATACGCTTATGAGGGACGTGCAGTACGAGTCCGATATCCTGGAGTACATGCAGGCTTTCAGATATACTCTCTCCGGCGAATTTGCATTTACAAGGGACCTTGCCCTTAACATCAGGATCCCTTCCGACTGGGGACTGGAAGTTGGCCTGCTGGCTGAGATTTACAGGAACACGTCACTGAAAAGAGTATGCCAGACTGACCTTGGCTTTTATGACCATAAGCACAAGGAACTGGGAGCCGACGCCAGCGAAGGACTATCAAAAATGGTGAACGATATTATGATAACATTCCTGCGTGTGGTGAACGAGACCACAAGCACCCAGGTATCGACTTCTTTCCTCAGAGGCATACAGGTGAAATACAGGCGTTCGGCGCAGGACCTCATCAGGCAATATCATGCCGATGCAGTCTGTAACGGGCTTGAATACAGCAGGCATCTGGAGGAAAGACATGTAGAGACCTTTGCTGAAGTGCTTATGATTGCCGGGATGCATTACCTGAAAAATCCTTCAGGCGCTCTTCTTCCGGACTGGGCACGGGCCCTGTCTGCAATACCGGACCTGAGGGAGCAATTAATGGAGGCAGTACAGGCAGACCTCAGTGATATCAGGTCAAACCGGTCCTGAAAGCAGGAATATATATATATATATATATATATATATAAGAAAATAATATTGTGTGCAGTATCCCATGATACTCCACCAATTGCAAGCATAGGGTTACTTTTTGCTCAGGATATAGAAAAGCATGTCACGATTAAGCTTGCCCTCGCGTTCAAGTTTATTCACGATCTCTTCATCGGACATACCCTCGGATTTGAGCTCCTTGACCTTGTCAAGCAGTGCCGGAGATACGCTGTAGTATTCATTGATATCCTTGCGGTGACCCCATACATCCCCTTCAATGAGTTTGATATTCTGCATTTCCAGGAACATCTCAATTGATTTGGAAACCGTGCGCCTGTAAGAGCTTGGTATCTGTATCACTTCTACTTTAGGGCAGGTCTGCACCAGGGAAAATATGTCTTTGTTAGATGGTCTGAAAGCCAGATGGATTACCTTTTCATTCGTATTCAGATCTGGTATCTCCTCTCGCGAACTTACAACTCTGATCTTCATGGAACTCCCTCACATTAAGTCTTAAACCAATAGACTTACTAAATTAGTGTATGTGCTCACCTATTAAATAATTATCGATTTATGACGCAAAAAAAAAACATTGTTAGTTACTGAACCGAGTTCTTATCGAATCTGCATGACCAGTAAGACCTTCTTTTTCAGCTATCGAGATGACTGCGTCCTTAAGAGTTCCAAGTCCTTGCTTGCTGATTTTCTGTATACTTGCACACTTCATGAAATGAGCGATGTTGAGCCCGGAGTATATCTTCGCATAGCCCGCTGTCGGCAGCACATGATTGGTGCCCGAAGCGTAGTCACCCACAGGTACTGGGGCATAGTTGCCCACGAATATGGAGCCTGCGTTCTCTATTCTCTCAAGTACAGAATCCGGCTCGAAAACCATTATTTCCAGGTGCTCAGGCGCAAAATCGTTCGAAAAGGTGATACATGCGTCAAGAGATTCAGCCAGGAGAATTGCAGCATTTTCCAGAGAGCTTTTCACTATTTCCGACCTCGTGGTCCTTGCGGCTTGCTCCAGTACTTCTTTATATACATCTTCCGCAAGTTGCGCCGAAGTTGTCACCAGAACGGAAACTGCATTGGGATCGTGCTCAGCCTGGGCGATGATATCTGAAGCGGCCATGCGCGCGTCCGCTGAGTCGTCAGCTATAATAAGGACCTCACTTGGTCCTGCGGGGAAATCGATCTCAGCCTTATCTCTTACCTGCATCTTCGCAGCGGTCACATAAACATTGCCAGGGCCTACTATCTTGCTTACACCGCGAACCGTTTCGGTCCCGTATGCCATGGCTCCTATTGCCTGCACACCACCCACCTTATACACGTGGTCAGCACCTGCTATTCTGGCTGCTGCGAGGGTCAGAGGATTGATCCTGCCATCAGCTCCCGGAGGCGTGCACATCACCACACTCTTCACGCCTGCGACCTTGGCAGGGATAATGGTCATGAGGGCCGTGGAAGGATAGGAAGCACGCCCGCCTGGCACGTATGCCCCTACGCTCTCCAGCGGAGTGAACTTCTGGCCAAGTTCTATACCGGGAGAGAGTTCCATGAACCAAATTCTCTCAGGCATCTGTGCCTGGTGGAACTTTCTGATATTGCCGGCGGCAAACTCAAGGTGCCTGAGCAGGGAAGGATCGACACTTCTCATAGCCTCATCAATATCTTCGGAGGACACTTCGAGAATATCCACATCAGCACCGTCAAACTTCCGGGTGTACATGCGAAGGGCCTCATCACCCTTGTGTTTCACATCCTCCAGTATTGATACGACAGTTTCCCTCACGTCTGCAAGTTCCCCGCCGCGGTTTATGAGTCTGTCCATTTCCTCACTGTTCACTTGAGATAATTTTTTATAAAGCATAATAATTTCCTGTTAGATAGGCATTTGCATTTTTGAAAGGAATAGATTGTCATAATATATACATTGTCATAATATATGGATTCTTCAAAGGATACTATTTATCAAAATCACTGAATGTACTCTGCTCATTCCCGAGCATCGAATCCATTGTCCGCGAGTTCAGATTCCCCGTAGTACCGCTCCCGGGGCGGATACCTGGCCTGGAGCCAATTTCCTGAAGCAGCTTCTCTGTGGTCTTTGGACCCAGCAGGCCTCCAAGAACAACTGGATCGGCTTTCCTTAGATATTCAATGTTTCTAAGACCACTGTCATATAGCTTGCGCGCACGCACACGTCCTATGCCGCGTATTCCCACAAGTTCCATAAGCTCCTGGCGCGCACCATAGTGTATCCTCTTTTCGATAGTAATTGCCATATCTGCACTACTGTGGCCTGTCACCCTTGCCAGTCTTGAAGCAGAGTGCATGAGCCACTCAGCAAGGTCTGCAAATGCATGGATGTCACCATCGCCTACATTGAATACCTTGCTTATGTCATCCATGGATCGCTCATTGATCCAATCCAGTATAAGAAGTGCAGTCTTCACTTCCCCCAGGAACCATTCATAATCTGTGGCCTTAGAAGGGGCCGGGACCTCACAGAATTCCTCCATATGGGAGAGCACGAAGTCGTTCATGGACTCATAATCACCAGCTCTCAGGTAAAGCTGACGCATATCAGGGGTCTTGCATATCAGGTGCAAAAGGGTTAAGTCGGTCACATTCACAGCCTTGCCGAGCCCTTCCAGAATGATGGCAGCTGACAGGGGATCGATATAGAGCATTGATACAAGTTTCCCCATAGGCGTCGCTGCCAGGTGAGTTTCACCTTCCAGCATTTTATGGTCCTTAAGAAATTCCAGACACTCGTCCACAACCGAGACAATGCCCCACGTATCGTTCTGGTGGGCAAAGAACGTGGCTTCGATGAACTCCATCAGACCATCACGAGTGGTCGCAAAGCCATTGACGATGGTGGACAGGATATGTGTCCTCAGTGCATTCTCCGTACCGAGCTTGGACCATATATCCTCCGCACTTGCCTCAATATAGTTCTCAAAGAGCAGTTCCATCTCATTATAGGATTTGGCAATAAGCACAGCCTCACCATAAGGATCAAGCTGCGGCCGGCCTGCGCGACCTGCCATCTGCTTGTAGTCAAGGACAGGAATGGGCTGCATGCCAAAATTCGGGTCGTAGCGCTTGTAGCTCCTGACTATCACTCGCCTTGCGGGGAGATTGAGCCCTGCGGCAAGTGTTGGAGTGCTGGCAACCATTTTGATCAGGTTCGCACGAAAACCATCTTCCACAAGCTTGCGGTGCGCGGAATTGAGACCTGCATGATGGAAAGCGGTGCCATTCCTTATGCACTGGGCCAGCACCTTTGAAGCTTCCGATTCCCCTGTCTCGATGACCTGCTCGACAATCCCATCCAGTGCGTCGCGCGTCTTCCTGTCCAGCAGTCCTGATACCTTCGCACCCGCCCTGCGTGCAAAACCGACACTGTTCTTACGGCTGCTCTCAAATACCAGGCACTGCCCGCCACTCTCAAGAGTGTCGATGACCAGGTTGATGGCATCGTCCCCTGACACATCGGGTACCAGTTTTTGCGAGCCCCTGAAATTGATGTTGCCACCATAGAAAACACCCTCCATCAGGTCTGTCGGCCTCCACTCACTGAGCACAAGTTCAGCCTTGAGCCAGTTAGCGACCTCGTAGGCATTGCCCACGGTTGCAGATAGTGCAATTATCTGGCAGCCCGGGTTGAGCTTCATAAGCTTGGTCAGGGTAACCTCCAGCGTGGGGCCGCGGTTGGCGGAATCAAGCAGGTGCACCTCATCCACTACTATCGTGGTAATGTCCTCCATCCATGAGGTGCCGTTGCGCAACAGGGAATCGGTCTTCTCTGAAGTTGCTACAATGATGTCATTGGAGCCCAGCCACTCATCCCTTGATTCGAAATCTCCTGTGGATATGCCTACCTTTATGCCCCCTTCCTTCAGGCCTATCGAGGAGAATTCCCTGAAGCGATCGAACTTCTCACTTGCCAGGGCCCTCAGGGGAACTATGTACAGAGCCTTGCCTCCCCTGCTTATGGATGTCAGCATGGCAAGCTCGGCCAGCAGCGTCTTTCCCGATGCGGTAGGAATCGCTGCAAGGATGTTCCTGCCGTCAAGCAAGCCTTTACTGATGGCTTCTGCCTGCGGAGGATAAAGCTTCTCTATTCCCGAACCGAGGTAGAAATCCCGCACCTCTGCCGGGAGATCAAGGGATCTTATTTCCATATTATCATGTAAAAAGAGATGATATCTAATAAAATTACCCTCGGGGAAGAGGCTCATCCCTCCAGGATAAAAGCAAGACGGAGCCATAGGAATACTGGATTGAAGACGCAGATTATTCTTTTGCAGCATGCCTTTGTTGAATATGGTTATATGAGATAAGCAAAATAGGATTATATAAGGGACTTGGAGAGGAATGAATGAAATATATTGTGTTCACCGACCTTGACGGAACTTTGATAGACCATGACACATACTCCTATGAAGCCGCAAAACCTGCTATAGACGAGCTAAAACAGAGGAACATACCGCTCATATTCTGCACCAGCAAGACCCGTGCCGAAATAGATGTATATGTAAAGGAACTGGACCTGTCCCATCCGTTCATATCAGAGAATGGGGGAGGCATATTCATCCCCCAAGGGTATTTTGAGGCGGACTACCCGATCTCAAAGACCCAAGGCACCTACGATGTGATAGAGCTTGGGACAGCCTACGACACGCTCAGGCATGTCCTTACAGGCATCAGAAGCCATGAGGGAATACATGTGGCAGGATTCGGGGACATGGATGCCAGAGAAGTAAGCGAGGACACGGGGCTTGATATTGAGTCAGCAACCCTTGCCAAGATGCGTGAGTATGACGAGGCTTTCAAAATGGAAGGAGACGAGAAAGAAGCCGTAAAACTGGCAGAACTTATAATGGCACGGGGTCTCAACTACACAAGGGGGGGCAGGTACTGGCATATCCTGGGAGACAATGACAAAGGAAAGGCTGTGAATATCCTCACCCGCCTTTACAGGAAAGATTACGGAGAGATTCGGACTGTAGGACTGGGAGATAGCCTGAATGACCTCCCCATGCTGCGTGCGGTTGACATGCCTGTCCTGGTACAGAAGCACGATGGTAAACACGACCCAAAGATAGACGATCCAGGAATTAACAGGGTAGATGGAATCGGGCCTGTTGGATGGAATAAGGCAATAATGAGTATCCTGGAAGACATCCGGACACCAGATAGTTGATCAGGACGTAGCTGAAACGCATCCATCAGAGCAAATCCTAAGGAGTCATACGCTAACTACGAATATTGTATTAATGATAAGAATATAATCTCTAATAACTGGTTATGTATCCGGCATTAAGCAACTGCAAAATTCCGGTTTACAGTGGGAAGGAAGGGGTAGATGAGATGATAAGGTTTGAAAATATGCTTCCCAGAGCATTTCTGGTAGGGATAACAAAAATTGTGGACATGGCAGGACCGTTAAAAACAATATCCTGGATGCAATCCATAGGTGAGGAACTTGCGCAAATTGAGGGTCCGGGATTTGAGGGTGCAAGAACAGACACTGACATTGTCTATTTGCCTATAGCTCCATTTGGCAACGAAATTGTCGAATTCTCAAGGGTATATGACGAGAACCCGCCTCAGTTCAATGAGATCATCAGCACCATGTCAAAACTTAAGAGTGAGTCTGATGCTCCATGGGAGTTCCCTGCTATGTCGCATGTACTGGACGTATTGCAGCACAGCTACAACCAGCAAAGGGCCGAACTTGCAGGCACCAGGTATTATAATCTCGGTTCTAAATCAACACTTGGTGATACCAGGCAGTACAATGAGGAAGCCATTGAAAGATCAGGGTTAACAAAAGAAGATGTATCAGAGATACTTGACAAAGCGTTCTTTGTCTATGTGATCGAGCATCCGGAAAAGGAGTGAATCATTTGAACCTGATAGAAGCAGAAAGACTGTATGAGAACAGCGTCAAAATACTCAAAATGAATCAGCATGAGAACGGAGGCTTTTATGCCAGCCCTCCCGGCACACGCTATCCTTTCATCTATCCCAGGGACCACTCCATATGCATTTATGGCGCTGTGGAGGCCGGGCTCATGAACGAAGCCAGAAGAGGTTTGGAATTCATACTCAGTTCACAGAAACCTCTGGGTGAATTCTCACAGAGATACGATGTCGATGGTAACGATGCGAGTTACAAGGAGTTGCAGATAGACGGCAACGGGCTTGTGCTCTTTGTGCTCGGGAAATATTTTAAAGCTACAGGCGGCTCTTTTTATGAGGAGATGGCCGACAAGGCATTCATAGCCAAATACTGGGAAACGGTTGAGAAGGCAGTCCAGTTCATATTGATGAACAAGAACGAAGAGGTGAACCTGATCCACACGATCAACAGCATCCATGAGTATCCGGCTTATGAGCACGGCTTTGAGATCTACGCTAACTGCGCCTGCTGCGCTGGCATATATGCTGCCGTGGATATGGGAAAAGCACTCGGTAAAGATGTGTCCGGGTGGGAGGAGCAGGCTGACATAATCAAAAAAGCAATCCTCAAAAGACTTTATAGTCCCAGAAGAAGGTCCTTTGTCAAATGTATCCGTGTGAAAGACAGGAACAGCAAGCCTATTGGATATGATTCATTTGCCTCCCTTGTTCACGATATAGATGCTGTGGAGTATGCTCCCGCCTATTTTGAACTAATAAGCGATTATGACATCAAGGTAATGTCTACATCCAGAAGGATACATCAGGAACTATGGGATAAGGAGATTGGCGGGCTCAACAGGTATCCTGAGCACTGGGGACGCAACAATGGTGGCTATGGACCCTGGTGTCATTTCACATGCCAGCTTGCCAACCATCATACAGAAACAAACAACCAGGATATGGCAGAGCTTTATCTGGACTGGGTGGTTGACATGGCGCATGAATACACACTCCCGGAACATATCTCCACGATAGAGAGGTTTGAGCTCTGGCTTGAGGATTACACTAACGGCAAAATCCTCAGGGATAGTAAGGTGAAGCTGATAGAAGACATAAGGGCGCATCCTAAATGGGAGGACGGACTTGCTTATGTCACCATACCTCTCATCTGGCCGCACGCGGAATTCATTATATCCTATAAAAAATACAGGGATAAGTTCCACCCGGCCTGAAGGGCATTCTGCTAAAAGAAAAAGGGAAGGAAACATGGCAAGCTTAAAGCCATGCTCCCTTGTGCTGTTTTTGTATTCCGGTTTTACTCGTTGGTGAGTTCGCCTGAGAAATATTTATCGTACGAACCCATGTCAAAGTGACCGTGACCGCTGAGATTGAAGAGGATGGTCTTTTCCTCACCGGTCTGCTTGCATTTGATAGCTTCATCTACAGCTGCCTTGATGGCATGTGAAGACTCGGGAGCTGGGGCAATTCCCTCGCTGCGTGCGAATGTCACAGCTGCGTCGAATACCTCTATCTGATGATAGGACCTGGCTTCCATGTATTTGTCGGCCACAAGTTTGCTGACTATAGGGGAAGCTCCGTGGTATCTCAGGCCTCCTGCGTGGATGGCAGGTGGTATGAAACCTGATCCCAGTGTGAACATCTTGAGCAGGGGTGTCATCTGTGCCATATCACCAAAGTCGTACTCAAATTTACCTTCCGTGAGAGTTGGGCATGCTGATGGCTCGACGGCTATGATCCTTGTGTCGGTCTTGCCTTCGATGTTGTCCCTGATGTAGGGAAGGCTCACACCAGCCAGGTTGCTTCCTCCTCCACAGCACCCAATGACGATGTCCGGATAGTCTTCTGTCAGTTCGAACTGCTTCTGGGTCTCCAGGCCCACTACGGTCTGGTGGAGGCATGTATGGTTCAGGACGCTTCCAAGCGCATACTTGGTATTGTCATTGAGAGCTGCATCCTCGATAGCCTCACTGATGGCTATACCCAGACTGCCGGTTGTGTCCGGATACATCTCCAGTACCTTCCTTCCGAACTGTGTGTCAGGGCTGGGAGATGGCACGACAGTTGCTCCCCAGAGATTGATGAGGGATTTTCTGTACGGTTTCTGGTAGTAACTGGAGCGCACCATGTAAACCTTACATTCGATGTCGAAATAGTTGCATGAGAGCGACAGTGCGCTTCCCCACTGTCCGGCACCGGTCTCGGTACTGATCCTTTCGGTACCCTCTTTCATATTGTAATATGCCTGCGCTATAGCAGTATTTGGCTTGTGGCTTCCTGCAGGGCTTACGCCTTCGTTCTTGTAATATATCTTTGCAGGGGTTCCAAGCACCTTCTCAAGCCTGTGTGCCCTGTACAGCGGAGAAGGCCTCCACAGTTTGTATATCTCGCGGATCTCTTCCGGGATATTGATATATCTCTCGGAGCTCATCTCCTGCTTGATGAGCTCTTTTGCAAATATAGGCTCAAGGTCCTTAGGGTTCATTGGCTCCCTGGTAGCCGGATTTAAAGGCGGTTCTACAGGCAGGTCGGCAAGGATGTTATACCATTGCTTTGGCATGTCGTTTTCGTCAAGTAGTATTTTTGTATGATCCATGATGATACCTCGTTAGTAGGAACAAATCCATTAATGTATGTTTTAGTACATTGATGAAGTATTTAATGTTTGTGATTTGGAACGGAATAAATTAACACAAATGATAAAGGATGAATCCAACAAATCAAAGTCTAGGTCTGCAAATATTCGTTCTTTATTAATAGCAGTATCTGAACCTATTTCACAATTTCTCCGAACCCTCTTTTCCAGCACATCATAAAGCATGCAATATCTAAGAATCCTTTGAAAACGATGTTAAGTCTTTCATATCTGGTTGTTAATCTTCTAAATCCCATCTTCAACCATGCAAAGAATCGTTCTATTGCTCCTCTTTTTATGTAAGTTTCAGGATTGAATCTTGTAGGTCTTCCTCTTTTTCTTTTTTTAGTGTTCCTGGGATTTATCGGAATGTTGCTTTGTATTCCTCTAGACCTCAGATGTTGTCTTATATCAACATCATCGTAAGCTGCATCTGCCAGTACCTCTAAGGGTCTTGTTCTCGGTCTTCTGTTAGTCTTGACCTTGATATCTTCCATAACTTCAACGAAATGTTCTCTATCATGATCAGTTCCATATGATATTTGAATGGTCAAAGGAAATCCTTCACAGCTTACACAAGTGTGGATCTTTACTCCTTTCCTTCGCTTGTGACCGTTATATGCGGAATCTTGTCCCCTTTTTTTGTTTCAACAAAAGTACTGTCAACACATACAATATCCATAGAGAACTTGTCATCCTGATAAGCGGAATCCCGAAGGGATTCCAATATCTTACCCCATATTCCTTCTTCAGACCACCTTTTTAGCCTTCTCCATGCAGTTGCATAGGAACCATAAAGTTCAGGCATATCTCCCCACCTGCAACCAGTTATCAGAACAAAGAGAATTCCATTGATGACCTTACGGTCATCAGCTCTCTTTCTCCCGACAAGAGGTTGTGGTGGTAAATGTGATTTAATGAACTTCCACTGTTCATCAGAGAGTTCTCTGAATTCCATTAACATCCCCACAATACCATTATGGGAAATAGTATTTATAATTTTGACATGGGCTC
>NZ_JAUXNK010000092.1 GCF_030682845.1 Methanolobus sp. | reverse complement strand
TCAGGATACTTGATCTTGCATCCGAAGTCAGATGATGTGGCTGATAGATCAATGAGCCCGACGAACATATCTGTGTCCAGGTATTTGGATCCAAGGAATGCACTCTCAACGAAGGCTTCCGGAGTAGTTGCATACTGCTTGTAGCTCTGGTTGGCAAACTTCCTCATGATACCGCAGGCAAGCGGGTATACGGGTAGCCTGTCGACCTTCTTGTCTCCCATTGAGGCCAGGGTCCTGTCCATGTGGGTCATCTGTTCTTTTGATTTGACACCGACCTTCTCGAATTCCTCGATGATCTGCCTGGCAGTCTCCAGTCCGATATCGCTCTTGCCTTTTACCTTCTTCTTTGAGAGCGATTCCCTGTACTTAACTTTACCAAGACTGATCTTTTCCTGATTCCACCTTATCTGGTTGGGCTCAAGCTGTTTTACGTGTTCGCTTGCCCAGTCACTTGCATGCATAGCATCGGCATGGGTTGAGTCAGCACCAATCTCTTTTGCAAAATCTTCTGATACAGGTGCTCCACCCACCATTACCTTTAGTGAGTCCCTTATACCTTCTTCCTGAAGTATCTCGATAACCTTTTCCATGTTCACCATGGTGGTGGTCATCAGGGAACTCATGGAAATAAGGTCAGCTTTGTGCTCTTTGGCAGCCTCGACGAACTTCTCGATGGGCACATCGGCACCCAGGTCGATCATCTTGAAACCTGAAGCAGATAACATTGTTTTCACAAGGTTCTTGCCGATGTCGTGCACATCTCCTTCAATACTGCCAATTACTCCCACGGCAGCTTTTTCTGCGCCCTCTGTCTTCATTGCAGGGCTCAGGATATCCATGCCTGCATACATTGCACTTGATGCGATAAGCAGATGCGGTACGAATGCTTCTCCTTTTTCGTACCTGTCGCTGATTATCATCATTCCCTTGGCAAGACCATTTACGATTGCCTCGTAAGGATCCAGTCCGTCATCGATAACTTTCTGTGCAAGTTCTACTGCAAGATCGTCATCGCCTTCAACTACAGCTTCCGCTAATTTATTTAGAATGGCAGCTTCCATAAAATACCTCCTTGAATTACGTATTTCCTTCCAACAGTACTCTATTTCCGTACTATTGACAATAAAGGGTAGGAAATTAAGGTATATAGCATAACTGTAGGTTATTTATTTGAATCTTTAATATTATCAGAGCCTTTCGGGGAGTTAACTCCGTTAATGATATTTACTGCAATTCATGGGGTAACCAGAGTTAACCGGAGAAAAACGACTAATGAAATTAAAAGCATTAATCAGGTTAATACCTTTAATCAGGATATCATCAAAATGAGATATCTTTCCTGAGCACCCCCCAAGAATATGAGTAACTGTTGAAGAGAGCAAGTTACATCTGCTCTATGTATGAAGAATTAGACCTGAAATGCTCAAAAAGGTCTTTACCCCAGTTAAAAGAGCTTTCATCAAAGCTCATCATTGCATGGTTATGGTAAATGCCGTTTTTAAAGAAAAGTGAGAAGGATAAAAAGCTGTTAGTCACTATACAGGAAGCAAGACCGATAGTATCGGCATGGACATAAATATCAACGTTTTCCATTCCCAGGAACTCTTTCAATACAGAGCCGTACTCATTTCTGAGACGCTCAAAGACCGGTGCAGATACGATAAGGGATATATTTACACCTTTTCTTGCCAGCTCCAGATATTTAGAAGGGTATGCAGGACTAAAATAGGACGATACTTCCCTTATGTATTCCGCTTTTGCCAGGTTGTTCTCAAGTTTGAGAGGCAATTCGTACATGCGGTTAAGATCAGGCTCTATGAGCTCGCAATCCCCGAGTTCTTCAACCCTGTCCTGCAGACCCGTAGGTATGGAATTGAATTTGTGGCTTTCCCAATATTCAATATTATCGGAGTAAACTTTCAATGTATTGACCAGAGGAATTATCTTTCTGACGATGACCTCACCAAAATGTGAAAGATTATACAGATCATTGTCATAAACTATCAAACCCTGGTCTATCAAGACTTTTATCTGGGTCATCATGGCACTTGTCGTCACGTTGAGCGTGCCTTTGATCTCCTCGATGTTCATAGGTCTTTCTATCAACAATAAAAGCAGATCCATTCTTTTATCGGATAGGAAAAGTGTTCCCAGAAGAGCAAGCTTTATTTTATCCCCTCACATCGAGATACTCAGAAATAATATCGTTCATCAACTTCGGCAATTCTCATGATAATTTAAAAGAGCATTGAATCTACCCCATTTCACTCCATTTTGGGATATTCACATGCACTGTACTACCCTGTCCAATTTCACTTTCGACCCATATGTTACCCTGATGCGCGACGACAGTGTCCTTGCAGATATACAGGCTTGATTCAAGACCCTGGTACATCCTTGTGATCGAGTCCTCCACCTGATACATTTTGTTAAAAAGATGGGGAATGAGTTCTTTATCTATACCTTCACCAGTGTCAGTTATTGTTACATGGAGATAATCATCTTCCTCGGATACCCCGACGCTAATACTATTTCCTTTAGGCGTGAAATTGATAGCATTGTGTATCAGGTAGATAAACATCTCTGTAAGCTTCTCTTTGTCACCCCTTGCCACCGGAAGACCTGTCGGGATCGCCTTCTCCAATACCAGTTCCTTTTCGTCGATCAGCAGGATCAGATTGAGCAGTGCATCAGACAGGATACCACCAATATTCACCGATGCAAACGAATATTCTATTTTGCCGGATTGTTGCAAATTGCTGTACAAAACTGTATCTATAAGGCGTTTCAACCTTTCGGAATTCCTCAGGAGTGTAGAGATAGCTTCTTTTTGTGAATCGTCAAGCAAATGCAGTGTTTCGTCATCAAACATATCATAAACATGTAAAGACTCAGGGTCCTTTTTCATGTTCTCCGCAAGGAATTCGGATTTGATCATATTGACAGATCGCAGTTCTGTATTCGCCTTTGAGAGCTCTTCGGAGTATTTGCTTAAAGCACCTATCAGCTGTTTCCTCTGGACAAGCTTCCACATGCCCTGCATGAGAAGTGTCAATTGGCGGACATCTGATTCATTGTAATCTTCCTCTTTGTTCCCTACACCTGCTACTGCAACTATATGGTCGCCGTCAAATATAGGAACGTTCATATGCCTTGTCAATTCAACGTGACCTTCCGGATATCCTTTTTTCAAGGAGCTGGGTGCTGTATAATCGTTAGTGATAACAGCTTTTCTCTGCCTTACAGCTTCTCCCCATAATCCGGTGGTCTTTACAGGATAAGTGAAGTGTTTGTCACTTACGCTGCAGTCTCCCATTGCCGATTTTGACCAGGAATGCATATTCAGGACAGTTTCGTCAGCATTCATGAACGCAAGATATCCCAGTTTGCTTTCAGTAAGACGGACAGCCTCCTCCTTTGCAAACTCAGCGATCTCATCTAAAGACGCAGCTGTCATTTCATTGAGCTTTATCAAAGTCTCAAGACGTGACTCGTTCAAAAGTTTTGCCTTCTCAGCTTTCTTACGTTCCGTGATGTCACGTGCAACCGACAGGATGGTTTTCTTGCCATTATAATCGATCATCCTTGCATTGATCTCCAGCGGTATGACAGAACCATCCTTCCTGATCGCAGCAGCTTCATACATAGCCCTCCGATCCCTTTCTATCACTTTGAGCAGTTCAGAAGCACGCTGTACATACCAGGAAGGCACGATATCAAGTGGTGAAGATCTCAAAATGTAATCTTTTGTATGGCCTAGGCTGTCAATAACAACCTGATTCACATCTATGAGGTTCCCATTCAGTTCACTGACATATATCTGATCATTGATATTATTGAAGATCGTTTTGAACTTATGTTCGGATTCCCTGAAAGTTTCATTCACGATCCTGTGCTCTATCTCTATAGCTGCAAGATCTGCGTTTGCCTTAAGATATTTGAAACATGCCTTTTTCGGTTCAAAAGGCACATTGAAATACATTACGAAAACGCCTAGTATCTCACCAGTGGAAGCTACTATGGGTTCAGCCCAGCTGGCCTTGATCCCTGCTTTAAGTGCAACTTCCCGGTGTCTTGCCCAGTAAGGATGCTCTTCTATACTGTCAACGATGACCCTTTCACCCATGTAGAGTGCTGTGCCGCACGTGCAGTTCCCATAGCCGATCTCAAGGCCTTCCATAGCCTCTTTGAAAAAGAGAGGAAGGTTAGGTGCCACGACACGACATATGTACTGCTTATTCTTGTCAAGCAACATAACAGCGCATATCAGGCCGGAGCGAACCTTTTCTGCATTGGTGACAAGCAATCCCAGAACATCCTCAAGAGATATTTCTGTAAGAGGCTTCCAATTATTGGAATTTTTCTGCTGCTTGATAAGTTCATGGTGTTTACGCTCGGTGATATCCAGGATAGTGCCTTCGATATGCACATTCTCATTGTCGTAACTCTTTATATGCACCCTGTCTTCAACATACCGCGTCTCACCGAACTTGGTTATGATCCTGTATTCCCGAAGGTACTCTGCCAGTTGCTTGTTCAGGTATTTAAAGGCTTTTAAAACAAGTTTCCTATCATCCGGATGGATCAGGTCAGCATATTTTATTTCCCCGGAATAGAAATCCTCGGGCGTATACCCGAATTGTCTTACATTGTTGGATACGTATTTCACAGGAAAGTCTTTATCGACCTTTCTTGAAATTACAATAATCGGACTACTATTGATTATAGAGTCCATGCTGATTTTATGATTCGATTGTCCAACCATATTTTTTGACCGAAAAAGTATGGGCATTTATAGATATATATTTGCCCCTTGTTTGTATTCTACCATAACCACTCTTTCATGGAAAGCAAACTCACTAGAACAGGAGAATCAAATGACAGACAGATCCTGACTGGAAACAGGCCTTATATCCCTGTAATGGATAGCTTTGGCCGGGCATATCCTGATGCATCTCTTGCAACTCATGCCCAGGCAAAGATGAGCCATGTATCCTGCATACACACTTCCATTCTTACTGGTTATTTTGATCGCACTCTCTGGACACTCTCTTTCACATATCTTACATCCCATGCATCCGAATGATTGTTCCTCAATGACTGTGTCCATTTCCTGCATTATTTCGATGCCTCCGGATTCTGAGCTTGAGATATCCTTTTTGACCCTCCTCTGCAACAATGGAGCAATCTCCAAAGATGGCATACGGGGCATATTATAGGACTCAAGGACACTGTCATATACTTCTTCAGGCATGCCTTCAGTCCAGTATGCAAGCTCGCATGCATAGATGTTCTTAAAGGTTTCATTTGAGGCCAGCATAATGTGATCTGCTTTTATCCTGTCTGCAAGCTCCTGTATTTCCTGAAGTTCATAGTTTCCGAGCACCACATCTTTTGCAAGTTCAAGCGATGTGTTCCCGAACTGAACTATCTTTTTTACAAATCTGGGTGCGAGGCCTATCTTCCTTGCTTTGTCGGCATCCACATACGTACCTGAAGCACCGGACATATACATGTATTCCAGGTCCTCGAATTTCAGTCCAGCTTCCACCAGCAGCGTCAGATGCGCCGCCCTTATGGCACCAATAGCCTTTCCGGCTTCCTCGATGTCCTTGTCGCTGAGCTCAACCCCTTCCCCAAGTATAAGTTTACCATTTGGAAGATGCGGCAGTGTCTTTATCAGACCCATGCTCATTGCAAGAGATATAGCAGAAATGACACCCGTTCCTGTAATGCCCAGAGGGGACAATTCGCCATTCTCAAAGATGACACCTGTCAGAGGGTCGATAAGATGGCTTTTTCTGCTGTCCATGCGTTCATCCAGCACAGTGATCCTCCACATGCCGTTCTCTTCGTTAACATCAGATATTGCGCCGGGGCTTGCAAGCATCCCACATTTTATGCCCTGTCCTTCTATAGCCGGGCCTGCTGCAGCACTGCAGGTAATTATCCGGCCATTGACCTTGAGTGCCATTTCAGCATTCGTGCCATAATCAGTTACAAGGGATATGCCATCCTGCTTCATGAAATCAGTCTTGACCATCATTGCAAGGGCATCTGCCCCGATCTCATGTTCGATGGATGGCAGTACGATCAGATCGCACACATCAAGCCCGGAGGATTTTCCAAAGATCTCAATACCATCATAGATCTTCATACCCCTTTTCACTTCACCTATACCAAGCCTTTGTTGCATGTTCTTGCCGGCATACGCAAGGTCGCGTATTTCGATGTTCTGGAAAAGGGAAAGCTGTATAGGGTTACCGCACACAGCGATTTTTCTGATCTCCTCGGGAGAAACGGGGAGCATATCAAACATCTTTTGAAGTGTATGGACCATTATTTTATTTGCAACATCTCCACCTACCTGGATGGCAAAACCAAGATGATCGATAACATTTCCTCCTGGAAGAGGATGCTTCATCGTCATTATAGTCTTAAGGATGCTTCTTGATTCAAGGTCTATTAGTTGCAACCGAAAACCACTGGTGCCCAGATCTATTGCAATACCATACATAAGATGTCCTCCGTATTACTTTATTGAAATGTCTGAAAAACCGCTTAGTCCGTCAGACTGTGCAATGCTGTATGAAAACAATCTGTTATTAAGGTATAAATAATAACTTCAAGTAATAAAGCCGAGGTTACGATATTATCAATAATGATGGCGAAATTAATGCAGTTGATTTTAACGGCGTTAACTCCAAATTGACAGGGTTGATAAAATCAAAGCTGTTGATTTTATCGGCAGGAGAATCAGAACAAAGTTTACAATAATTATACAAACACTTAGAATACTGGTTTGCAAGGCCCTTTAGATTGTGGAGACGGGCCTTGCAAATCCGAAGTAGTACTGCATGATACAATCACGCAGTCAAGCAGAAATGTTAGGGAAGTGCAATTCACATTGTATGATGGAGGTAGGCTGGATCGACCCAGTTTAGTGAAATTTTTTTCTGCAAACTACTTCATGCCCTTATTGAGCAATCACGCTATTAACATATAGATATAAATAATAACTTATGGTAATTTAACAACCGCGTATGTATTATCAAACAGGTGTCATCCTGCCCAATTATAGATTATACACATGGTACATTCAGGATTCAGCAGAAGCCAGAAAACAGCGGTCACTGGGGAATAAACACCTTTGATAAAATCAATGTCATGAATCAGAAATGACTTAATGCAGAGGGATGAGAGTAAAGGCGCAATATAGGTTCTTTATTTAACCTTCTCTGCCATTTGTTTGTAGTGTGCAAATAGATCTTTTCCCCAGAGACGGGCACTTTCATCAAAGCAGAGCAGTTTTTTATGGTCGAATATCCTCTGGGTATTAAAGAAAGAAAGCAGCATCATGTTATCCGTGATCGAAAGAGCTCCCAGCCTTATCGCGTCATCATTACATACAAAAAGATTTGAGTTGTGGGATTCCATCATTGCATTATATTGATCAGTATATTCTTCTTTTAACCGCGTATATACGGATCTTGTCAGTATCAGATCAAAATTCACTTCTTTTCTGGAAAGTTCAGCATAATTATAAGGACAGGTAGGACAGAAATAAGAATAGAACGTAGACACTTTCACCGACTGCTTCAGGCTCAGGCATAATTCTTTAGGTGGTTCGAAAAGATGGTTCAGGTCCGATTCGTGAACTATTACTTTCCCCAGTTCTCCAATCCTGTCAAGAAGATCCTCGGGAATGGCACACATATCCCTGCTTTCCCAGTATTCTTTATTTTCCTCAAGCACACTAAGTGCCTCTATAAGAGGCTTTGTTTTTTTCAGGATGATCCTGCCGATGTAGGTCAGCCGGTATTCGTCGGACTTCTGTTCAATAAGACCCTGTTCAATAAGTATCTTTACCTGGGCCATTATTGCACTGGTGGTTCCTGTGAGGGAATCTTTTATTTCGTCGATGGTTGCCGGTTTATCCATTAACATAAGAAGAGTGTTCTTCCTTTTTTCCGATAGGAACACCGTGCTGATCAATTCGGCTTTCATTTATGTCCTCTTATGTTATACTGTTATAGATTTATTTAGTACGTTTCCTGCTTAACTAATTTTCGTTTACTTAATCGAATATTATGCTAATAGTTCTCACGCCTCATGCCTTCAGAAACCAATTATAGCTTGAAAGCCTGGCCCGATAAAAGGTACTCTTAGAAGCTTAACCGATATAAAGCCAACTCCTGAAAGTTCAAAACCGACTTTTTGATCAGAATCCTGATTAGGGTATTCACATAGGCCGCAAGAGTATGTGATCAAATAAGAGATATGCCGAATATATTTATTTTCTTATTATCTGCCGGGTCGCTCTCCAAAGGTATTATTATACCGCTTTACTACAGATCCGATATAGTTGGAAGTAGTTCGTGAGGATGTCTTAGACATGAAATTGTTGAGAGGGAACTCCGTGTGACAGTGAGTACAGCGGGCAAGTTCACAGCCCCTTGCCAGGCTCGGGCAGTCAGCGCAATACTTTGCCCGTGAGTAAAAGAGACTGAACGACTGGCCGCATTCAGGACAGAGGAGCATCCTGTTCGCATCATAGAACTGTTTGTTAACCCCTCTTCTCTGCAGTTCAAAAGAGTACCTGTCATCGCGGGATAAATCATCAGCATATCTGTTTTCTCTTTCGGGCACTTATCTACACCTCATAAAATGACTACGTTTTACCATTATTTACAGAATATATATAACAACTTACTACAAGCAATCAATGATACGGAGATTATCAATGGCATATTCTATGTTCAAGCTATGAATTTGACATACAGGATATCTTTATGTATTATACTGCTCTGCTCAAAAATGAGGACAAAAGGAATATTACAATGGAGAAAGCTACATTTGCTGCAGGCTGTTTCTGGGGAGTCGAAAATGCTTTCAGGAAAATTGACGGTGTGCTGAGCACCCGTGTCGGATATACCGGAGGAGCTAAGGAAAATCCTGGCTATACGGAGGTACTAAGCGGGAAGACAGGTCATGCCGAGGCAGTGGAGATCACATTTGACCCTGCTCTGGTAACTTATAATGAATTGCTTACAGCCTTCTGGAGTATCCATGATCCCACCCTGACACGCAGGGAATTGATAATGCATTTATGGAACATCCATGACCCTTCCACATTGGATACGATTCCGGATTATGCGGGTAGCCATTACCGCTCATCTATCTTTTACCATGATGAGGATCAGAGATTACAGGCGGCAGTATCCATGAAGGAGATGGAGAATTCCCTGGATCCCGGAAAACAGATACTTACAGAGATAGTTCCTGCTACTGTCTTCTATCAGGCTGAGAGCAAACACCAGCAATATATGGAGAACAGCCCGGAAGAAGGCAAGGTGAAGTTATGCAGCGTAAGGAGCTGTACGATAAAGTAACATATAGTATAATATATAGTGTACTTTGAATCCCTGCAATATCAATTTCTGAATGAACGGGAGTTATTATTATGTCTTTTGAAAAACTGTTCGAACCTGAACAGATCGGAAAATGCAAGCTGATGAACAGGATCGTCATGGCTCCCATGGGAAACATCAATATGGCCGATCCTACAGGCCGGCCCCTGGATAAGATGATAGAATACTTCATCGAACGGGCAAAGGGAGGAACAGGTCTTTTGATAACAGGACTTGTACCGGTATCTTACGGGATCGATCCCACGGTATCTGAAGATAATGACACCAGTTATTTCCCGCGAATCGATGGTACATCAAGGACCCGGCTTTCAGGCTGGAGGGACCTTACCGCCGGAGTACGGCCTTACGGGTCAAAGATATTCATCCAGCTTACTGCAGGGCTTGGCAGGGTCGGCTCTCCTGAACCCGCCTTAAAGGGAAAGATACTGCGATCTTCATCCTGGAACAGGAACTTTTACGTGCCTCAGATACCTCATGTCCCGTTCTCTGACAGGAGTATCAAAAAGATTGTCAAAAGCTTTGGCCAGTGTGCGGCTAATGCAAAATCTGCCGGTTTTGATGGCGTCCAGATACACGGCCACGAGGGTTACCTCATGGACCAGCTGACGTCTGACCCATGGAACCGGAGAATGTTTGGCAGGTACAGGGACAAGAACCGATTTGGGATCGATGTTGTAAGAGAGATCAAGAAGCGCTGCGGAGAGGATTTTCCTGTTATCTACAGGATCGACCTGACCCAGGCTTTGCAGGAAACATACGGGGATGCGATATTCAGGAAACGTTTCCATGGTAAGGAAAGGACAGTTGAGCAGGGGCTGGAATTCTGCAGGGTGCTGCATGAAGCGGGAGTAGATGCATTCGATGTGGATAAAGGCTGCTATGAGAACTGGTTCTGGCCACATCCGCCTGCTTACTTTGATGATAGCATCTATGTTGAGGAGATCGCTGGCCGATTAAAGGAATTCTTCCGCAAAGAGAGCATCGATGCAAAAGTGATAGCTGTCGGAAAGATGGGTAAACCTGAGTGTGCCGAGGAAGTCCTGGAGAATGGATGGGCGGATTTTGTTATGCTTGGCAGGCCACTGCTTGCTGACCCCCGCTGGCCTGAGAAGGTCAGACAGGGCAGGACAAAGGAGATCATCCATTGTATAGGGGATCAGGAAGGATGCATCGAGTCATTTAAAAAAGGAGGACACCCCTGCTGTTCTGTCAATCCGTACACCGGTTTTGAGGAAAAGAAAAAACTGGTAAGAGCAGAGAAGATAAAGAAAGTAGCAGTTATCGGCGCCGGGCCGGCAGGATGTGAAGCTGCAATGACCGCCCACAAAAGAGGGCATCATGTAACCCTTTTTGAAAAGAGTGACAGGATTGGCGGGCAGTTATATACAGCCAGCAGGATGGCCATAAAACATGATGTTAAAAGATACATTGAGAATCTTGAATACCAGATGAGCCTGCTTCAAAAAGACGGGTTGGAAGTCGTATTCAATACAGAGGTCGGGTCGGAGAATATCAGGAACATATTCGATGTGATAATATGTTGTAACGGTCTCAGAATGATCATCCCTCCAATCGAAGGACTGGATAAGGTCAGGCACCGGGAAGTCAGGGATTTTCTTGATAAGGGCATGGAATTGCCGGCCGATGTGAAAAAGGTCCTGGTTATAGGGGGAGGGATAATAGGCTGCGAGATCGGTTATTCCCTTGCCTATGAAAAAGGTGTCAGTGTCACTATAGTGGGAAAGAACGATGCACTGATGCCTGATACTGTAATGGCTAACAGGGGCCAGATGCTGTGGATGCTGCTTGGAGGAGGCTCTCCTTCGGGAAAGAAGAAAGATGCCTTGAAAGAACCTGTCATCGTTTATAATGCTTCAAAGGTCACCAGGTTCACAGAAGGCAAGGCCCATATAGTGGCAAACAGAGGCAGAAGCGAACCCTATACTCCATGGAAAGCCCTGATACCTGATAATGTAAAAAATCCATTCAGCAGAAAGCTTGACCCGGGCAATGTGGAAGAGCTGTCTTTGGATACAGATCTGGTAATACTTACGACCGGAACACAAGCCGATGATGATCTTTATTATGAGCTGCTAAAAACGAGAGCTGCTATTGAAATATACTCCGCAGGCGATGCGAAAGAGCCTGGGAGAGTATGGGAAGCTATAACAGGAGCAAACGAGATTGCAAGGAATATATAATTTATACTTCCTTTACGATACGTACTCCAATCCTTCGGCTGCGACGGCCGTCCGGGGAATAATAATAGCGGCTTGCTGAACGACAGCCCACTGCAGAGGTTATCCAGCTGCCACCGCGCAGGACATACAGGACCTTTGCATTGTCGGCAGTCTCTTCCCACGCACTGCCGTCTGCGGGAGCGCCTTCGTAACTCTCGTGATACCTGTCCCGGACCCATTCCCACAGGTTGCCATGCATGTCGTACAGCCCCCATGGGTTTGGTTTCTTCTGTCCCACAGGAAAAGTCCCGGTGCTTTCATTTTCGCCATACCAGCCGTAATCACTGAGTTGTACTTCGTCATCTCCAAATGAGTATCTGCTGGTCGTACCGGCTCTGCATGCGTACTCCCATTCAGCTTCTGTTGGAAGGCGGTATTTATCTGTGACTTCTTTTTCATTAAGCCTCCTGATAAACTCCTGTGCTTCGTTCCACGATATCTTGTCGACAGGCCTGTCATCTCCAGAAGCCCTGGAAGGATTAATACCCATGATGTCAGTCCATTGTTGCTGTGTCACTTCATATCTTCCCAGGAAAAAGTCATCCATTATGCTTACTTTATGCAAGGGGCGTTCGTTCCTGTACCAGTTTTTCTCATCTGACAGTGAACCCATACAGAACTCACCTGCGGGGATCAAAACAAACTCCATGCCTAGTGAATTGGTATACACTTCCGGGGATGTTCCATTTCCATTTGACATTCAGTGAACTCCTTTTCATTGTCTTTTTTTAAAAAGTAGTTCACATTTCATTCCAGTTATATTCATGCTTTTGATATAATCAATAGCCTTGTTTTTAGCCCTGCCGGGATTTTCCGATGTGTCATGGATTCAGAATATGCACGCAGTAAAATCTATAATTTAGACCTGGAACAGATGATTGATAATAATCACGCTATTGGTTGATTACCATGAGTTATTATATATACGTATACCTGAATACCGTAATTGTCGATAAGTGATTTGTCATCTTATTGGCCTAAAGCAAAATATGATTGTCAGATCATGGTCAAAAGCGGAAAAGGTGGAGAAAGTCAACATGCTCCGCGTTACTGACCGGCATTAGCAATAAAACATTTGGAGGCGTTTCTATGGAAGAAAGCGAAATAATAAACGGATTAACGAATGCGGTAGTAAATGGGAAGAAAGACCAGGCTGTTGAACTGGCAAACCAGGCACTTGCAGCTGGAATTGAACCTTATAAGGCGGTCATCGAGGGTCTTGCAAGGGGCATGGAAATTATGGGTGAGAAGTATGACTGTAAACAGGCATTTATGCCCCACCTCCTAATGGCTTCCAATGCAATGTATGGTGGCATGGATGTACTTACCCCTCACATGAAATTAGAAGGCGGTGCCAAAAGAGCAGTTCTTGTCATCGGCTCTGCAGAAGGAGACGTTCACGACATTGGTAAGAACCTTGTCAAGACCATGATGAGTGCAATGGGCTTTGAGGCTATTGACCTGGGCAAGGACGTACCAATAGGCAAGTTCACGGAAGCTGCTATCGAACACAAAGCAGATGTCATATCTGTAAGCACACTTATGACCTCCACAATGGACAACATGGAGAAGATCGTAAAGAGCTTCACAGAGAAAGGAATCAGGGACAAGGTAAAGATCATTGTCGGTGGAGCCCCTATAACCCCTGACTATGCAGCTGAGATCGGAGCAGACACATCCAAGCCGGATGCAATGGAAGCTGCAAAGTGGGCAAAGGAAGTCGTAAAAGAGCTTCCTGACAACAGGTGGAACTGAGTAAACAAACTGGAATTTATGTATGTAGCTCACTACTGCATAAATCTCTATTTTCTTACATGGGTCAAAGGCGAGAGTAACATCTACTAATGCTTATCTGCAGTAAGAAAGATGCTTTACTCTCCCAAAAAAGGTATTTTGCAGAAATAGGTGGAGCTGCTGCAGGCGCTGTCACATTCCTGCGAGATACACTTAACAAATCTATACCACTCATAGCTTGCTTTGCAGCAGGCAATACTAACATTATGCAATTATCACAGGAGTTCAGTTAAATGGTAACATACACCCCTAAAGAGAGATTGGCACGTGCTCTGACAGGAAAACCTGTTGACAGGATGCCTGCTGTCTCATTCACGCAGACAGGCACGGTAGAACAGATGGAAGCAGCTGGCGCATTCTGGCCGGAAGCAAACGATAATGCAGAAACCATGGCAAAGCTCGCAGAAGCAGGCCACACCGTCGTGGGCTTTGAAGCTGTGCGTGTCCCGTTCGACATCAGCGCAGAAGCTGAGTTCTTCGGCTGTGACATCAAGGCAGGCACAAAAGAACAGCAGCCATCTGTAAGCAGCCACTGTGTAAAAGATATGTCTGATGTCGAGAGACTGAAGAACTTTGACATAACTCAGGGCAGAGTAGCTACTATCTGCAAAGCGATAAAGATCCTTGCAGACAAGTATGGCAAGGAACTCCCTATCATGGCAAGCATGCTTGGTCCATTCTCCCTTGCACAGCACATGAACGGCGATGACTGGTTCATGGCAATAATGACAGATGAGGAGTTCGCAACAGCACTGATGGATCTTGCAACAGAGTTCAACATTGCATACGCAAAGAAAATGGCTGAGAACGGTGCGGATACAATGGTCATCATCGACCCAACAGCAAGTGCAATGCTCATTGGCGATGCATATTACGAGAAATACGTAGTACCTGCACACAGGAAAATCGTCGATGCAATGCATGAGATGAACGTACCGGTAGTGATACACATCTGCGGTGACACAACAATGAGCCTGGAGCTTATGGAGTCTTCCGGTGTGGACGCCATCAGCGTTGACCAGAGCGTGGACATTGCAACCGCAAAGAGCAAGGTTAACAAGGCAATGATCATTGGAAACCTTGACCCGGTAGCAGTTCTCTGGAAAGGCACCCCGGATACAATCAGGGGAGTTTCACAGAAAGCTATCGATGCAGGTGTCGATCTCCTTGCTCCGGGTTGCGGAATCGTCAGCAAGACACCCAGCGCCAACCTTCAGGCAATGGTCGAATCCGCAAAGAACCGTAAATATTAAGATCAAAGATAATGCTCCGGGCCCTTCTTTCATGTTCTTGGTCACCAACAGCCCGGAGACATTATTTTTGTAGTCTGGGGGAGCTAGACTTGCAATCAAAAAATGCATTCGGGTCTTCACCAGCCTATCTACCTCCATCCATCCCAGGCCAGTGGAATAACACTGGCCCATTTCCCATAACAGCAGACGGCCTTCCCAATATATCAAATGAAAGTTTTTTACCCCTAAATATAACAGATGTAAATAAAATATAAAAGTGTGATCTGAATGTTATCAAAATTGATTAGATACCTTCCATGGGAAAAAAATACAGTTGATCTAAATGTACCTTCTTTTCAATCATTACACAGATCAATAGAAAAGAAAAGTCAGATCCTTTTCAGTAATGTATGGTACTTTGCCATATTCATGCTCACGGTCATACTTGGTATCCTTGTGTTCTACAGGCATACGCAGAACGAGGTCATACCAGCCATAATACTTTGGGTCTTGTGGCTGCTTTTCTGGAATAACAGTATGCTTAAAGGCAGGATGCTCCTGGTGATAGCGTCTGTCTTTGGATATGTGCATGAGCTTCTGGGCGTCCAGCATGGATATTTCACATATCTTGGCGGAGCTATAGGTGGCGCTCCCATATGGCTGATTCCAGGCTATGGTGCTATATTCTGGTCATCCTATAATCTCTGGAAGATATTCCAGGAAAGATATTCGCAAAAACAGTGGTTCCACAGGGTGAACTATTTCATAGTCGCAAGTGTGGCTTTAATGCTTGTGGCCGATTACACCATTTTCGATCTCTCCCTGCAACCGATGGCAATACTTTTGAAATTCTCCCTTGCACTCATGCTATTCAATAGCCTTGATGGTCTGAGACTTGCATATTTTACGGGATTTTTCACTGTCCTTACCGAGTTCACAGGAGAGATGCTGGGAACATGGACGCACCCTACTTTCTCGATTTTCTCCCTGATGGCAGGATACGTGTTCCTTCTCTGGATATGCATCACGCTAAGTGATGTGGTAAAAGGTAAGAAAAAATGGGGCAAGGTAGAGCCGATAGCTGCTGTTTCTATTACATCATTCTATATATTGCTGCTACTTGGGATAGTTGCTGTCTGAGTAAAGGGATATGTAAATAAGTACGCATGAAGATGAAATGTCATGTATGAGGAAATCAGACGCGTATTCAATTTGCAGCAGGCAAAGTGGCCACAACTGGCCCGCCTGGAAGCCTCTGAGAGGATAGAGCGGTTGGTGCGTATTGACAACTATCTCCGTGATGAAAAGCACCTTTCTGAACTCTGCCAGGCCATGCATAAGGACTTTCGCAAGCCGGAAGTGGAGGTAATTGCTACAGAAGTAGGTGTTGTGCAGGCTCAGATATCCCATGTGAAAAAGCATCTCCAACGCTGGATGAAGCCACAGGCGGTACCCACACCTCTGCCACTTATCGGAACCCGCTCTCACATCCGGTACGAACCCAGAGGCGTGGTGCTAATTATATCTCCCTGGAATTTTCCCCTTAACCTGTCACTGGTGCCGCTGGTCTACGCTATAGCTGCCGGTAATGCGGTTATGCTCAAACCCAGCGAAATTTCGGCTCACACTTCATCGTTCATTAAGCACATGATAGATGAGCTTTTTGAAGAGAGTGAAGTTGCCGTCTTTGAAGGCGACGCATCGGTTGCCAGTTCATTGCTTGACCAACCATTCAATCATATCTTTTTCACAGGCAGCCCGAAAGTTGGTAAGATAGTCATGACCGAGGCTGCCAGGCATCTCTGCAGCGTTACCCTGGAGCTTGGAGGAAAATCGCCAGCCATTATAGATGAAACGGCAGACATCAGCCGGATAGCCCGGCGTGCTGCCTGGGCCAAGTCTGTCAACAACGGACAGACATGCATCACTCCGGATTACATATTTCTCCACGAATCAATAAGAGAGCCCTTTATCCGGGAATTCAGAACTGCACTGCAGCAATTATATGACCCGGATGGCAGGGGAATAAAGCAATCCCCGGACTACTGTCGTATTGTCAGTGATGCGCATTTCATGCGACTGAAGTCCCTTTATGAAGATGCACTGAGCAAAGGTGCAGGTGTTCTGGCTGGTGGTGAGTTCGATGAGTCGGATCGCTTCATTTCTCCTACCTTGCTTGATGGGATCACTGAGGACATGGACATCATGCAGGAAGAAATATTCGGTCCCCTGCTGCCGGTGCTGACATACAGCGACAGGACAGAAGTAAGGAATATAATAAACCGTCTCCCAAGACCCCTTACTCTGTATATAGCCAGCCGGAACAAGAGCAACATCGAGTACTTCATGGGAAGCGTATCTGCGGGAGGGACGGTGATTAACGATTATATGCTGGGTTACAGCAATCCTTCCCTGCCATTCGGAGGAATAAACAGTAGCGGGATTGGCAGGTCATTGGGTTTTCACTGCTTTACAGGCTTCTCTAACGAACGCAGCGTAATACACCGCAGGTGGGGGTCATTGAGCATGATACACCCGCCATATAATGATCGTGTCAGAAAGCTTATTAAAACACTGTACAGGTGGATGTGAACATGCCTGGGCAGAAAGATGAAGGGAAACTATGAAAGATGGCAGAAGGACAGTACTGATAACCGGCGGTTCCGGTGGGATAGGACTGGAGCTTGGCAAGCTTTTCGTGGCAGATGGCTACCGTTTGATCATTGTCGCGATGCCCGGTGAAGACCTTAAGCATGCCGGGGATATATTGCAGGCCATCAGTCCATTCACCAGCATCTTCCTGCTGGAAAAGGACCTGTCCCGGCCAGGAGCGGCAACGGAGGTCTATGACTTCACCTTGTCCCATGATCTCACGGTGGATGTGCTGGTCAACTGCGCCGGTTTTGGCACTTACGGCCATGTCAATGAGATAGACATTGAAAGGGAGCTGGCCATGCTGCAACTGCATATCGGGACACTCTATCATCTTACAAGGCTCTACCTTCGGGAAATGGTAGAAAGGGACAATGGTCAGGTCATTAATATGTCCTCGATATCGGCCTTCCAGCCAAACCCGACTTTTGCAACTTACGGAGCCAGCAAGAGCTTCATACTCAACTTCAGCCGGGCCCTTAACTACGAATTACGGGAACAGGGCTCCAGGGTCAGGGTATTAGCTGTTTGTCCTACCGCTGTTAAAGGCACTGGTTTCCAGACATCGGCAAGGATGGAGTGCTCCAGGGCATTCAGTTCCTGGATGGCTACAACACCCGCTATCGTGGCACGCGACACGTACAGGGCTATGCAGTGTGGTAAGGATGTGGTGATACCCGGAAGGGGATTTGGTTTCGGGCAGGCTCTGGTAAGCCTTCTCCCGGCAAGCTGGCAGATGAGGATATCCCGCTCCCAGCTGCGGGAAATAGAATCACTATGAGAAGAAAACTTATGTTTACAGTTAGAGGTTAAGCAGGTGATATAAGATGATAAACATTGATACGTTGTGTAATGAGAAAAACAACTGTATGCTATGCGGAAACAGGATAGTTCACTCCTGTCAGGCAACTGTTGCAAAATGTCACTACTGCGGTGTTGAAGAAGAAGCTTATATCCAATGTAAGAACGGACACTATATCTGCAATTCCTGTCATTCGCAGGACGCGCTCAAAATCATTGAGAATATCTGTCTGAGCACCGACATGCAGAACCCTGTAACACTGGCTGAGAAGATCATGGAACATCCCAGTGTGCACATGCACGGACCGGAGCATCATGCACTTGTGCCCGCTGTCCTTATAGCAGCATACCAGAATTACACAGGAAAGAAGAAAGAAGCAGATATTTTAGAAGCAATCAAAAGAGGAAGCAAAGTTCCCGGCGGTTACTGCGGTATCTATGGAGCATGCGGCGCAGGAATTGGAGTTGGAGTCGCTGTTTGTATACTGGCGGAAGCTACGCCCTTCACACCTGCTGAACGCTCCCATGCAAACTGGGCTACATCAGGGGCCCTGAGGTGCATTGCAGATGCAGGAGGAGCCAGATGCTGCAAAAAAGCAACCCGTATCTCTCTGAGAAAAGGAGTGGCATATCTGTCAGATATATTTGGCCTGCTGTGGTATGAGAATCTGGACCTGTCTGCGAAATGTAATTACACAAAATACAATAAAGAATGCGATGAGAACTGTGAATATAAGGATAGATCTGGTACTGATAACAATAAAACTACCACTCCATACTTAATCCATTAATCTGCCAAGTATATGGCCCTTTAGCATTGAGAATTCCTGGGTGCCGGTCAATGACAGTGGACGGGGACGCTCAAAAGGCACAGCTATCTCTTCAATCATCCTGCCTGGCCTTTTACTCATAATGCAGATGCGATCTGACAGTAACAGAGCCTCTTCCACATCATGTGTGATGAAAACAATGGTGTGCCTATAATTTTCCCAGAGACCAAGCAGCAATTGCTGCATGCTGTAACGTGTCTGGGCATCCAATGCTGCGAAGGGCTCATCCATAAGCAGGACCTTCGGCCTTAATACAAGCGCACGTGCCAGGGCAGTCCTTTGCTGCATGCCGCCGGATAACTGGGAAGGGTAATAGTCCCAAAAACCGTCAAGTCCTACAGCTCTTATATATTCAGAAGCTATCTCTTCTGCTTCGTTCCTGACGTCCTTCCTTAGTTTCAGCCCGTAAAGGATATTGTCCTTAACATTGAGCCATGGAAACAGTACAGGTGACTGGAATACTACTGCTCTTTCGGGAGAGGGGTCTCTTATGTGTTCACCGCAACAGGCTGCATGACCACTGTCTGCAGGCTCAAATCCTGCAAGGATATTAAGGAATGTGGATTTACCGCAGCCACTTGGACCCAGTATACTGACGAACTCACCTTCCCTGATCTCAAAATGGATATCCTCCAGAACCTTTAAAGGGTCATGCTCGCCTGGGCGGGAAAAACTTTTGTTTATTCCATCTGCCGACAGGTTCGTGCGTTGCATGAGTTTCATTCTTTGTTCTCCTCCCTTAGCAGGTCCAGCCTTTTAAAAGAACCTACGAGTATCATATCGCTGATGCGGCCAAACAATCCTATGAATATCATAGAGACCAGGATCATCTCTACGTGCCCCAGCATCCGGGCATCCATCATAACCGCACCCAGTCCACATGTCACACCTGTAAGCTCACCCAGTACAAGATAGGCCCAGGAAATGCCCAAACCCAGCCGTAGTCCGGCCAAAGTGGAAGGCATGGATGCTGGTATGATTACCGTAGTGAATATCATCAGCTTATTGGCACCCAGCATCCTCCCTGCACGGATGAGTAAAGGAGGTACTGAAGAGGCTCCCTGGGCTGCATTCACATATATCGGGAAAAAGGCTGCCAGTGATATGAGAAACAGGGTTGTATTCTCCCCCACGCCAAACCATACTATGGCTATGGGTAACCACCCAATGCCGGGGATGATACGGATGAGATGTACAGTTGGGTCAAGAGAGTTCTTTGCAAGGGACATGCGCCCTGTCAGAAAACCCAGGGGAAGTCCCACAGCAACAGCCAGACCAAAACCCATCGCCACTCTTTGAACGCTGGCAAGGGTATGTACTAACAGTGTCCCTGCATAAGGTGTGAGATTCGCATGCCCGGTAGCAAAATCAACTGCCACGCGAACCAGGTTCGATGGTGAGGGAATAAGATATGCCGGTACTCCTCCCTCCAGAGTCACAAGATACCATGCGGTAAATATCAATGCTGGAAGAACAAATCCTATATAGTCCATTTTCCAGTTACTGACTGTCATGCGGTTTCACTGTTTTGAAGATCATTGCGTGCCTGTTCCACAAAGCTCCGATCAAAGAGGACATCCATATCCGGCACCTGAGCGATCATGCCAAGGTCTTTCATCCTTTCTGCAAGCTTCTCCGCCTGCTGAACATATGCTTCATCCATATACCATGCCAGTTCCATATTATCCTGAGCGATCCTCAGTACTTCAGGGTCAGTTCCAAAAGACGAGGACATGTTGATCCATTCGTCAGGATTGTCGTTTAGATATTCTGTCGCTCGGGCATGAGCAGTTACCAGCTGCTGGATCTTTTCCCGGTCATTTTCAATATTGCTCTTTGTTGTGAGCATGCCGGCATTGATAGTTCCCACACTTTCCCCGTAATATGGATAAATAAGCACACGCCCGTATCCGTTAGCAACCGCAAGGGACGGATAAGGTTCCCCGCTGCAGAAAGCATCCACAGTGCCCTGAGAGAGCGCCTGCCCCATATCGAAGAAGTCGATACGCTGAAGCCTGACATCTTTTGCAGGATCAAGTCCTGCCTGCTCCAGTGTTTCAAGCAAAAGGACATGATGCATGGTCCCCGGGACGTATGCGATTCTCTTACCCTTGAGGTCTTCAGCCGTTTTGATGTCAGAGTCTTCCCTTACAACAATGGCCGAGCATTTGTTGGCAAGTCCGCTCACAATAACCACCGGCTCACCCTTAGAAGCAGCCGTGATGGCAAGTGCTATTGTCGTACCTGTCATATCCAGGCTTCCCGCAAGCAGTGCAGCTTTCTGGTCACCGGGATTTGTGAAGGGGAGCACTTCTACCGAGTACCTGTCGTCAATGTAGTCCTGGTAGAGAAATGGCTGGATGGTCTGGGCGGTCTTCCATGTTCCTACTTTTATTTTCTCTGTACCCTCAGATGCATGTCCTGTGCATCCGGATGCCAGAAGGGATAAAAAAAGGATGAAAAGCATGCATAACATAGAGACGCGTTTTTGCATTCAGTTCTCCCTCCCGGAGTAAAATCCATATCCTGCATTCGTGAAATAATCCCTGGCAGTTTCCAGACCGAAACCATGCCATTCAGTCTTACAGTCAGCACCTTCTCTTGGAATGGCCCCGGTCTCGACAACAACCACATTAGCACCCCATTCCACAGCAAGCCGTGAGGGGGGATGTGCGCATATATCCGGTGCATGATAGCCGGCAGCCAGACGTGTCACTGCTACTATCTGTGCATGTCTTCGCTCCGAAATTTGAGGATAATCACTCAAAGGCGTGCCTGGAAGAGGCACTCTTGCCATAACGCCACATAGCCTGGCATTGTACTCCATTGCTGTCAGGAAGACGTCGGCTATTTCGGAGTTCGTGTGTTCTATGCCAACAGGCTCGACAAGGTAGGCAAGGTCCAGCGGGGAACTGCTGACAGAAGCAAGAGTTGCGATCCGGTCTTCGGTTTTGAATCTCGTATTTATGCCTTCGCGAAGCCGGATGGTATGATAGACCATCTGCGCCCCTGCGCCGGACAGGGTCTCTGCTTGTGTCTCGTTGAACTCCCCGGTATTGACGACTATCTGGTACTCTCCCGGAATTGAAGCCCTGATATCCTTGACAATCTGGGTCAGTCTTTCAATTCCGTAAAACTGCGTAGTCCGTAAAGTTATCCATCTGGCTCCATGGGAAACGAATTGGCGGACCAGCTCTATGATCTCCTGGGAGTCTCGTTCGCTTTCATCCTTCACAATTCCCCATTTACGGCCAAAAGCACAGAAATCACAATTCATAGCACATTTCTTATAATCAACACCAATTGAAGCCCAGACACTCCCGCTGTTCCCTGTGATCACGGCAGCAACTTCCCGTGCCGCCTTCCCGAGAATTTCCGCATCCTTTGAATCCGGGTCTATCTCCAGTAGAGCGATTATATCATCCCGGTCCAACCTTTCACCTTTCAATGCTTTTTCTTTTGATTTTTGGATAAGGTCTAAATCAGACAATCTTACTCACCACTTTTGTTTTAACGTATTTGCTTTAAAGCAACAGAACCTTTCAGCTCTTTTTTCTCAGAGTTACACGATACAGTTTCTTAGGCAGGTCGCCTTCTTGAAATTCCGTAACATCCAATACATCATGGCCTTCCGAGAGAAGGTCCACCTTTTCCCTGCTCAGGAAATGCACGATGAATCCTCCCTGTATCTCCCACATATCCTCACCTCTGTGGATACCGGTCCCGTACTGGGGGTCCTCTGTATGTCTTGTGGTGAATATGTTCAGTCCTCCGGGCTTAAGGACCCTCATGACCTCTGTTGAAAGTGAGCGTAATTCCGAAATTGTCAGGGGCATACAGTAAAGCATATGAGAATAGCACGCATCGAATGTGTCATCCTTAAAAGGCAGTCTGTTCCTGACATCATGCTGCATGGGAGTTACAGAACCTGATACTGAGGACTCACTGGCTTTCTCCCTCAGGGATTTGATTCCTTTTTCGCAATAGTCAAGAGCAGTTACATCAAAACCATTCCTTGCAAAATACAGGGTATCTCTTCCCTGTCCAAAACCAAGCTCAAGGACTTTTGTCTTGCCTTCTTCCTTCAACAGCCGGGCTGCCCACCGGGCCGGACTGCTGGGGTCCTCGCCAAACATAGAATCATTGCTTGAAAATACGCACTCCCAATGTTGCTGTTGCCTGCTCAGGGCTCCTTTATCTATATCCGGTCCTCTCTGGTTCATTGCATCACTTCCATAAAAGAGCATCAGAACGGTAAGAACCGTCCCTGGGATAAATGTTCATAACATCCGTTTCTGAAAGAAAGACTAAGAAAGGAACCGGAGTCCCTCCCTTGAGATATGAGCCCTCAGGAGTTCATTCTCTTTATATCACTTATTCGCTGGTCAAAGCAGGCGCCACAATTGCACGGCTCGTCAATGAGAGCTGTGATGTCCCTTGTCCTGTAACGGATAAGAGGCATGCACCTTCTCCGCAGAGTTGTGACGACAAGCTCTCCTTCCTCACCGGGAGGTAGCTGTTTTCCGGTTTTTGGATCAATGACCTCAACCAGGAAATCCGGGTTGTTGAGATGGAAACCATCCTGCTCAGAGCATTCGATTGCATTGGCCAGCCCCAGTTCTGTCATGCCCCACTGCCTCAGGGTCTTGCAGCCCCATACGCTCTCTATTTCCTCCCTCATGGAAGGCGTCAGGGGTTCGGATGAGCAGATAATGGTTTTTATTCCCATTTCTCCGGGCTTTATAAGCTCACGGACGGCCTTTGACAGGTCATGCAGGAAGGATGATGTCCCAATGATAAGAGTCGTCCCTGACTCCCTCATGGTCCTTAACTGATCGTCCACATCCAGGGAATCATTAATGACCGATTTATAACCGGCAAGGGCACAGGCCTTACTGAGGACAAGACCGGGGTCCCAGGTGGCTGTTATGGTGGGATACATTATCTGCAATGTATCTTCTTTAGAATTCATTCCTGCCATTTTCAGGCCTGAGATGACCGAATCAACAATTTCCAGCAGTTCGTCCTGGGTATATGCCATCCTCTTGAGCATGTTGGTGGTACCGGAACTTGTAAACTCCCTGGCTATCTCCTTTCTTGATACGCAAAGGAAATGATACGGATGCTCAGCTAACAGTTGCTGCTCGGTCAGTGGCAGTTTCTCCAGGTCCTCATATCCGGTGATCTGAGAAGGATCGATACCTGCTTTTTCGTAAATCTCTTTATAATAGGGACTGTTCTCCAGTACATACGCCATCAGTTGCCTGAACTTTATGAGCTTGTACTCATTGATGTAATCCCTGTCAAGTTCCCTCTGGCCAAAGAACTCTTTCAGCTCCCTGTTGTTCTTCACGTCATTCCTTATCTTGGCCAGGCCCCATTGCTCAAGAGGATTCCCGGTCCCGTCTTCTATTTTCCGGGACTCCAGTTTCCTTTTTGCTATAGTCATCCGAACAGCAGTATTGATCTTTGCAGAAAGACTCATGTTACGCCTCCTGTTTTCCTCAGAAATAAAAAGTAATGATTAAGCGGCATTCCTGTAAAGGAACTTGCCGTCACAATCGGTCATATTGTAGTTGCAGAAGGGAACAAACCTCCCATCACGTGTCACCACATGTATGCAGCAGTTCTCCACTCTTTCTTTCTCGTATGACCAGACGTCCTGGAATGCCATTGTTGAGATAGTGAGATAGCTGTTCTTGCTCATCTCAATAAAGTCCGCCCATCCCCCGCCCAGAAGGGAGTTCTGTGGAAGGACATCAGTGATCGGCTTTTCACAGCATGAGCCTTTCACTGTCAGCTGGCTTATAGGCTTCTCGCAGCATGAGCTTTTAATAAGCAGATCGCCGCATGAGGACTTCTGAGCATCCTTCTCAGAACCTCTCCACCTGCCCATGATAGACTTCTTTGTTTTGCTTGCTACATCAGAAGCGGATTTGAGTGCTCCCAGTGAGACATTGGTCAGTGGCAGGAAGCCATTGCTGTCAATGACTGTCAGGCAGGTTGCTCCGCAATGGGCATGAGGCATCAGTGAAGGTGTGAAATTCTCAACCTTAAGCTGCCCCTTGGTCTGCTTCTCGACCTCCCGGAGAAGTTCGAGAATGGTAATCCTTCCTTCACGACCTGAAGGTGCACGGCCGGAATAGAATACAGGCTGGAAGTGCACGCCTCTTACGGTCGGGACCCTGCTGCCTGCAAACTCTATGATCCTGCCGACTTCGTGCAGGTTATAGTTCTTAGCCACAAGAGGCACAAGAACAACGCCGATGCCGGCCTTCTCACATCTGTTGATGACCTCGGCCTTTATGTCAAAGAGCTTCTTTCCGGTCCTTTTTATATAAATATCATCGGATACGCCATCAAATCCAAGATAGATAGCATCTATACCTGCTGAGGCGATCTTATCAAAATAATCCTGGTCGCTGGCGATTCTGCGACCATTGGTATTTAATTCTATGTGATCGATGCCTACTTCCTTTCCCATCCTTATTATCTCAGGCAGGTCATCCCGCAGAGTTGGTTCTCCTCCCGAGATCTGTATGCAGGTTGGTTTGTTCTGGCATTTCTTTACTGTTTCGAACATGAACCTTATTGTGTCCATATCGGGGTCAAGGCTCTTATCCATTGAAGAACTGGCGAAACAATAAGCACATCCCATGTCGCACCTGTCTGTTACTTCCACCACTGCCAGGCAGGTATCCTGTTTATGAGAGGGACAGAGGCCGCAGTCGAAGGGGCAGCCTTTTTCCACATCAGTTAAAGATGCCCTGGCACGTGACCTATTGACCTCGAAACATTCCTCCATTTGTCGGTAGTGACCTATATCTTCAGATATAAGGGTTGTAAAACTACCATGGTCAGGGCACTCCTTCTTTATGTAGACTTGTCCGTTCTCTGCATACTTGATGCCGCCTATTTTTCCAAGGCACTCCGGACAAAGGCTTTCTACTGTGCTTATCGGTTCCATCTGTTCCCTCTCTGGTTGGTGGTGGTAATCTACCCGAGAATCCCTCTGATTCTCAGGTATTCTTAAGCTCTTTTTTCTTCAAGGATCGCTTCTGCTGTTTTGAGTGTTGACTTTGCCATGCCGGCTGAGACATACATTTCGCCGCATTTGGCACAGACGAGACCAGGGCCTGGCCTGGTGACTCCCAGGTAGCTCATGTCAACATTCCTCTCCAGTGCGACCTCTCCGCACTTTGCACATATCCAGTCACTTGCATCATCGTACTCCACTGGCTTGATCTCTCCGCCGGTGATTCCGAGGATGTTCATTTTGTGGGCGTAGACATCAAGCAGTTCAGTTGCAGAATAAACAGCGTAGATGGTCAGGTTCTCGGATGCACCCTTTGCAATACAGGTGTTTCCATCCTTTGACTTGAGTTTTTGACCGCTGGATTCAGCCTTCTTGATTATGTCCAGGATCTCCTCTTTCCTCACGCCGTTGTCCTTCAATAAATTGTCCACTTGTTCAGTTATCTTTATATCCATAAGAAACCCTCATTATTTTGTACTGTTGTTGTTCATCCCCTTTCTCAGAACTTCTCATACTTTCCGAAATCCTTTGCTGCCCTTACAAGTGCATGGACGTTCACAGGTGGAGCGTTGGTTGGGCATTCGCATGCAGTTC
Organism: Methanolobus sp.; assembly: GCF_030682845.1. GTDB lineage: Archaea > Halobacteriota > Methanosarcinia > Methanosarcinales > Methanosarcinaceae > Methanolobus. Next base: position 37,659 of record NZ_JAUXNK010000092.1, on the reverse strand, counting down.
CCAGGATGAAACCTCTTGGGCTGTCCTTACCGGCAAGGACCTGTTCCTTGGCCTGTGCATAGACCTGTGCAGGTGTACCGCGGTCAACCAGCTTTGTATCAACAGTTCCAAAGCATGTGCACCTGTCTCCGAAGTTTTCTACCAGCTTTGATGTCGGGAATATTTTCTGTCCGTCATATCCTATCTGGACAATGGTGAACGGGCTCATTGGTGCATCTTTCCACAGGTCGAAGTCGTCGGTGTGGTTTCCACAGAGGTGGTAATAGACACCCGGACCTGCGCCTGCGCTCAGGACTTTCCTGACAGCTCTGGATACGGGCTGGTAACTGAACCTCTTGATCTGTTCCCTGTCCATGAGGTCACCGCTTGCTATTACTGAACCGGTGATCATGACGTTTGCTCCATACCTCTCGGCTGTTGCTCTGCAGGCATTGACCATGTGGTCTCCGGCCTTTATACATAGCTTGTCGACAAGTTCAGGTTCTGTGATCATCCACATGAATACATCTTCAATTGAAGCCCAGTTGGTAGCTACTTCCATGGTACCACCCAGCTGAGTGATAGGGGCGAACATCTGTGGATATTCATTCTTCACTGTGTCAAGTGCTTTGTAGTGTGTCGCAAGGGTCGGGCCTTTGACCAGTTCTTCTGTGCTCAGCACTTCAAACTTATCGACATCTTCAGCAGTCTTTATCGGGCGGTTTGTGATACCTGGTGGAGCATTTGTCTGAATCTTTATTTCAGCTCCGTAGTCGGCTCCCCAGTAATCTGCATAAAGGTAGTGACCAACCGGAGTGACATCGTAGAGTTCACAGGCGGCACAAACCATCCTTACTGCTTCATCAGGATTCGAATAGAAGTACCCTGCGTTCTTTCTGAATAGAGTGGCTGCGTGTGACAGTATAATAGGGTCCACGATAACTCTATCCGATGGCTTGTCCACCCATGGAGTAGTCCATAACTTTCCTGCATTTCCTAGCCAATTTTGATCTATTGGGATATAATCTTGTGCTGGCATAATTCATCACCAATCTTTTGTTATTACTGGTTAGGAATGGCGAAAATAGTACACTTTTTCCATCCATAACCACCAATCTGAAATCAAATCTTTTCGCAGTCAACCATGCAAATTATGAATTTGTCATTATTGACACTAATTGGTATCTGGGCATAGATATATATAATAACTCCCGGTAATTAGTCAATGCCATTATTATTATCAATTGCCTGTTCAAGGTTTGAATTGTAGTTTTTACCGAGAGCATATTCTTAATCTAAAGCATTCAGGAAAACCCCGGCAGGAAAAAAATTAACACCTTCGATAATATCGAGACCATGAATAGGGACATAAGGAAATTTGATATTAAGTCATACAGACATACAAAAAAGGCCTTTTTATGAATTATCGCAAAATAAAACAATAAAAAGCCGTAGGCAAAAAAATATAATTCGGATAAATAATTGATGTCAATATTCTGCAGTGACTGGAGGTTATATTTCATTTAACTTTTTCAGCGGTTTGCTTGTATTGCTCAAAAAGGTCCAATCCCCACTGACGTGCACTGTTCTCAAAAGTGATGACTTTTTTGTGATCGAAAATCCCCTGTTTGTTGAAAAAGGCAATCAGCATGAGATTATCCGTTATAGAGAGAGCGCCCAGACGAATCGTGTTATCTTCACATATGAACATATTGGAACTTGGAGAATCCATCATGGCATTATACTGTTCCGTATATTCATCTTTCAACCTATTGTATACAGACCTGGTCAACATCAAATTGAAATTTACTTCTTTTTTTGCCAGTTCGGAATAATTCATAGGGCAACTTGGACAGAAATACGAATAGAATGTGCATACTGATGAAGATTGCCTTAAACTCGTAAGCAATGCTGTCGGTGGCTCAAAAAGATGGTTGAGATCAGGCTGATATACCATTATCTGCCCAAGGTCGCCAATCCTGTCCAGTAGTGGATCAGGTATAGCGCTCATATCCCTGCTTTCCCAGTATTCCTTATTCTCCTCAAGGACATTCAGCGCTTCCATCAGGGGCTTTATCTTTCGTAATATGATCTTCCCTATATATGTCAGGCTGTATTCATCAGCTGACTGTTCAATGAGACCCTGCTCAAGAAGGATCTTCATCTGAGCCATTATTGCACTGGTGGTTCCTGTGAGGGAATCCTTAATCTCATCTATGGTGGCCGGCCGCTCCATCAACATGAGGAGAGTGTTCTTTCTTTTTTCTGAGAGGAACACTGTACTTATTAGCTCTGTTTTCATTATTTCCTCTTGAGTCTTGGTCCGTAGTGATCATCTAAAATGCAGTCGATTGTTTTGAACATCATCGAGTATATCGTTTCATGAGATGTGCGCCTGCCTCCCAGGTAATCCTGTGACAGATAGCCATGCTGAGGACTATAAGCAATTGATCTTATTTCTTTCTTCACGCCGTTAACTATCATTTTATTTTAATTCATTGCGATTATTTTAAGCCATAACACCTGATAATGATCAGGGCATAACCATAAAGCAGGCCTATCTTATGGTCAATTAGTCATATCATCGATAAATCATTATTGATATAATGTCATTTCAGGGTGTTTATATTGTTTACTGTGTCGAATAGTAACCATTGAAATTAATTTGAACCAGGTTCTAATTCTCACTGGCAGTTAAAGTCATATTTAGTCATGTCACAGATATATTGGAAACATGTATATATAGGATACTTAAAAATGTATCGTTGTTTTATAAGCGTCATTTGATGAATAGTAGAAGTTTATTAAGTCATGCTTACTACCACAACCAATACCGGGAGAAGAAGTTGAGTTAGATGTGCACTTGAAAAAGAATAAGATTAAATATTTGTGCACTTTAAGGGGATATCAACTCAAACTGACTCACATCAGGAAAATCTTGCTGGAATATATCTTTAGCCTCTTCTGTTGTATCGGCGTGTATAGGCACCTCTCTTAAAATGTCTTCATCTTGGAATTGAACCCAAAAACACATATTAGTTTCCCTCCTCAACATACCATTATCTGTTCAAGTCTGGCAGTGCCCTTCCGTGTCCAGTATCCACATATTTCACAATGCTGTGTGCTTTGGTCCATATCACTCAGGAGTGCCTTACATTCAGGACATTCTTTTAGCTGCTTCAATTATTCACCCCATTTATACCATTATTATATATTTTCTTCAGTCTACTACCTTTAACTTGGGTTTTGGTTTAAATTGGATTACTGTGATAATAATACTCCCCCTATAGATTATGTAGTTCTATTATCGATTATCGAGTAATTTACTTACTTAGTAATCATTTAGTTTTTCAATTATCAGATTTAGACCAAATAGTGGCCCGGAAGATTCCCACCCGGAGTGTGAAATACCTCTCTGTGAACTCAATGTTCTCTGTGGCTGCAATATGGACGCTTTTTTATAGGTTCAATGATTACGCAAACTTCAAATAATTACCATGCCGCAAGGCAAGACAATGGAGTAAAATAAGATAAATATGCACTTATAGCGCATAATTGCAACAACATGGGAATCTCATCATAACGTGAGATATTGCTCTTCCTATCCTAGCAAGTTTAGTTGATTGGCAGATACCCAATATCAGAGAGAATTTCCTGCCCCTGAGCACTCAATACAAAATCAATATATTCTTTTACAGTTCCCTCAGGCTCACCATCGGTATAATAGTAAAGTGGTCTGGAAAGCGGGTAGGTTCCTCTCCTGATCGTATCGGCATTAGGATAAAATGTGCCTTCTGATGTGCCAAGTCCAATCATTCTCACACTTTCATCCATATATGCGAGTCCGATGTATCCTAGAGATGCCGTGTTCAATGAGACATCCTTGACCACAGCTTCGGTGTTAGGTTCAATAATCGCGTTTTTAGTATAGGCTTTGTCCCCGAGTACATGTTCCTTGAAAAATCCGTAGGTTCCTGAGCTTTGGTCACGAACCAGAACCCTGATCTTCTCGTCATTGCCTCCAAGTTCCTTCCAGTTTGTAATTTCTCCGCTGTAGACCATTTGGAGTTGTTCAACGCTTAAGCTCTCAAGAGGATTATTCTTGTTGACGATAACAGATATGCCATCCCATCCAATGATAGTCTCTACAGGCTCAATGCCTTTATTAGTCGCACTTGTGATCTCTGATTCTTTTATTTTTCGTGAGGCCATAGCGATTTCAACCTCGCCTTCAATGAAACTGGCAAGTCCTAGAGAAGAACCTCCTCCAATGACGATAATCTCATTGCCGGGGTGCAGATCCATGTAAATTTTGGATTCGGCGATTGAAACAGGCAGAATCGTATCCGAACCTTTGATAAATATCTTGCTTCCAGCATTAGTGGAAGGCGTTGTTAATACGTCCTTCTCCTGGAAAACTGAGTGTGACAGAAATATAACAAAAAGCAGCAATAAGCAAACAATGACTCCTAATATGTATTTATTATTTTGAGACATAGAAATCGACCTTTATATATACAATTAGCATTTTATGTATATAAATCTATACTTTTAAATACTATAAATCTATTTATATTTTAAATACATTTGTAGCATATATTTTAGTCAATATATGGAATCAAAAACGATGTTGTTGTGGATAAAGAATGAAAGGACCTAAAGTGAATTACGGTAAGTACCTCCTCCTGATCTCCCTTCTTATAATCATTGTACTGGTAACGGTTTCTAGCGGATGTTTCGAAAGCGAGAAGGCTTTGAAAGTATCTCTTGGGAATACAGATATTCTTGATAAACAGGATACTAAGGGCAAATCTGTCCGCATAGGTGTTTTTTCAATGGCATCACCAAAAATGACCATGGAATACTATCAGGACTTCCTTGACTACCTGTCAAAAGATACAGGTCTTGATTTTGAGCTTGTCCAGAGGGATAATCCTGCTGAAATAAACTATTTGCTGAAAACTAAATATCTGGATGCTGTATTCGTAAGGGAGAGCGATTATTTCGAAGGCTATGAGGATTTTGGAATGCAGGTAATTGCAGTGCCTGTAATTCATGGAGATATACGCTATTCCTCATATGTGATCACAAGGTCTGATGGCAATATCAACTCCTTGGAAGATTTGCGCAACAAACGATTTGCATTCAATAGTTATCGCTTTAATCGCGGAGAAGTTGTTCCCGACTATATGCGCCCTTTGATAAATGAATCTCCTGATTCTTATTTTTCCAGCTATATCTACAGTAACAGCCAGGATAATTTTATTAATATGATTGCTCAGGGGACTCTTGACGGTGCTGAGGTTGATTGTGTTATGTGGGCTTATGTCGTGGAGGATTCTGAGGATTATTCGTCGAATTTGCAGATAATACATACATCTCCACCGCAACTCGTCCATGCAGTTGCGGTCCACCCGGACACTGATAAGGGATTCAGGGATAAGATAAAGACCTCACTGCTCAGGATGCACGATTCATCCAGTGGACGGGATGTTCTGAAGAACATGTATTTTGATATGTTCCTTCAAATGGACCATGATACATATGCAAGCTACGAAGATGATTCGCGGAAGGTTGAGTAACAATGGACAAACAGTTAAGGAAGATTACCGCCTATTTCGGTCACTTCAGCATCAGGACACAATTAATCCTCAACGTTGTCGGTATTATCCTCATCCTGGGTATTCTGATGGGCTCGTATCTCAATGTGGTCCAAACGAATATGATGAAAACAGAACTTAATGAGAAAGGCATCTCTATCACGCGTAATCTGGCCGAGAATAGCATAAATCCGATCCTCACTGATAATCAGGTCCGTCTTCAGTGGCTTGTGGATACGATAAAAGAAAGTGAACCTGAAGTTGTGTATGTATTCATAATTGATGAAAGCGGGGAGGTGATGGCTCATACCTTCAAACGGGGATTTCCGGTGGAACTGCGGGGATTGAATCCTGCTGTTGGCGAGACAAGCACCATGCTGCTTGATACAGAAGAAGGGTATATCAGGGATATCTCTTATCCTATTCTTGGAGGAAAAGCCGGCGAGGTTCATGTTGGCGTGAGCCAGGAAAGTATAAGTGCTACAGTAGACAAATTCACTGTAACTCTGGGAATATTCGTTTTTTTACTAATGATTGCCGGTTCCAATGTTGCATATGTCGCAGGTACAGTCATCTCCCGCCCAATAATGGACCTCAGGGAAGGAGTGGAGGTCTTCGGTGAAGGCAACTTTGATCACAAGGTCAGCATCGACTCTCAAAATGAGATTGGTCAGCTTGCCAGTTCTTTCAATGATATGGCAGTGCATATAGGTAACCTGATAATCGAGAAAGAGAAAGCTGCTACGGAAGTGCTTGATACAAGAAACTACCTCACAAAGATAATATCAGGTAGCCTTGATGGAATAGTTGTTAGTGACGGTGTTGGGAAGATAGAGTTTGTAAACGAGGCATTTGTAGGAATAGCTGAGTCTGAAGAAGACGAGTTGATAGGATTAGATTTGTGTTCTCTTTTTAAAGAAAAAAGTGAAGAACTTAGGTTTTTTTTGAGAAATACGGAGATTAGCGACACTTTTGTACACGAGCTAAGTTTCATCACCCGTGATGGCACGCTGAAATATGTTATCCTGAGTATGGGGAGTGTGAAATACAGGAATGAGCTGAAATATGTCTCTGTTACAAAAGATATTACGGAAATAAAGAAACTGGAACAAATGAAAAGCAACATCATTGCAAATATTTCACATGAATTACGCACTCCTCTAAATATAATGAAAGGATTCGTAGAAATATCCATTGATGAGCATGACAATGATAAAAGGCGCCTTTACCTGCAAAAATCCTTGCAAGCCCTTGAAAAGCAGAACTGGATGATTCAGGACCTTTTGGAAGTTGCTCGGGGAGATAATGAAACGGGGAAACTGAACATGGTAAAAACAAATATTAATGGAGTTGTTGAGATGGCATGTCGAGAGATTAAAGGGAAACTCGATGCTTCAGGTATAAATGTTACAATAAAACTTGGTACTGACAGTTTCGTGAAGGCAGAGCCTGAAAAGCTTGCTTATGCGCTTACAAAGATTATTGACAATGCGTTGAAATTCACAGACAAAGGCAAAGATATCGAAATAGGTACGTTACTGGATGATGATGGGGCAGTTATCTACACCAGGGACACCGGAACTGGCATTCCAAAGGAAAATCTGGCAAGAATATTTGAGAAGTTCTATCAGGTAGATGGCACTTCAACTCGTAAGTTCGGAGGAAATGGGCTTGGGCTTGCTATAGCAAAGAATATAATTGAGAAACATGAAGGTAAATTGTGGGTGGAATCAAAACTTGGTGAAGGCAGTACCTTTTATTTGAGTGTTCCTTATTTTGTTGATATCTAATCCTTGGCATTCTAGTTAAAATTACAACTGAAGCTTAAACTTAGGTGGTGCTAAAAGAAAAGACACATCATTGGGGTTTTTGTCCCGGTAAGTCAATCTTCTTTCTTCTGAAGATCACAGGTAAGAACGATAAACAAAATGGTCAACTCCAGAATTCCCCCTAAGTACATACTTTCATTTTAAAAAAGGCTTTTTAAATAAATTATATATAGATATGCTGTTTGTATATAGCCATGAAAAAAGCTTTGATCTTTGACCTAGACGGCGTATTGGTAGACTCCATGTACTTTCATGCCACAGCCTGGAAGACATCTTTTAAAGAAGCCGGAATTGAAGTAGATATAAGGGATATATTTGAAATGGAGGGTGCCAATGACCGGGGAATTGTAGAAAGGGTGCTCCGGAAGGAAAAGCATGTTTTCAGTGACGATATCTTCATTTCGGTTCCTGCAAGAAAACATGAATTATTCAATGTGGACCATGTGAAACCATTCAATGGTATGGAAAAGTTCCTGCGCGAAATGCATGAACAATTTCACCTTGCCCTTGTTTCCGGTTCTGACAGGGATGCCGTGGAAAAAATGACAGACAGATTTTACTCTGGTGTTTTTGATGTCATTATCAGTGGCAACGATGTAATTCGGGGGAAGCCCTTTCCTGATCCATACCTGAAAGCAGTGGAAATGCTTTGCGTCAAGAAGGAAGAATGTATTGTAATTGAGAATGCACCTTTGGGAGTTGAAGCTGCAAAGAATGCAGGGCTTTTTTGTGTAGGATTGCCAACCTATGTGGATGCTGCACATCTGGAGTATGCAGACAGGATCGTAAAAGACCATGCAGAACTTCAAGGATATCTCCGGGAACTCTACTCTTGAATAAATAAGACGATAAAACTACATTTATTCTTCATCTGAGTTTTCCAATAGCTCCCTTACAAAGGCAGGGCCGTAGAACACTTCTGCTTGTTGCCTTAATTTCTCTGTATTCTCCATGAAACGTCCCCTATAAACCACTTCCCTTATCGTAGAAAGAATCTCTTCAGAAGATACAGAATAATCAAGTTTTCTGCCATACTCCATTTCCTCCACGACTTGGGCATTGTTCTCCTGCTCATTGTGACCTTTGTCAGGGAATGAGAACAAAGGCAGTCCAAAGCTTAGAGTTTCCATAAGTGTCCCATGCCCACCTGCAGAAATTACAAGATCACTTGCTTTGTAATACGGGAACGGGTCTGCAATAAATGTGCAAATATTGACATTCACAGGAACCTCATGCAAGTCATCTTTCCCAATAGCAGGACCGGTTATGAAAGTATATTTGATAGATTCATCCATTCTGGCAGCACCCAGAATATTTTCTAATATTCTCTTCCTGTAACCAAAACCACCTACAGTGCACAATACCTGCGGCCTGGATAGGTCCTTTGCAAGCACTTCACTATACCTTTTTCGAACAAGTGGACCGCTGAATTTCACTTTACCTACAACATCTGCCGGGAATGCAAGATTGCGTACACATACAGTATGCGGTTTTGGAAAGTCAGGAACTACGATGACATCTACTCTCCTGTAGATGTAGTGATAGAAATTCCTGACAAATCTTCCAAGTAATTTCACAAGCTGTCCTTTATTAATGAAAAACTCCTCCATGTTGGACTGGTTCACTATCATGCAGGTTCTGATGTTTTTGTACTTAGCTGCCAGTATTGCAAGATAATACCCGTCAGAGATAACTACATCAGGATTCTTTTCCTTTATCAGGGCAAATACGGAGCGAATATCCTTTGCGGAGATGTTCACTATTGTCTTCTTTATGGAAGCCTCCAAGTCAAAACTTCCAGCTTTGCCTTCCAGCCGGAGCTCCTGAGGTATAAAAGAGACTTCATACCCAGAATTCTCAATAAGCTCTTTTGAGGAACCATATGCTCCAAAATGGACAATATGTCCTGCTGATAATAGTTCCCTGCCAAGGGAAATACTCCTCCCCGTGTGACCCAGACCCTCGCCACATGTGAAAATGAAGAACTTCATAATATCGTGCCGTCTATTTTTGTACAATATTAATTTACATTGCATATGAGAATTGTAGTAGATATTATATTTGTGTGTAGAATATATATTTACGGGGCTTAAATATATTATATATACATAAAGTATTTACTTAGGAGTGTTTATATAGACAAATGTCAATTAAAAAAATTGAGACCATAAAGAGGAGTGATGATCTTGCCCCATAGGATAGATCTCAATAAACAAAAAATCATTTCTTCCGAAAAGGCTGTCGAACTTTTGGGAAACGGGTGGCATAAAGCGGATTTGCATGTACATACCTGCTGCTCATATGATGTGCCACCAACAGAATCAATGCGTCCAGAGAACCTACTCCAGAAAGGGAAGGACAATAGTCTTGATTTTGTAACATTTACAGACCATGATACTGTAAAGGCCTATGACATCCTTGGCTGGAAGCGAGATGACCTGACAACTGGCGTGGAGCTATCGGTCAGCGATCCGGTGAATGTGGGGCACACCGTGCATATTAATGTCTTCGGATTTGACAGGCAACAGTATATGGAGTTCAGCAACCTGGCAAAGAAGGAGTGCAATATCTACAGTATCATAGATTATTTCAGGAGCAATGATCTTCCATACATATACAATCACCCATTCTGGTTCCAAGTCGGTGACAGGCCCAATATCTTCGCAATCCCCGAAATTGCCAGACACTTTCCGGTGATAGAATATAACATGCAGGACCTGAAGCAGAAAAATCTGTTTGCGATGATCCTTGCTCAACGATATGGAAAAGGAATGGCGATAACAACCGACAGCCACACCGGAAGCATCGGTAATGTATATACTGTTGCCGAAGGTGACACATTCCACGAGTATTTCTCCAATATATGCAAAGGGCGTTCATATATGGTAGTAGACCAGCCCATATGGAAACACATCACAGGAGAACTGAATGCCTGGATAGAGCTTGTTTTTAGCATGAGGAGAGATATCAGGGAGGAAATGGGCTTCACTACAGGCATGGGTGCCTTTGACAGGCTGGTTAGTATCATGGAGAGCGATATACTGGGGAGAAGCCCTCTGGTAAATAACGCTGCAAAAGAATTTATTAAACATATATCTGGATCAGGGCTGCCTGTCCTTTTGTATATGGTCTCAAAGCAGCCACAGGTTTCAAAAATCGGCAGGATGATCAATGGTTAAGTTTTGCCTGCAAGTTATGAGCATACAAAGATCATAGAACACAAACTCTGGTGCAAAATGAAAATAATGATATTTGTGTGTGGAGAAGGACTCGGACACACCAGCAGGTGTATCTCGCTGGGAAGAGAACTAAAAGCTGCAGGACATGATGTACATTTTGGTGCATATGGATACTCAAAGGAACTCATCGAGAAGAAAGGATATACTGCGCATAAAATACCCTCGGAAGTCACGCTTGTAGGAAAGGCTGGCACATTGAACCTGAGAAAATCGGTCTTTGCTACCTTCAAAAGAGGACAGTTCCTGGGTTTGCTTAAGCTCGCAAGAATATTGAGGCGTATCATGCCTGATGTTGTTATCTCTGATAGTTACTATATGGGCATTCTGAGCGCAAAAGCCCGAAAAATCCCTTGCTATCTGGTTCTTAATCAGTCGAACATGGAACAGTTCTTCGTTCAGAAGGGTATTCCTGGAAGGATAGTAGGAGATATTATAAGGCGATTCTATACAGGGGTATTCAGGATGGCCGATGGTATCCTGATACCCGATTTCCCAATGCCGCACACCATATGCCGCAAAAATCTGGATTTCACCGAGGATATATGGGAAAAAGTCCTCTACACAGGTCCGCTTATTGGAAAGAAATATGGAGAGGTCGAAAGACTGGATCTTAAAAGGCCTCATGTTATTTCCACACTTGGTGGCTTTGGATACAGGGAACCAATTTTTCGAAAAGTTATCCAAGCTGCACAATTGAACAGCAAGATACACTATACCCTACTCTCTGGACCCTTTATAGACCTTGATGCTTTCAAGCCCTTACCAGAAAACGTAAGAATGCTTGAGTTCATTGAAGACCAATTCCCCTTCCTTGCATCCTGCGATATTATAATCGCGCCCGGAGGGCACAGCACTATGATGGAAGCCATGAGTTTTGGTATTCCCATGCTTTCAGTACCCGATATTAACCATAGTGAACAGCACAACAACGCTTTTGCTATCGATGAGGATTCACTTGGTAAGATGATAGAATATTCAGCTTCAGCCAAAGATATCCTTGCAGAGATACATGAGTTACTTTGTGATAATAAATACAGGAAAAATGTGCTGAAACTAAGGAAACTAGCAGAAAGATATGAAGGTACAACATTCATCCTCAAGATGCTGGAATCAAAACACAGCGTAAGAAAGGGCAAAGAGATAAACACCAGAGATTATTTTGTATTATCCCGACTAAGAGGCAAAACACTGGCAAAAAGGATGCAAAAGAAGAGGAGCTAAAAAAGTTCCCCCTATAGAGGAAAACAGTTTCTTCATAAACTCGGTTACGGAACAGGTAATATCTAAAAATATTTATAGTGCTCCGATCGGGATTCGAACCCGAGTCTTCGGCTCGAAAGGCCGGAATGATTGGCCGGACTACACTATCGGAGCACGTCGATTTCGCTCTAAATGAGCGACTCCAACATAGTACATATCAGTATTAAAGCTTTCGCCCAGATCAGTATATTTCACCCTGTTCTTCACCTTTTTCAAGATTCATTACCCAGAATGTGAGCTTTGCACAGCTTTCCGGCTGGCATGCATCCCTGCAGCCTGCACAGGGGGAGAATACCTCCCCTGCCATGAGTAACTCAAAAACCGGCTTTTTTTCCTCTTTCACTTTCAGAAGGTATGTCCTGGCGCCATTGGAAACGGCCTGCTCACGAATAATGAGCCCATCCTCCAGGAGCTTTGAAATGATCCTGGAGCACTTGCGGCTGTCTATATCCAGCATCTTCCATAGCTGGTTCTGAAAAACGCCACTTTCCTGAGAGCGAATGACATTGAGAGCAGTTTCTTCAATACTCATATCAATTTACCACTAACAGTAACTACTTTACAGTTAGCCTTCAACTGGAATGACAAGAATTATATTGTTTCCACGAAGGACAACGGAACCTAGGGACCTTAAACGCTCACCATTTGCTATTTCAACGGTATCGACAAGATGGAGGTTCATGTAATCATCTGCACTGCTAAGGGTTCCTTCAAGCAGGTGAAGGTCACCTTTCATCTCAACCTGGATTTTAGATCCAATCATTTTCTGGACTTTCTTATTCGGGAACAAAATTAATCCTCACATCATTTTAAAACAACATTAGAGCCTTTCCGGTTATAGGCTAATACAATAATACAATCTAATATTTATTACTGGCGATTTAACCTTTACTATATACCTGGGGAAACTGCTCATGCCTAGAGATATTTACATATACCCCTGGATCTCAGTAGTAGCTTGCTGCGCTTCAGCATCATCTTTCTTATTCATGTTCTCATGAGGCCTCCTTATCGGGCCAAACATCTTCTCATAATCCTGGATATGCTGATTAAGCCATCTCGCAAGCTCCAAGGCAGCCAAAGGGGAAAGGATTACCTCTGTTTCAAGTTTCCTCTGGATCACCTGTTCCTCCGATGCCTTATCAGACGGCAGAGGTGTGTCATTATAGAAGCCAATCCTGAAATCGTACGGACTGTGCCCCCCCACAGCTCCTATAGAGTAGACCTGTTTGAAATCATCAGGCTTGAACAGTTCTATCCTTACTTTTCTTTTTCCTTTTATCCCTTCTGATTTTTCACTCATATTAATGTTTCCTTGCAGACTGGCTCATGCATCATCTGTCCTACCTTATCTGTCGGCATCATTCTAAAGCATTATGATAGCACGTTGCGATATGATGAACATATCCGGTTACCCTTCTATCTCTTTTTTAAGCCGGCGAGCTTCAGATGCGATCTCTCTTTTGGAGTAGGTCTTTGCTATCATCTCAACAGCATCAAGGTTACGCACTGCACTGTCCAGATATCCGAGTACATCTCCCGGATAGGCGGTAATCCCGTAGAGATTCTCTATTTTCCTCACAATGCCTGCCGGATCGTACCCCTCTGTCCTGATCATGATGATCTTTTCGGAGAACTTACGCTCGGCACAGCCGCAATATGGAGAATCCCTGCAACTGCAGGCCAGGAACTCGGATGCAAAATCAAATAGTTGCTCTCTCAAAGAGATATCGAGCTTTCCCATGTTCTCCCCCTCAAAGAGGATATCCAGTGAAGCCCCCTGAAAGACCCGCGAAGGAAGATTAACGTTAAGAGCTGCAGATATCCTGGAAACATACTTGAAATACACCCCGTCAAAGAACTCAAGGTTAGTAATGATAGCAAGCGGATCGTGGTCCATCAGCACAGCATCCCGTATAAGGAAAGCCCTGGAAACAGAAAGGAAGTGGCCTGCAGCGATCTTGCCAAAACTTGTCAGCTCAATTGTGCCTTTTTTCCTGTAAAGGAATTTCTGTCGTTCAAGCCTGCGCACAAGCACATCCACCGCATAGCCGGCAAGCATATCCCCGTGTATCTTAATCAGGTCCTTCTCGGAAGAGGTTATGGCCGCGGTTGCGAGGATCTCCTCAAGCTTCTCCTCTTCCCCGTACTCCACCTTTGTATGCAGCATCTCTCCCTTTAAAAGTTTCAGGGCTACAGTATCTTCCGTATCACCCTGGTCACCCGTGTACCTCTTGCCAGGTACCGCAAGCAACACTACTTCTCCCAGGTCATGGTAATCCGGCCTGCCGGCACGGCCCAGCATCTGGAGGAATTCCTGCATATTAAGCCACTCGATACCCATAGCAAGGGAGTCGAATATCACCTGCGATGCCGGAAAATCGACGCCTGCTGCAAGAGCGGCAGTGGTAACTACAACAGGAAGCCTGCCTTTTGCAAAGCCCACTTCCACTTTCTTGCGCTCCTGGCTTGTCAGTCCTGCATGATAGGGAGCAGAAGGAATAGAAAGGGCTTCGGATATACGATGGCAGTTACGTCTTGAGTTCGTGAAGATAATGGTCTGACCTCTGTGCCCCTTTGATGAAACCTTGCTATACTCATCCCTGGCAAGTTTGGTCATGATATTTATCTTTGAATGCTCCGGGCAGAGCACGAGATGCCTTTCAATAGGAACCGGCCTGTACTCATACTCTATAAGCTTTGCATTCAGATGCTTTGCCATTATTTCCGGCTTTGCGACAGTCGCGGACAGGTAGATGAACTGTGCATCAGGTGCGCTGTACTTGAGCCTTGCTATCACTCCGTCGAGCCTGTGACCGCGCTCCGAATCCTCGATAGTGTGCACTTCATCCACAACAACAGTACCTACCTTACCCAGCATGTCCGCAGCACCGATCCTTAAGATATAGTCTATACCTTCGTAGGTACCTATAATGATATCAGAATCAAGGGACCTGCGCATTGAATCCGTTTTAGATGCCTTTATACGTGCGCTTCCGACCCTGATGGATGTCTGTATCCCCAATCCTGAGTACCTATCAGTGAACTGGTCATATTTTTGGTTTGCAAGCGCTACCAGAGGCACAAGATACAGCAGTTTTCCCTTCCTGCGCAGGATATTCTCGATACCTGCAAGCTCGCCGATAAGTGTCTTACCTGTGGCTGTCACTGAGGTCACAAGCTGGTTCTGGCCTTTCAGAAGGCCATTCTCCACTGAGATTGACTGCACCGGCAGGAGCACATCCGACTTTTGAAGTAGAAGGTCCTTGAATTTCCTGTTTATCGGCAGGTCCCTTATCATAGATGTAGAGACCTCTGTATTTGCTGCTATTGAATCAAATCTTGTGAGCTCATGGTCAAGTTCTTCGGGGCTTAGCATGGACAAGGTTCTGTCAAGGTCCCTTGTACTTAGCAATATTTCCTCCAGTCTCTCACATACTTCCTCGCCATAAGTCACCTGCGAACTTGAGAGTACTCTGGACAGTTCGTCCTTTGCACAATCCGCGCATATTTTCTCCCGATGATATCTCACGGATCTTCTGTTGAGAAAATTGAACATGTTCTTCAGCAGGCAGAACCTGCAGACATCTACAATATCAGCGCGAAGCTGGAATCCCTGTAACATATCAACAACAGCAGCTGTCTGCTGGGCATCCCCGTCCTTTGCTATCATGATTCGATCAGCAGTCCTCAAGAGTTCGGTCAGCTCGGAGGGGGGATGCAGCTCCTCTTTATTATTCAGGACGACCTTGAATTTGTGGGGTCGTGGTCCTGTAGCAGTCGTCTGCATGACCAGTTCCCCTACAAAAAGAGGTCTTTTCATTTTATCCCGTATCGGCAGAACGGTTATTTTCGCCCTGTCGGCAATTATTAGTATCCAGAGAGTCATCTGCGCACTCAGATAGCACAGTGAGTATAAATACTATTGGCTTTATGGAAAGCATAAGTAAAAATATAAATAACAATATATTACTGCTTGCTTACAAGGAACGGGACAATGTTAACAACCAAATCTTTTGCGGCAAACTCCTTTATGCAGGATGAGATATCAAAGGACCAGGAAGAGGTGTCACTATACGACAGCCTCAAAAGAACGTCCTCTACTGTGACATACCAGGAACAGCCAACTTTACTTTCAACAGGCATATTAGTCCTTGACAGGAACCTTGGCGGAGGCCTGCCTGCTGGTTCAGTATCTTATTTCTCAGCCGATCCCCGCTCGATGTCAGAAGTATTCCTTTATCAGTTCACACAATCCCGCAGGACATTCTATTTCACAACCGGACGCAGGCCCAAGTTCGTCCTCAATGATATCATCAACCTGGGATTTGACCCGTCCAACATAATCTTCGTTGATGTATATAGTGAATATTATTTCAGCGCATGCGGTGAAATGTCAGAAAATGTAGGCAATGAATATATCGATTCCAAGATAATAGAGTTCACTGAATACAACCTGCGTAACATTGCCAATGATTCAACCGGTGAGGAGATCAACCTCATAATCGATTCCTTCTCATTTTATATGAATCTCCGCGTCAACCCCGGGCTTATCCGCCAGCTGACCAATGTCATTTATGAGGTCACCAAGGAGATACAGTGCCTGACACATCTCTACGGTCATAAGGGCAGCACCCCGGAAAAAATGGTAAATGAAGTCTTCGCCACAGTTGATGTGATATTTGAGTCCTCTCTGGAGACAAACTCTGATAAACTGGTCAGCAAGCTAGCCATACCAAAGATAAGAGGAATGGTGCCAAGCCCGGAGCTGATCAAGTTCAAGATAGGAGAGGGAGTACAAATAGATACTTCAAGGGATATTGCCTGAACCGCCCCTCCAGATGAACTGTGTTTGCTTATAGACAGGCATCTGTGTCTGCCGCATACCTGCAATTGCAGCTGCGCTGATCAGGGATATTGCCAATGGTATCGAGCAGGACCCCCAGAAGTATCTCCTGCCTTTCCTGAAGTGTTCTGACGACCTCTGAGGCTGTGACTTTCTGAGCACCCATACCACAGGCATTATTGGTAACAGTACAGATAGAAGCATAACACAGGTTCAACTCTTTTGCGAGGGCCACCTCAGGCATGCCTGTCATGCCCACGACATCTCCAAACCTGCTCATCATCCTTATCTCTGCCCTTGTCTCAAACCTTGGGCCTTCGGTACAGACATATATGCCATCTGCAAAACCAACGTCCTCTTTTATGAGCGCCGCCTTAAGGCTTTGCCGTATCTGCGGGCAATAAGGCTCCGTCATATCAACATGTACGGTCCTGTTATCGTGGAAAGTGGATATCCTGTTACGCGTCATATCCACAAGATCATCCGGCAGGACGAAACTGCCGATTGGATGACCCTGCATTGTACCCACAGAATTTACCGATATGGCCCTTTCAATGCCAAGCTCCATGACAGCCCATATAATGGCCCTATAATTTACCATGTGCGGAGGAAGATGTTTCTGACCGTCAGCATGCCTTGGTATCAAAACGCAGTTCCTGCCTTTGACATCAAAAGGGTAAGCCCGGACCACACCAAAAGGCGTTTCCACAGTTATGTTTTCAGATACTTCAGGGAAAGAGAAGTTCACACCTGCGATCACTGCAACATCAAAGCTGGGACCTGTGGTAGATCCTGACCTATGTGTCCGCATTATTGCTACCATTTAAAACCTGTTTCTCTTCCATCCTGATACTTGCAGAGACCTTTATTCCCACCAGGGCAATGATTATAGCTGCAACTATAGAATAAACGAAATACTGCACTCCCACTGCAGGGTCAATAGAACTGCCGCCTATGACTGTGCTTATGGATATCAGGTATGTGCTTGCACCCCAGAATAGGAGGCCCATGGATATCACAAAGAAAGCAGGTATTATATACCTGAAAGTGGATGTCCTGTTCTTATAGCAGTCAATTATCTTCCCGACGTCTGCTATCAGTATAGCACTTACATATAACCATACAGTGGTGTTTATGAAAACTGTTGCCAGAGGTACCAGTCCATAATACCAGATGCCTTCACGCGTGTAAAGCTCCCATACCCTGCTAAGGCCAAGTACGCTTGCAGCGACCATTACAAGAAGTGCGGCGAGGTATGTCAGGAATGTCATCCGTCCTGAATGGAAAGAGTCCTTAATGCGCTCCCCATAAACAGATATCGGGTCACCGAAACCCCTGTAGAGCATATAGAGGCCTACTGCAGCGAGTATCCCGATGATAGCGCCCTGAGGATAATTGATCATAAGGAAAAAGGCATAGATAAGCGATGCCAGTCCCAGGGGTACGAAGAATGTCTGGGATATCTTGGGATCATTAAAAGCATGCTTGATGATATAATAGGTACTTTCCAGGTTCGCACTCTGCATAACTACAATACGCTTGACAGAATCCACCTTCATCCTGGACTGCACGATGGGGAGCAGGGATTCATCTTCCGCCCCGTCAGAAATGAATATAGCAGAGCTAAAGTTGAAACGCTTAAGGAGGACATCGAGCTGGTTTGCTATCTTCTGGTCGGATATGATACCTATGTTCTTATCCCCGGCAAGGGTGATAAGCTCCGCGTCAATATCTCTTGCAGCCAGATCATCAAGCACCTTGATACCGCCAAATATGGTGTTGGCATCCGAGTCCTCGGGGTCCGCTGTGGCAAGTTTTACGGCGGCCTCTACGTTTGCCTCCCTTCCAATAACAGGGCCTCTTACATTAGCTTTTACGCCAAGGTCATCGTCTCTGTCTATACAGAGGATCAGTATTTGCATATAACTCCATTTGCTATGTGACACGGAAATATAAATAGATTCTCATAAAATCGTTACAATGAAAGACTGTTAAATGTCAGGTCTCCACACCCATGGAGCCGTTCCTCATTGCGAAAGTAACTCCCTTATCAGCCTTTTGGCCCACTGCAGCTTCTTCTTCTTTGTAGGGGTAACGTCCTCATCATTAAAATCAAAGCCTATGAGAATAATTTTGGCAGCACCGAATTCTTTTGCAAGGAAAACACATCTGTCACCATCGCTGAAACCACCGAAGTTATAGACATTTTTAAGGGGAACTGACTGTGTGCTTCCGACAATGCTGTGAAGAAGAGGCACATATCTCTCAAGTTTGTCAATATTATCCCCGTGGGCATGCACAACCATGAGCGAACCCCTGTTATTGGCGATAATTTCCTTTCCGACGTCCCCGTCAAGGTCTGTCACTATTATATCGGGCACTACCCCAAAATCAAGGACAACAGCCGCAGCCCCGTCAGCAGCTATGACTACATGGTTCCCTGCATCAACAGATCCCAGCTCTTCCTTAAGGCATGGAGCATTGCCGCATACCAGAACGTTCTTTTCGCCTATCAGTTCATGGAGGACAGATACATCTGCAGTCCTTGAATGGTCCAGCAGGCGGGAGAGAATGAGAGCAGCGCGCTCATCCTCTTTCCTGCTAAAACCCATGTCCTCAAGTATCCTTGAGTATACAGGTTCCCATTTTGCAAATTCCATGTTTCTCCTTTGGGTTTTGGTGCGGATGCGTTTCAGGCCGGTGAAATGCCGATGCTCATAGACACACCTTCGACATCCCAGTCCTTGCTGAGACTTCCGCTTGCATCCACGTCAAGGCCTATTACCTGCACATCCGCCCTGATCTCCTTTGCAATATGTTGCTCAAGATCGAGTACAAGATCGAGCACCCTTTGGTCATTGATCCTGATGTGCACCCTGATGCTCTCATCAACAGCAAGGTCAAGCTCCTTGCGCATGTCCTGCACCCTGCGGATGACTTCCCTTGAAAAGCCCTCAGACTCGAGTTCCCGGGTCAGTTTTGCGTCAACATATACGCTGCCTGCGTTGAATTCTGCACTTGCGACCATTTCCGGCAGTTTTTCCTCGAATTTGACCATTTCCGGTGTAATGGTTGCCATACCTCCGGGAACTTCAACTTCTGCCTGCCCGTTTGTAGCGAGGGATTTCCTGAGGGATAGCACATCAGTTTTCTTTATAGCAGCCAGGACCTTTCCTGCATCGCCCTTGAAAACAGGGCCGATGGTGCTTGGGTTGGGGATAGCTTCATAGTTGAGTTCATCCCATGGCTGTCCCGCAGCCGTGAGTACGATATCCTTCGCATTGGTCTGGTCCATGAGCACGGACTTAAGGCTTGCCACAGCCTCTGCGACCTGCTCATTGGCCGGAGCGACCACTATCCTGGATACCGGCCACCTGAGCTTCCTGCCTGCTTTCTGGCGGGCATTGGAAGATGCTTCCACCATGGACCTTATCATATCCATGTGAGTCTCAAGTTCCTTGTCCACAAGAGACTCATCAGCAACAGGCCAGTCGTTCATATGGACTGATTCCGGTGCGTCAGGGTAAACGTTCCTAACAAGGTTCTGGTACATCTCCTCTGCAAGATGTGGCATGAAAGGAGCTATGACCTTGGCAGTTATGACAAACACCTCATACAGCACCCTGTATACAGCCAGTTTGTCGGGGTCATCAGCCTCAACCCATGTCCTTGGCCGGATGAGCTGGATGTACCACCTGGAGAGGTCCTCAAGGGCGAACTCGTTGATGGAACGCAGAGCTCTGTGCAGGGTGTACTGGTCCATGGCCTTGTTTACATCATTGATCAGCGACTGAGCCCTGGAGAGTATCCACTTATCTTCCTTCCTCATGTGCTCCCTTACAGATTCCAGGGATACTTGTGATGGGTCGAACTTGTCCAGCACCATATAGGGCAATGGGAAGCGATACACGTTCCAGAGGATATTCAATGTCCTGTTTATGGTCCCCAGTTCCTCGCTATTGAACTTTAGATCGTCCCACGGAGCACTGGCTGACATCACAAAGCAACGAAGAGTATCGGCACCATATTTTGAGATGACCTCTTTTGGCTCTATCACATTTCCAAGGCTCTTTGACATCTTCTTGCCTTCACCGTCAAGGGTGAAGCCGTGCATGAGCACACTCTTGTAGGGAGCTTTGCCAAATGCTACCATGCTTGCTCCAAGCTGTGAGTAGAACCATCCGCGGGTCTGGTCGTGCCCTTCAGTGATGAAGTCTGCCGGCCACCACTTGTCAAAGTCCTCTGCATTTTGCGGGAACCTGAGGGTTGCCCAAGAAGCTACAGCTGAATCGAACCAGACATCGAAAACATCCTCCACGCGTTTCATTGTCCCGCCACACTGGCAGTCAAAAGTGACCTCGTCAACATAAGGCCTGTGAAGCTCGATATCACCGGAGAGGCCTGACATCCCGAGGAGTTCCTTCTTGGTTCCGACAACATGCATGCTGTCGCATGTCCGGCATTTCCATACAGGTATTGGGATTCCCCAGTATCTCTGCCTGGAAACACACCAGTCGCGGGCACCCTCGACCCAGTCCTTGAACCTTGAAGAGCCTGCCCATGAAGGATACCAGTTCACTTTCTGTATTTCGGAGAGCATCTGTTCCTTGAGATCTGATATCTTAATGAACCACTGTTCTGTGGCAAGATATATGATAGGCGTCTTACAGCGCCAGCAGTGCCCGTACCTGTGAGTTATCTTACCCTGGGCAAGGAGCAGGCCGCGCTCTTTGAGATCTTCGATTACACTCGTGTTCGCATCCCTGATATGCATCCCTGTGTAATCACCGGCAGCTTCAGTGTACCTGCCGTCAGAACCTACGGGGCAGAATATAGGCAGGTTGTTCTTGATACCGACATCAAAGTCATCCATACCGTGCCCTGGTGCGATATGCACACAGCCGGTATTCTCGGCGGTCACGAAATCGGCAAGATAGATGTTATGCTCCATAGCTGCCTGTCTTGGCACCTTATCTGCAAGAGGGTGCTCGTATGACAGCGAAGTGAGGTCCTCGCCAAGCATGCTGCCCAGTATCTTATAATCGGCATAGCGTCCTTTCTTCAGGACGGCCTCCACAAGCTGTGAAGCAATAATGAGTACCTCTTCCCTGCCTTCTGAAGTTGTTGCCTTTACTCTGGAGTACTCAAATGAAGGGTGAACTGCTACTGCAATATTGGACGGGATGGTCCATGGAGTGGTGGTCCATATGACAACATAGGTGTTTTCCTCACCCTTGAGCCTGAACTTGACGAATATGGAAGGATCCGCCCTGTCGCTGTACTCTACCTCAGAGTCAGCAATGGCTGTTTCGCACCTGGGGCACCAGTTGACAACGCGCTTGCCCTGCTCCAGCAGGTTCTTCTCCTGGGCACGCTTGAGGGTCCACCATGCGGCCTCGATGTACTCGTCACGCAAGGTCATGTAAGGGTCCTTCCAGTCAAGCCATGCGCCCAGCATGCGGAACTGCCCGGTCATTTCGTCCTTCTGGTTCAGCGCGAATTCCTTGCACTTCTCGATGAAGTTACCGACGCCGTATTTCTCGATATCCTTCTTGGATGTGAAACCAAGCACGCCCTCCACCTTGACCTCGATTGGCAATCCATGCATATCCCAGCCCGCACGGTCAAGTATGTCATAGCCTTTCATTGAGCGGTAGCGCAGAATGGAGTCCTTGATTATCTTGTTCCATGCAGTGCCCAGGTGGATGTGCCCTGTGGTGTATGGTGGTCCGTCCACGAAAAAGAATCTTTTCCCGCCTCTTCTGTGCTCACGTACCTTTGAGTACGCATCCGATTCTTCCCAGAAGTCCTGAATCTTCCTTTCCAGTTTTTCCGGGCTATACTGATTGGTAATCTCCTCTAACATCAAAGGTCTCCATACTCTAATTAGATCTGGATATTCCTACTGCGATATTTGATTTAATAATTATGGGTCAATTACCCCCGACTGAACAGGCTGTCCGACAATTATACCACATGATATATTTGTTTAATTAAAACCATAAATTTTATAAATAATAGCTTCAATTATTTATATATGGTATTCATAGCGTCTTCAAAAAATCAAACATGGTTATTTCCACCCAATATCAAAGATATGATCCCAGAAGATCATATTTGCTTTTTAGTTGATTCATTTGTAGAAGAATTAGATTTTACTGAATTTGAAAACAGATATGAGGGTGCAGGACATCCTGCATATCATCCCAGAATAATTTGCAAGATACTAATTCAATCAATGCTTGACAGAGTTCGATCATCGCGAGCTATAGCTCGCAATGTTAGGGAGAACGTTGTGTATATTTACCTGGCAGAAAAATTAACACCTGATTTTAGGACGATCAGTGACTTTAGGAAAAACAATACGGATCTACTTAAGCAAATATTCAAACAATCAATTGCTGTTGCCAGAGAATTAGGCATGGTTGGACTTTAAAATCAGATCTTATGGGACTTTATAGTTATCTATGACAGGTAAAATTGGAATTGTCGGACAGCCTGTAAAATCGTGGGTTTCCACGGCCCTCTGAGCTCCCATTTTTCATGAAAATGCAGACGTTTCAACTTCTCCGGAGTTCAAGGCACTGAAAGAAAAGAACGAGGAGCTCAGTGACCAGAATGATGCAAACCGTGCATTGGCGTACCAGTATAGGGGACGTGTCGAAGAGCTTGAAGATGCAAATGAAGAGCTTACAAAGTTCAACGACACACAGAACATGCTGATGAGAGCATTAATGAGTGAACCTTCTATGCGCGATCTAATGAGCAAGATTATGTCACAGGCGGAGGCAAATGAGAAAAAGGAGTGATCTTTTGCAGATTGGCAGGGAGAATATCCCTGTCAATAGATATGTGTTTTATTAATGAGGTCTCAATGACTTTCTGTTTTTCAGTCCTCATAAATCAAAGTAAGATTTAATTGAGATTTCTACAGAATCCAAAAAATGGAAGTAAAAATTAAAGTATTCTCTTTACTGAAATGCTATCCTATATGCATTCATTTAAAGTCTATACTGATGTTTCCTGATTTCCTTGCCAGCGATTGCGACAAAGTACCCATTTCTATTCTACATACATGCAATATTCCACAAGGTACAAGACAATTAGATGAGCACTTCATTTCCTGGGCTTTTGATATCACATAGTTATCTTTAATGTCAAAGGTCTGATCCATGGGTATTTCCATGTGTGACATCTTTTTGATCTTCTCACAATCACTTTCGATATCAATAACAATGTTTTTTCCTTGCATCTTTCCATGTACGTGGTGAACAAAGCCACAAATAGTAGAATTTATAGTAACATCTGTCATTTTTGCTTCTCCTCTATTATTAAAGTCACTTAAGTGTAGATACTCATCGAATATATATGTTTCAATTAAATTTGAAACAGCAAAGGGAAGTTGGTTAAAAAGAAACTTGAAAATGTTTGATTTTATTTATATGTAGAAAATTCATTCTGTCTTCAGAAGTTGTCGTATTTGCTGGTTTAAACTATAATAGGTAAACCTTGAACTCCTGTAAGAAACAACAGCTTCACTTTCCTTCATAATAGCTAAATGATGAGAAACAAGATTTTGCTTCTCGTTCAACATATAGACCAATGCATTGACACAATAGTCCTGCTTTAGAAGATGATAAGCAATTTTAAGTCTTATCGGATTGCTTAGTACTTTAAATGTTTCACATAACCTGTTAATTTCATTTTCATCTATGTTAATGTCGCTTTCTAAATCGTGCTCCCAATCTTCTTTTATATTTGAATCAGTTGGACAACATTTCATGAGATTGAATGAGAAGACAAATCATATAAATTTAATCATATCAGGATATCTTGATACAAAGCGTATGATATTATATTTGTAAACTGCGTTTTTACTATTGGAGAAACGTATGTCATTCTTAGA
The DNA here is from genome assembly GCF_030682845.1 of Methanolobus sp. GTDB lineage: Archaea > Halobacteriota > Methanosarcinia > Methanosarcinales > Methanosarcinaceae > Methanolobus. The sequence continues at coordinate 13,000 of NZ_JAUXNK010000092.1, read as the reverse complement.
CAAGAAGTTACCTGAAACCGCCGATGCATTCAGTAAAATGCGAGATTCGATCTTTAAAGACAGCGCACTCGACAGAAAAACAAAGGAATTAATTGCAGTTGCTTCCTCTGTTTTGATGAGGTGTGAATATTGTACCGAGGCCCATTCTAAAAGAGCTCTTTTGAACGGATCCAGCGAAGATGAAATTGCAGAAACAATAGCTGTAGCAATGTTCATTGCATGTGGTTCCCAAATAGGATGGACAAATGTCTATGATAAGATATTTGGGCAGCAGGATGACAAAAACAACAATGCATGCTGTGAGAAAGATGATTCGTGTTGTTGTGGAGAGAAGAAATAGTGAAATGAATAAATATTGCTAGGTTTTTGTAAATATATGTAGAGGCATCTATGATTGAAACTATACTAGTACCTACTGATTTTACCATTGAGAGTGAGGAACTTCTAGCCTGTGTAGGAGAGTTCAAAAATGCAGGGTTAAAGAAAGTGGTGTTACTGCATGTCGTGGACATCTATCAGGCCCAGGGTCTGGCTCCAATGTTTGAAGAGAATGCAAAGAAGAGGATTCTGGACTACAAAAAGCTGCTTGATGAAATAGGCATCGATGCAATCACCCTTGTTATCCATGGAGATGTCAAAAAGACAATTGTACAGGTAGCAGACGAGGAAAATGTTGACTGTATAGTTATGGGTGCAACCACTTCCGGTCTTAGGGGGCGCTTGATAGGAAGGACGACTGAATATATATCACGTGAGTCCGGAAAAATAGTACTCATTGAAAAGTATGATACGCTTAAAGAAAGCGAAGAGGAGCTTTACATAAAAGCCTGTTCTGCTAAATTCTCAAAAGTGATGCTTCCTGTAGATCTGTCGGAGAACTCACGTACACTGTTGGATGAAATCAGTGGTCTGGTAGATATAATTGATGAACTTGTTTTTGTTCATGTACTTGAGGATGTAAAGATTGAAGAGCTTGAGATAACTAAAGAACAAAGTCTGAACTCCCTATCCAAACTTGGAAGTAAGTTTAAGAGTGATCTTGAAGTCAGCTATTATGTAAGTGAAGGTAAGCCTGCAGAAGTGATTGATAGTCTTGCAGAAGAGCTTGGCATCACTCTCATAGCAATCACAAATCGTGGAATAGGGTCCATTAAGCATATCTTGCTTGGAAGCACTGCTGAGAGCCTGCTTAGAAAAACAAGAAAGCCAGTGTTGCTTGTTCCTGTAAGCAAGAGGTGAAATTATGGAAGAAGAAAGAGAACTTGACTTTTTCAGTAAATACCTGTCCATATGGGTTGCTATATGTATAGTACTGGGCACTGCAATAGGGTATCTGTTCCCGGGATTCGCTCAGTCCCTCAGCAGGATAGAGGTGGCTAACGTCTCCATCCCGGTGGCGCTCGTGCTGCTGGTGATGATGTACCCGATCATGCTGAAGATCAATTTTGAAGAGGTACTTAATGTAAAGAAGAACTCCAAGCCTCTTACCCTGACAGTTATTATTAACTGGGCCATTAAGCCCTTTACCATGGCTTTCATTGCCTGGCTTTTCATGAGCGTCATCTTTGCAGACCTCATACCGCCCGTATTGCAGGAAGAGTACATCGCAGGCATGATCCTGCTCGGGCTTGCACCTTGTACGGCCATGGTCCTGGTATGGACGCATCTTGCCCGGGGGAACATCAATTACGCACTGGTGCAGGTTTCCGTGAACGACATCATAATCCTGATACTCTTCGCACCACTGGGAGCACTGCTTGTAGGAGTTACCACGGACTTCCCGGTGCCTGTAATGACGGTCTTCTTCTCGGTGCTGTTCTATGTGGCAATACCCCTTTCCCTTGCGTTCATCACAAGACATGCGGCCATTAAAAGGAAAGGCGTTTCCTGGCTTGAGAACAGCCTCATCCGGAAGATCGAGTGGGTGACCCCGGCGGGCCTGCTGATCACGCTTGTCCTGATATTCATATTCCAGGGTGACAAGATTCTCAACTATCCGTTGCACATCCTGCTCATAGCTATACCCTTGATAATCCAGACTTACTTAATATTCTTCGTTGGATATTTTGGGGCTAGAAAACTGAAAATACCATACCAGGAAGCTGCACCTTCCACATTCATCGGTGCCAGCAATTTCTTTGAGCTGGCTGTGGCAGTGGCTCTTATACTGTTCGGTATAGATTCCGGAGCGACTCTTGCAACTGTGGTAGGTGTGCTGGTGGAAGTGCCGGTGATGTTGCATCTGGTAAGCATTATGAAGAGAAACAAGGCCAAGTTCCAGTTTGGAGTAGAAACTTGATTTTCAGAATCAGAGAAGTTTTGAATTACAAAACTTACTCTGTTTTTTATACTATATATAAAAACATGCGGTTTATACCAACTGATTTCTTTTAGAAAAGGTGATAAGATGCATTATGGTTTAGGAATTGATGCCGGAGGAACCTACACTGACGCCGTTATTATAAGGGGGTCGGATGGAGTTATCGTTGATGCTAAAAAAGCATTTACGACTTACCCTGACATTCAACAGGGAATTAAAAACGTATTAGATTCACTGGACAGTAACTACTTGAAAGATGTTAATCTGGTTTCAGTGTCCACCACCCTTTCAACAAATGCCCTCCTTGAGAACACCGGCAGGCCAGTAGGATTGATATTAGTAGGAGAACACCCGGCAGACAAAGGTTATCCTGCTGATAGTGTAACTTTTGTTTCGGGTGGTCATGATACAAACGGGGAAGAAGAATATCCTTTGGATATAGAGGCTGTGAAAAGGTATGTAGGGACATCTAAGCCATGGGTATCAGCTTATGCGGTATCTGCATATTTTGGTACGCGCAACCCCGAACACGAACTTAAAGTAAAGAGCATAATCCATAGTATCACAGACATGCCGGTTGTATGCGGACATGAACTCTCACAGGAGCTGGGTGTCTATGAAAGGGCCGTAACTGCAGCTCTTAATGCCCAGTTGATACCTATTACCTATCAGTTCGTAAACTCTGTTGTCTCTGATATCCGTAACAGAGGCATCAATGCAAGGATGTTGATGCTCAAGTGTGACGGCTCTGTTTATAATATAGAAGATGCCCTGGAAAAACCCATCGAGACAATATTCTCCGGTCCGGCTGCAAGCATCCTTGGTGCTTCGTATCTTGCAAAGGTCGATACGTGTGCAGTTATTGATGTAGGAGGCACAAGCACAGACGTATCATCTATAAAAGACGGAATTCCTCAGATCAGTCCTGAGGGCTGTATGGTGGGAGGATGGAAAACCAGAGTAAAAGCCATGAAGATGGAAACTTCGGCTCTAGGTGGGGATAGTCATGTTTGGATTAAAGATAAAAATGTGAATATCGGCCCCCGAAGGGTCATACCTCTTTGCGTTGCGGCAACTATCTATCCGGGTTTTCTCCATAGTCTAAAGCTCAACAAAATGATTATGCGCAAAGATCTAAACGAAAATTATCAGCAAACTAAATTTGTTGTCAGAACTGAGTATGAGCCAACCGGACTCCGTGAGAATGAGAATGAACTACTAAAGTCTATAGGCGCAGAGCCGGTTCCTGTCAGTGAGATAACCGATATGACTGACTCAAGGGATATAATGCTCGTCAATAATACCCTCGATTCATTGATCAATAAAAGGCTTGTACAGTCAATCGGTTTTACACCTACCGATGTGCTCCATGTGCTTGAGGAGTATACTCAGTGGAATAAAGAGGCTTCAGACATAGGAGCTTCTTACCTGTCTAAATATGCTAACATGGGTAAGTATGAGTTTTGTAGACATGTCAAAGACGCTTTTGCAATGAATATGGCTCAAGATATGATATCATTCCTCATACCTGCAATTCCAAAAAACGCAATCGATGAAGTCCTAAGCAACAACTATCCTGTAAGGTTCAAGACAGACATTCCGGTGGTGCTACTAGGGGGCCCTGTTTCTGCATATGTGGATGATCTAAACACCATTATTGATGCAGACATACAGGTTCCGCAATTTGCCATTGTTGGAAATGCTGTAGGAGCACTTGTAGGGAAGAGTGTTAAAAAGGTGGAGATTGTGATAAAAGTTGAATCTCTGGTCTATCCTGACACCGGTTTTCTTGTATTTTCCTCAGAAGGCAGGGAACGTTTTGAAAGCTATGGGGATGCTGTGGACTATGCTATGAAATTAGGACAATCATTGGTGCTCGATTATGAGAAGAGATGCGGTATAATAAAGGAAGATACTATCATAAAAGTATCTAAACAGACAATTTCTCCTGATAACTGGCCACATCCACCAATCGAGACGATAGTGACTGTTGTAGGAGTTGGGGATCCTCTAATGGCACTTAGAGATACATATGATAACTGCGTTGACAGTTCCTCAATATTGAAATGCAAATAGTGGCCCTAATATCTAACTCGTACCACTTTACTCTTTTTATTCCCAATTTATTTCCCAGGTTTCCTGCATAAACTGGCGTTCCATCGCATCTGTGCAGTATCGTTTTTCTGTCGATGTGTATACAGAAGATCCTCTTCTTCATCAATAGTGCTGTTTAAAACAGAAGCGTTTGATTTGTTTTCTTTTTTATCTTGCTCTTTATTATCCTCAGCCATGAAGTAACATTAATACAGAGACTATTTCTTTTTTATGCTGGAGGCAAGGCCAGATTGAAAACGCTTCAAGGTTCGCGTCGATTGAAAAATTAGGATTTAATCAATGTTCATAGGCATTAAATGACCAAAGCTCACAAGTTTGGAAATACATATTTCTGTCCTAATTCTGTAATGCTGTATGTTATCCACGATGCTTCCTTCTTGCCTTCAATTAGATTATTGTTAGTTAATATTGAAAGATGGTAAGAGAGCTTTGATGGAGAGGTTTTCGTTATTTTCTGAATGATGCAGGCACAAAGTGGTTGTATTGAGAGCAGACTCAATATCTTAAGTCTAAGGGGAGATGAAAGAGCATCGTATATTAGGCTCTGCTTTACGATTCGATTTTCATCAGGCAATTTTTCAATAATCTTATCTATCCCGCCACTCAATTTTATTTCCCTGGATATCTGCTCTGGAATTTTCATGCACTTGTTTCCCCAAATGAATTCAGCTTAAGCTGAAAATATACCTCTGCCTAAATAAGACTGATACTTTACCACAATACTCCTGTCTACATGCACGTAGCAAAAAGAAAGTGCTGCCTTTCCTATTATTTCCACACTACGCCTCATTTCTATACACTACTTATCGAATATATGATTGAATAGTTGCTATTCATCATATATAGATTTATTTCAACTAATTTTGAAACAGAAACCTTTAAGTACTTTATTTCAAATACATTTGAAATACATGACCCAAGATTATCTCCTACATCTAATGAACGTCGGTTTGCAATCCGTCCAGGAATACCTGGCCTTGCACGTACTGCTCTGTCTGATCCCGGCATTCTTCCTTGCCGGAGCCATTGCATCACTCTTCTCAAAGGAATCTGTGCTGAAATACTTCGGTGCTGATGCACCAAAATACATTTCTTACTCTGTGGCAGCGGTTTCCGGTTGCCTGCTTGCGGTGTGCAGTTGTACTGTGCTTCCTCTTTTTGCGGGCATCTTCAAAAGAGGTGCAGGGATCGGGCCAGCCACCACGTTCCTGTTCTCAGCACCAGCCATCAATATCCTGGCAATTGTCTATACAGCAAAGATCCTTGGATATGATATTGGGATCGCCAGGGCAATAGCAGCGATCTTGCTATCGGTAGTGATTGGATTGACGATGGCACTGATGTTTGAAAAGAAGAACGAGCTGAAAAAGGGAATAAAGACCTTTAATAGCGAAGAGCATTCACATACTGTTTACCTTTTCCTGTTGTTGCTGGCAATACTTGTGATCCCTGAGATCATACAATCCTGGACTTACCTGGCCCTTATAGAAATTCCGCTCATAGCCGTGACCGTTTATCTGTCGTTCAAATGGTACACTAAAGAAGAAAGGGCAAGCTGGATGCAGGAAACTTGGTTCCTTGTGAGGATGATAGCTCCTCTGCTACTCATAGGCGTTTTCTTCGCAGGTATCATTGTAGAACTCCTTCCTTCCGAAGTAGTGGTAAAATACGTAGGTGGTGGCAATTTCATGTCGTATTTCATCGCCTCTGTAGCTGCTGCATTGATGTATTTCTCCACGCTCACAGAAGTCCCTATAATCAGTGCTCTTACTATCCTTGGAATGGCTAAAGGCCCCGCTCTTTCTATGCTGCTCGCCGGTCCGGCATTGAGCCTTCCCAGCATGATAGTGATCAGCAGGGTCATGGGCATTAAAAAGGGACTTTCATACATTGTGCTGGTCGTCATCATGGCAATGATCTCAGGATTCGTATTCGACTACTATATACTGTAAGTAAAAAAAGGTGTAAAGGATGAAGTTATTGATCATTTCAGACATCCATGGAAACAAGGAAGCACTTGACGCTGTTATGGCTGTACTTCATGATGATGCCATCTGCCTCGGTGACCTTGTGGACTATGGGCCGTCACCAGGTGAATGTATCGACCTGCTTAGAGAGCAGGATATACTAACAATCAGGGGAAACCATGATAATGCAGTAGCATTTGAAATGGAATGCGGCTGTGGTTATGAATACAAGCACCTCTCCATAGCAACTCGAAAATACACAAGAGATATTCTAAATGATACGCAGATGGACTTCCTTCGCAAACTTCCTATGAATCATGAACGGATAGAGAACGAGGTAAAACTATATTTTACCCATGGAAGCCCCCTGTCCTTCTATGATTACATAAAACCGGATACTCCGGAAGAAACAGTAAAGGAGTATATAGAAGAGGTCGATGCAGATTTCATATTCATAGGCCACTCGCACATCCCCTTCACACGTAAAGTGGGGGATGTGACCCTGATAAACCCCGGCTCCGTGGGTCAGCCCAGGGACGGAGATATCCGAGCAAGCTGCGCGGTATTTGATACCGATACATTACAGGCCGAGCTCATCAGAGTTGAATATGATATGGAAGCAGTTTTCGACAAGATCAGGAAGAACATGCCTCATGCGGACGAACTGATCTCAATATTAAAAAGAGGGAAGTAAAGTTAAATTCACTTCCCATATGATAATTTTATAAGCAAAGGTGATATGATGAAAATAGAAATTCTTGGTTCTGGTTGTGCAAAGTGCAAGAAGACAAAGGAACTAGTTGAGCAGGCAGTTGCCGAGCTTGGTATTGATGCTGAAGTGGTTAAAGTCGAGGACATAAATGCTGCATTGGATTACGGAGTGATGATCACGCCTGCCGTTGTGATCGATGGTGATGTAAAGATCGCAGGGAAGGTTCCGACGATAGAGAAAGTAAAGGAATGGTTATCATAAGTGCAAAATAATGAAGGACATATCATGGCAGAAGAACTAAAAATAACGCAAGGAGTAAAATGTGCATGTGAAGCGGCAATCATCGGATTATATGCATGTGCAGGTGGCTCCAATGTGGGACAGATGGCAAACAAAGTTGCAGTTGAGCTCACTAAACAGGGAAAAGGCAAGATCATGTGCACTGTCGGGATTGGAGGCAATGTTCCTGGTATCATAAAAAGTACTGAAGGGACCGACGAGATAGTTGCTATCGATGGTTGTCCTCTTCTCTGTGCAAAGAAGTCATTGGAACGTGCAGGTTTCACAGTAGACAAGGGTATAGTAATTACTGAACTTGGTATGAAAAAGGGTGGAAGTCTGGATCTGCAGGAAAGTGACGTCAATGAGATTCTGGTCAAAGTAGAGGATGCTTTGACTAATTGAGACCAGACCGAACAACATAATCCAATAACAAAGGTGAAAGATTATCCAATCTCCTGATGACACTTGAAGATATGGAATTCTACCGGCTGGCTGACAGACTAATGAGCATTCTGCTCAACTGCAAACCAAAAGAAGCTTCTCACTGTGAAAAGGCAAATCTTGTTGGAGAAATGATAAAGGGGATAACAAGTGAGGTGCACAAAATATCAGAAAGGTGAAAGAGTACTTTCTCATAGACAACTTTTAGAGCTGCCCTCAAAATGATATATAGGATCACAGATAAAATCATAAGATAATGACAGGTAAGAGATTGCAGGAAAAAAAGAAGGTTCTATTTCTATGCACACACAACTCAGCCAGGTCCCAGATTGCTGAAGGTCTCCTGAGAGCCACTTACGGAGACTGGTATGAGGTATATAGCGCTGGAGTAGAGGCCACTCGTGTGGATCCCCGCGCTATTGAGGTCATGCAGGAGATTGGCATTGACATTTCTTCTCAGCGCTCCAAAAAGGCCAGAGAGTTTCAGGATATTGTATTCGATGTTGCCATAACTGTCTGTGACCGGGCTAAACAGGCCTGCCCTATATGCAGTATGCCTTTAGAAGTGCCGGCTTCAAAAAATGACGATTCTCCAAGGGCGAAGAAAGTGATCCACAAGGGTTTTGATGACCCTGCATCGGCTGAAGGTTCGAAGGAAGAACAGCTCAGGGTGTTCCGTCGGGTCAGGGATGAGATCAAAGAATGGATTACAGAAGCATTCAAGGAATAATGCCGAAATTGATGGCACGTATTCTAAGCAAGTACCAAATTATCACTATTGCTTTCACAATGTAAGTATCTTGGATGATCACACTATTCGATCTGGTCCAGCAGTTTCTCTCCTTTTATTTCATCTGCCTTCCATTCTATGACTGCAAAATTCCCATTAGAGTGTTCATCAACCTTGTTTATCCACTCGATCTCATTGCTGGCCTTTGCCCTGAGAGTCTTGTTTGTTGTCTGAGTAGCATACAGGCTTGAATTGATTATCCACCATTTACTACTGATACCGGCACGTTCCAGGTCCGATTCAAGTCTCATTGCCTCATGCACAGGTGTAGTCTCTGCTAATGTAACGATAAGCACCTCTGTTTTGTCAGAATCCCTCAACTTGGGCAATAGATTTTGAACGGCTTCCGGGACGTCGCCTTGTGAACGCTCGATCTCCCGATGATAACTTAGGGTCGAGTCAAGGAGCAGCAGAGTATGTCCTGTTGGTGCTGTATCAATAACGACGATCTCATCTTTGGATCTTTCCACGATCTGGGCAAATGCTCTGAAAACTGCAATTTCCTGCGTACAGGGAGATCGCAGATCTTCTTCAATATAGGCGATATCATCTTCGCTCATTGTTTCCCTGGCCTTTGAATACTTACTACAATATTCGCCCTGATAAATGCTAATCTGTACTGTTATTCTCCCTAGTAGTTGGTAAATACATGCAATCCAGATAATTCCGAAAATTCTCAAGACATCTGCGGAAAGTTGGGTTATGGTGAGAAAACAGAAAATAATAAAAAATCTCCGATTTGCTTCATTTTTACGTTGATCCTAAAAAAATAGATTTTCTGGAATTTGTGCATAATGACTATTATGTTCTGCTCAGTCCAATGACTAACACCGGAAAATTGGACAATAAGTACATTCTATGTTCTGAACCTTCTGCTCTTAGCTGGGCAAAGGAACTATTTAATCACTATCTGAAAGATGCGATATCGATAGCAGAATTTTAATCACGAAGATTTTTGATACAGAAAAAATCGTTCTTACACAGTTAAAGCAGAGCGAGGTACCCAGAAACACCACGCTTAAGGTGTCTCTTTCCTTACGAATCCAAGCTATCCCCGGGGAAATAACCTCGGTATAACCCGACAAGAGAGTAAACAGTGGAGGTGTCGGATCACTATCCGGTATTCGCGGAGTTTTTGGTGAGTGGAGATATGGATTTAGATATCCCCATTAATTATTTGCCGGGAAATGACAACGATAAAAATGTTCTTTAAGAATCAGCCACCCGTTGCTAAGATATGTTAACCGAAGCAACAGTCTTATAATGTTGAAGAATTAAAAACAACTGGTAAAAGAAGACACACTCCCCTACCCTGTCTGATGTTCATTACAATCACTTTTAGCAACATCATTTTTCAGGTCATACAAATACCTGAACTAACTCAAAAAGTCCCTGCATAGCTGATTCTAGGGCAAGATGCTGACATTTCTTCGATATATCTAGTTCTCCATTAAACCAGAGAAAGATCAGCCAGAAGGATATTATGGAGGCCCTCCGGTTGGTGATCTTGATGCTCACTACGATTTCTATAATGATCATGGAAAAGTCTTCTGGTGCTGGGGATTATCGAATGCAGGTATTCAACAAGAGCATAAGGAACACTTACAGCTATTACTTGCAAATCTCGGAAAATTCCTTGATATCAACGGTACACAAGTAAAAGTTGATACAACAGGATACTTCTATTCATCCAAAAGTAAAAATATTAATTTCAAATTTGGAATTGAATCCTTTAAATTAAATAAACAAGAAATCAGCGAGAATGAGATACAGTATATTCCACCCTTCAGAAAAGAAGTCTATTATGATGAAAGATGGTGGCAAGACGAGTGGATTTTAATTGATTGTCTAAAAGAAATACAGCCCCCTTACAATAGTGTAAAAGTTGACAATCATTATGATTTCCCCACTTTCCCATATCGATTTTATAGTAATCCACAAAAAGATATTGTAAGCTTCAATACCAACCATTTGACTTCAGGAAATGCATTTCTACAAGAAGTTTAAAATGTAATACTCAATAATTAAATACTAACTAAATAATATAATCATATTAAATAATAGAGAGGAAGTACCCCTCTTAACCTAAATTATTTTGCTTCCTCAATTCCTTTATGTAATTGATGAAGTAAGGTGCAGCATGCCGGCCTAGCATTATATGCACACCAGGATATCCCATGTCAATGTGCATGCGTCCGCCCCATTTCATTCCATAGGTGTCATGGATAGAAGGTAAGCCATAATACCTATTTGGGTTAGAATTGCATGAAACGACCCCATGCCACATGTTATCAAATTGGACGTGACGAACGAACTTTTCCATTTCCTCATCAGAAATATCCATTACCAATATTTCACAAAGCCACTGCTCCATCTTTTCCCTTATTTTCATGTTTATCCCTTTATTCCTTTTGTAAAAGGCTTAGCCTAATCGAATATTGAATAACGCACGAGGCGTTTGACACCATTCAAAATAGACTTATTTGGGATACATGTGTGTCATGGGTTTACAAGTAAAATATATAAGGACTGCAGTATATTTAAACATATCCTAATATAGGTTGCCTGCTTGTGCTAGCTGTGAACTCTTCTATCCTGTCTGACATTCACCACAATCGCTTTAGCTGCAACCATTTTATCAGTCATTGAATAAGCATGCTTGGTGCAAATCATCTCACTAGAGGCCCTCTATAGGGTCGTAAAAGCGAAGTCACGACATATAACAGATAGAAATCATTGATTCAGTAGTATGATAGAAAAGTAATTGATATCACTATATCCATCTCGATTCTCGGCAGGATTTTTAGACTCCTATATGTACGGAGTTGGCTGGCTCCATCTTCGATGGATGCCCACTGACGAAGTGAGACCGAATGGTCGAGAATCTGAGGGTGTGACCCCTCCTATATATGCCCGCAAATCGGTTCATCAGTTTGCAGTACATTCGCCCAAAAGTAGATGGATTGTGCATCCACTCATTTGGTCAAAATATTGTTACATTTACTTCTTCCCAAGATAGTTTCGAACAGCAAAGAATACAGCAATACTCTTTGTTGTTAAGGTCTCTTCATATAACCGACACAATTCTGCAGACTTGATAAGACTCAATCTTGCTTTATTCATCCCCATATAATCACCCAAGTTCAATAGTTCTTCCCGTGATAGAGATAGGATAATCTCCATGCAGGCATTAAAGTTGGGTTTTTTCTGCTCATTCGTCAAATCTGTTGATGACTCAATGAGCAAAGACTTAATTTGGGATTGTTTTTCTATATGATTTGACAATGAAAAAAACTTAATATTTTCACGCATCTTTTCAAATTGCTTTGTTGATGTGTCAGATGAACAGAGTGATGCTCTGCCCAAGAAATCCTCCACTGTTATTATCGATTGGTCACGTTCCCATAAACTCAGTCCATTCCAGAACTTAGTTAAGTCATGTAATTCAGTTGAAGCCATATCGATGTTTGATTCATCGAGTCCGTTGTTTTCTTTATTATCCACAGTGTCCCTTCCCACAAATACAATTAGATAATAGTCCTTAGGGGTCTTGTATCTTTTCCAGCTCACGTTGAATTTTTGATAATAACCGTATTTTATGCGGTACTCCACGTGCTATTCAATGGGGTAAAGAATTATTTGAGCATTATCTGAAAGATTCAACACCAGTAACCCAACTGTAATCAAAATATTTCTCGTGTGAAAACATTTTCGATTACGAGAACGATTTATACCAGAAAAACTATTTCCTGTGTAGTTGGAAGGTAGGATGAGGTGCTTGGAAAACCACCACGCTTTGAAGCACCTCTCTCCTTACGAATCCGAGATATTCCCCAATATCTCTTCAATCCCCACATCCACAACTCTGTTGTGAAAGCAGGATGAGGCGCCTGGAAACCACCACGCTTTAAGGCGCCTCTCTCCTTAACGAATCCGAGATGTTCCCCAACATCTCTCAACTAATCCACTCCCGTGTTGCGGTTCATTTTCCCCACGACCCGCAATAATCAGTAGGTCTTTTCTCTATTTAACATGACCTTTTATTAATAATACTGGTGACAAGTTATTTTATTACAGAATTCTATTTTAGCAGCAGCAAAAATTAAAATCCCTAGTCAAATTGACGAGATTTTGTGTGTATTTATAATATATATACAAGCTGATATAATTCTAATTTATCTAGTGCTTAAAATGGTGGTGAGTCAGAAGGTAGTTTCGATATTGGTTTATAATATAGAGGATTCAGATTAACCCTCTTTTTTTAAGCATCTGATAAATTCAAGTTGTTACTCGTCCCACTTCATCCAAGATTTTTATGTTTTTGTTCCTTTTCACCTTAATTTTAGGATAGCTTACGCTATCTTAGATAGTTC
>NZ_JAUXNK010000077.1 GCF_030682845.1 Methanolobus sp. | reverse complement strand
CGTTCTATGGTGTTCTTGTCCCCGTTTTCAAATATCACTTCCCCGGTATTGTAGTCAGACATAATAATGGACTTAATTTCATCAACTTCAATTCCATGCAGGTGGATCTGAGTGGGGAAATGCTTTTCGATGTGAAGCATTTCGTTGAGATATTCCCATGAGAAGAGGTTCCAGGAAGTTATGAACAGATGCTCCGGGTGAGTTGCAATATAGTCCAGCAGTTTCCTGAGTGCTTCAAACCCACCCACCTTTCTCTTATACAACATATGGCAGTCATCGATAAAAAAAATCTTTCCCTTATTGTCTTTCTGTACTTTATCGAAACCCTCAAAATCTGTCAAGCTAAAAGGGATGATTATTTTTCGGGATACAAGAGGGAACTTATGATAGAGCATGTCCATGAGAGTCGTCTTTCCAGAATATGGTCCGGAAATAATGGCTATATTGGCAGCTGGCTCCGGTCCATGCTGCATAATAACTTTCTCAATCTTATTAATCTCATCCTTATATCCGATAAACTCTCCTGGCATCTTACCCCTTTACCCCGAATATACCCTTGAGTAAGTCTGTTGAAACAAATATAAGTATTCATCTGTAAAAGAATGATTCAGAAAATAATCTCGCTATCACTTAATGAGTTTTAAAATGGGCCTAACCGGATTCGAACCGGTGACCGCTCGGTTATGAGCCGAGCGCTCTAACCTGGCTAAGCTACAGGCCCGTTCTGAGAAAAGATTTAGAGCGCCGCAAACAGGGCTCGAACCTGTGACATTCTGGTTAACAGCCAGACACTCTACCAACTGAGTTATTGCGGCTTTTTGGTGGCGCCAACGCGCGAATCCTCTTAATGCACTTATTGCTTTTAAACCTTTTGATTGACTGCGTGTTTTTCGTGGTTTTCGGCACCATTCTTACCATTTCCAAAATAATTTCCCCGTAGTACCTCATAATAATGATGATAATCATATATCTTTAACAATATATGTTCCACTGGAAATGGAGGGGTGTAACTAAAAAGATAGTTTTTACTATGTAACTTGCGTTACATAAGTATTTTCTTGAGAATGTCAGCATGTTTTAGTATCGCCAATATCCTCATTGAAGATACATATCTGTTTCCCGCACTGCGGACAAGCCATGTCTTCAGTTAGGTTGTATTCTTCCGTATCGAACATGCCTCTCTTAATCAGCAGCTCGTTACATTGAGGACAGAAAGTGCTCTCCCTGCCGCTTCCCGGCACATTCCCGATATAGATATAGTGCAGCCCTTCTTCCTTTGCGATATCATACGCCATCTCAAGAGTTTCCAGTGGAGTTGGCGGCACATCTGTGAGCTGGTAATAGGGGTGGAACCTGGTGAAATGTACTGGAGTGTCAGTCCCCAGGTTCTCATAGATCCATCTTGACATGGCACGAAGTTCCTCTGGGTCATCATTATGGGTTGGTATTATCAGATTGACCACTTCAATATGCATCCCAAGTTCACGGGCCAGCTTTGTAGCCTCCAGCACCGGCTCAAGTCTCGCACTTGCTACTTTCCTGTAGAAGTCATCATTAAAAGCCTTGATATCCACCCTGAAGGCGTCCAGGTATGGGGATATCTTCTCCAGCGCTTCGGGCGTGATGTAGCCATTCGTGACATAAACGGTGGCAAGCCCGGCTTCCTTTGCAAGCCTGGCGCAGTCGTAGGTGTACTCATACCAAATGGTAGGCTCATTATATGTCCAGGCAATGGACCTTGCACCAAACTGCAGTGCCCTTGACACCGCCTCCTCAGGACTCATTTCAACAGCATTAGATGTATCTATACCTACCTGTGAGATGGTCCAGTTCTGGCAGTGTTTGCATCTGAAATTGCAACCGATGCTCCCCAGGGAATAGACAGCAGAACCCGGATAGAAATGATAGAGCGGCTTTTTCTCTATCGGGTCAAGAGCCTCGCTGGAAACCACATTGTAGTTCAGGGTGTACAATGTTCCGTCCCTGTTCTCCCTCACTCTGCAGAATCCCCGCTTCCCGAGCGAGATAGTGCAGCTCTGGGCACACACTTTGCAGTGTACCTTCCTGTCATCCAGCTTCTCGTAAAGCATTGCTTCTTTGATCATGAAAACCCCTATGACAAAATTGGCCAGAAGATATAAGGGACTATTGGAAGGGCAGTTAGTATCATACCCTGCCTTCCAGCTCGTTTAGAAATAGTTGAAGTTAGCTTCAAAACTGCTCATTCTTATATTGGCTTTTATGTCTTCGCCGGGAGAACCCTGAAGACTCAGTACAGCGGATGTGGTACTGTTGGATACCATATACTCACCTTCTGTCAGACCTGCATTGGCTGCCTCCCTCCTGAAGAAGTCCTCCCAGGCCCTTGGATAGACGGTGTCCACTGTCAGTGTGAGGTCTGTAAAGACAGTTTCCTCTGCGTATAGCGAAACTGAGGAGTCGCATATTGTCCTTACCTCTTCAATGGAGTTACTGCTAATGGCTTTTGCAGGCCCCGAAACCTGCATGCCATGGACGTATATGGTTATGTTGGTACTGTTGTCAGTCCTTCTGATGGCTATGGGTGGGGACTGCCTCATTATAGCAAGCTCGCCCTGTGCAAGTATCAGGCCTCCGCTCTCATAAGCATATGTCTGATCCACAAAATAACTGTTACCTGAAGTGTAGAACAATGTCCCGAGGTTTTGGAGGTGTTCCTCACTGTCATAGTTCATCATGGCACCGTTAGCTATTATCCTCATGCCTGGCATGCCTGGAACCACACCTAGCACTCCGCTCGACCTCCCCGGACTTATCAGGGGAATGCTTGCGCCTCCCGCCCTTACAGGATTACTGAACGACATTGTGTTCATAGGGTCATTCATAGCTGCCACAGACAGGATATCCATATTGGATTTAAGGACCGACATGTCATAATATACATCAGCCATGTGTGCCTGCTCTGCACCTATCTTCCATTCCGGAATGTAGCTTACATGGATTACTGTAATCAGGGCCACTATTATACCCAGGAGCAGCACCGCTGATACTACTGTCGAGACCGCTGTTTCGGAATCTTTGAGTCTTATTCCTGACATATCATCACCTCTATGGATTCATGTAAAGCTGCTGTACCTCTGTGCTGTTCAATGCTCTGCTATAGAGTCTCACATCATCGATATAGCCGTTGAAATAATTGCTGGGTGTGCTGTCCCCCCACCTGCCAAAAGTCCAGCGGTTGGAATTAGCGTTAAAGTTGGTTCCTCTTCCATCGGTCCCTGCACTCACTCCATCGACATAGAGTGTCCTGTCGTTCGATGAGCGGTATACAGCAACAACATGGTGCCATTGACCATCATTAATTTGAACTCCATTTAAATACCTGGCATTTGTGTTCCTTGCCACTAGCCGGACTACACCGCCGGAAGTCATATCTATCCCATAGTAAGAGTTTTGGGCACTTGAATATGCAAGGTTAGCCACAGCCTGTTCAGAACCGGAACTGGTAGTATTCAACCAAAGGCTTATGCTAAAAGGATATCCTGTGATAATCTTTTCATTGACCTGCACGTAGTCATCAGCTCCATCAAAATGGAGCGCATTTCCACTTTTACCTCTAATGCGGGCTGCACCGTAGATAGTTCCATCATAATTGTTTATGGAGTCGTAGGCTATGGTGCCCGCATTCTCATTAAGCTTCCACCAGGCAAGCTCTCCCAGAGATATGACTGGAGTAGGCGGGGGTGGCGTAACATTCCCGTGACCTCCTCCCAGGTATCCTGTATCTACAATAAGCAATCCGCTCTTTATTACCATGTTTGTATTCAAATCAAGGACAGTGGCGGATATATAGCCATCAGGAGTGATATTTCCCCAGGAAGAAACATTGATACTTATCACTTCCCCCAATTGCCAGATACTGCTGTTCTTCAGCTTAAGAAGTTCGGCAGATGACAGTTCTCGCATGACCCCATTGACGTTCAGGATTATACGGGTGTCTGAGAGATCAATTTTCTGGCCGCCCGCATGGAAAAGATAGACCTCATCCGAATCTGCGTTTGCCCACCCCTTGATTTCAGCGTACACTTTTTCCTGGGGAACTGCATTGGAGAAGATGAACACAGCTATCACAGCAAATGTAAGCACTGCAATTGCTGTCAGCAATATTTCCCCTAAAACTTCTGATACTGCATTAGTATCAGCCCTGAATGTGCCTGTGTCAGTTATCATACGACCAACCTGACATTCCTGAGCCTTCTTCCATGTAACGTGTATTTCCAGTAAGCCATCCACTCATTATTACCAGATTTGTATCCACATCAATGATAGTGGTGGATATATGATCAGCAGGAGCAATACCGCTCCCCCAGAGGCTTGAAGTATTGATACTGAGCACCTCGCCAGGTTTCCAGATACTACCGCCTTTCTGGTTCAGAAGTTCAGCAGATGATAATTCTCTTATGGTCCCGTTGACATTCAGCATTATACGGGTATTGGAGATGTCTATTACCTGGCCGCCTGCATGGCGAAGGTAGACAGTGTCAGAATCTGTGTCAACCCAGCCCTGTATATCAGCATACACCATTTCACGGGAGTCCGCATATGAGAACACGAACACAGCTATAACAGTAAATGCAAGTACTGCAATGGCTGTCATCAATACTTCACCGATAACCTCGGAAACTGCATTGGTATCATCCCTGAATGTATTTTTGTGACTACTCATGCGGAACATCTCATATCAATAAGGCAAATACCAGATAGGCTATACACATCATTGTCAGGGAATGCTTGATTCCCGAACGGATGTTACCGGCTCCCATCTTTCCGGCAACGATGCCTGAGCAGAAACCCTGGATCATTGCCGCGTGGAAGAATATCATTGTGTACGCCTCAAGATCGAAATCGGTTATCAGTGGCATACCCACCTGGACAGCACCGCTGGCAGAAGGTATCGCCGGCAGGAAGTAAGCTGCAAGTATGTAAACGATGAAAAGGAATACCATAAAAGCAATGTAGATTATGAAAACATACACGAACATCTCTGCATTACGTTCCTTTTTGAGATGCTTCTGGACATCGGCATCATGAGCGGCTATTGTGAGCACACTTTTAATGTCACTGGTGGTTTCATTAGCCTTGATGATAAGAGTAATGATACGCTGTGTCATATCGGTTCTGATGCGGTATTCGAACTTTCTCAGAGCGTCGTCAAGCTTTGCTCCCCAGGAAAGGTCGTTGATAAGCCTCCTGACCTCGGCGTGCAGCACGCCGATCTTCATCTTCATGCTCATCTCAATGGCATCTACCAGCACTATTCCGGCCTCGTTGATACCCGCAAGATTGCTCAGGAATTCAGGGATATGAGATTCTATTTGTCTTACACGGTAGTTCCTCATTTCATTGAATACTACGAAAGGGATGAACATTATAAGCAGTGCAATGAACACATAATCATCAATAATTGCCACAGTAGCGGAATTAATGTTCCTGAAAACTGCAATATTCAAAGAGCCTGTATAATTCCTGATATTCCACAACAGATAGATCGCTGCAGCCGGAACACTTAGAATGAACACGTATGCAGGTGTGCTCTTTAAAAAATGGAATGGATGAGTGAGAGTGTAGATTACCTTCAGCATCTTTTCCCGAAAGAGAATCTTCTTCCTGAGCTCTTCCTCGTTCTCCGGGCCCGGCCTTATCCTGACGTGTGAAAATATTTCCAGCTTCTTTTCCTTTAAGTAGACATTATGCAGGTTAGAGCTTTCACCGGTTATCGAGCTTAGCAGAATTATGAATACTATAGTGCTCAGGGGAATCAGCAGGTAGATCATGTAGTTCAGGATCACCATAGAACCCGTATTTATGAGCCCCAGCACCACAAGTATGGTAATAAGGAACAGTGGGCCGGCGACAAACGCGGATATGTATATCTCGGCCATCACTCCAAGTGTCTCAAAGAACAATTTCTGCTCCTTGGAAGCTGTCAGACGGTATTGGTCATTCTTGGCTCTGAGGTAAGAGGTCACATCCCCTCCGCTGGCAACGATGGATGTAAGCCCCTCTATGAAGTCCTTGAACTTCTGGGAAGGTGTCCTCTGGCTTGCTTTTTCAAGAGCCGTCAGAAGATCCGTACCATAACAGTCCATGTCCTTGACGATGTATCCTATCTCTTCCGCAGAAGCGCCGTAGATATGGTAGTTGTCAGTGATGGACCGCATAACGTCCAGCAGGTTCAGGCCCCCGCCCCTGCTCATGGCATACAGGTAAGCGGTTGTGTGCGGCAGGGACTGGTTAATGAGTGAGCTTCTTACATTTGCCTGTACCTCGGGAATGGACATGTAAACATAGTACGTCAGGGAAAAGGCAACAGCAAAGAACGTAATACATAGTAGCAGAGAAAATATAAACGGAAAATTTGCACTTATAGTGGCGGGTACTAACCACGGACCCACATGAGACAGTGCCATGTCTTTAAAAGAATGTAGTCCAAGGGTCATCCCGGCAATTGCAGCGAACAGTCCAATAAGCAGAGACACAAGACATGCCTGTGATACGTACTGCTCCACCAGCATGCCCATACTGGCCTTACGCAGCATGTTGCGTGTATCCAGGAAGCGATCTATGTTCCTGCGGATGTGTTTTCCAAACAGCAGATGTGCGGTAAAGTCTATTGCATTAGTTATAAAATTCACCTGTACACCTTCACCCACTGTTTGCGAGTATATCCTCAAGGGTGCCGTTCTCGATAGACCGGATCACCATTTCAGGGTCTGCGGAGTAGGCCTGCACAACAAGAGAAGTGTTGACGTAGTCCCGTATGCCTTTATCGCGCATATATTCAAGGATACGCTGCCTCACCTTTATCTCAGAGGCAAGTTTCTCTTTATCCCATCCACGGGACTGCATTACTTTAGCAAGAGCGTATGAATCACCGTTGCACTTGAAGGTGTCTGTAAGAGGGTCCCAGCGGTAAAGCTCATTGATACGGATATAGCCGGTCTTGGTATCAATGCCTGTGAGCTCCACAAGGCTATGTGTCCTGCGTACGCGCTTGTCCTTAACAAAAGTCTGGACCTGTATGCTCAATATGTCCAGTGACTGCAGCATCACATGAGGCACATTAAGAGGAGGGCTATCCAGCCTGTTCACAACAGTCTGCACGTCTCCTGCATGCATTGTAGAATAGGTAGCATGACCTGTGGATATTGCCTGGAAGAGAGTGAGGGCTTCCTCTCCGCGTATCTCTCCTACAAGGATGTACTCCGGACGCTGGCGCAGCGCAGAGCGTAAAAGATCATACATCGTGACTTCTCCTGCACTGCCTGCGCCAAGTGCCTTCCTGGTAACTCCCGCTATCCAGTTATCATGGTGCAGGGTCAGCTCACGTGTATCCTCAATGGAAACTATCTTTGAAAGGGGCGGGATAAAAAGAGATACTGCATTGAGTATAGAGGTCTTGCCTGATGCGGTACCTCCTGCAAAGATGGCACAATTGCCATTCTCGATGGCCAGCCAGAAATATGCCATCATATCAATGCTGCATGTGTTGTAATTTATGAGGTCTATGGCTGTGATAGGGTCGCCCCTGAACTTCCGTATAGTAAAGGAGCTTCCCCTGGTAGTTATCTCTTTTCCCAGAGTTGCCTGCAGCCTGGAGCCGTCAGGAAGTGTCGCGTCCACCATGGGTTCACTTATGGAGATATGCTTCCCGCTCTTTTGGCAAAGTTTTATCACCAGTGAATTAAGCTCCTCCTCGGCGAAAGAGATGTTTGTTTTAATGTTGCGATACTTGTTATGGTACATGAAAACAGGAATATTCACCCCATCACAGGATATGTCCTCTATATAGGGATCAAGCATGAGTGTGTTGATCCTGTCATTCCCAAGGAAATTACGTCTGAGGTAATAGAGTATCCTGTGCATGGATGCAGTTCCAAGGTCTGCATGGTACCTGCTAAAAAGAGAAAGTGCATGCTCTGTGAGGATGATATCCTTATCTTTTCTCGGCCCAATGCCTCCCAGACTCAGGATGTCACGGAGGTCATCATAGACCCTTTCAAGCACGTCCCTTTCGTAAAGAGTAAGCTCCGGCTCAGCGACATGATAATTGAAGATATTACCTTTTTCAAGGATGCAGATAAAAGAGAAAGGCTCATTAACCCAATACCTTTCTATTTCTGTGTACCCCACAGGTATCTCCATTTCTACAAGAGGCCCGTGTATCTGCGGGTCATAGGCTGGGAGCTCTCGTCTTGTTTTTATTACACCTGACAGCCGTTCTTTAATATTGGCATAAAGAGATGTACCTTTTAACGGAGCTGATGCTTCCGTAAGATCTTTGTCCTGCACAAGCGGAACTATTGTGCTAGATTCAGTGTATTCCAGATCCGGACTCATTCATTATTATGATGTCATTTATATATAAAAAGTCTTTGTTTTAAGAAATGTAATTGTAAGAGTAATTAAAGACAAAGTAAGGATAGAAAACCAACTTCCAGTAAGGACAGGATAAAAAAAGTAATCAAAGGATATCATAAATCATCGAGTTTTCCGAAATGCTTCTCGTACCTTTCCTGCATCCCTTTCCAGGAAGGCAGGTCAGTCTGGCAGCCAATGCTCTGCACCGCAAATGAAGCAACTGTGGCACCTATCCTGCCGCAGGTCTCAAGAGGGTAGTTGCGGGTATATGCCAGTAAGAAGCCAGCCCGGTAGGCATCGCCTGCACCCGTGGGGTCAACAGCCTTCACGGGGACTATGGGAATGTTCATAGATTTCCCTGCATTATGTATGATACTTCCTTTGGCGTCGTATGTAACGACTACAGTATCGATCATGGACAGGATCTCCTCAAAGGTTTTACCTGTCATCTCGCATACGCGCTGGATCTCATGCCTGTTGGTGAAAAGTATATTCGTGTTCTCAAGGATGCTCTTTAGGTTTTCCCGGGAATAGGTTATAAGGTCCTGTCCGGGATCGAAGGAAACGAACCTGGCTTTTTTTGCAATCCTTGCATTGAATGTTGAGTCTGAGGTTGCCAGGTGTACGAAATCGATTACTGGTGGCTCCAGTTCTTTAAGGTGGACAGATGCACCCCAGTCGAAATAGGTGCTCTGGCGGTGTTCCCTGTCAGTGAACACAAAGGCCCTTGTGCACTTTTCATTTGCGTACCTGTATAGGAGCGAGAGGTCAACCCTGTGGTCCTGCAGTTCTGCTTCATAGCCACTTGAACCAAAATCACCGCCGACCGCTGAGATGAGCTGGCAGCTTCCGCCAAGTCTTGCAATCCCGATGGCAATATTAGCGGCGCCCCCGCCAAAATATTCATGATATTCTATAATGGGCTGGGACTCGTCGTGCACAGCTATGTTCTCAACATCGAACAGAAGGTCTATGGCCGCATGGCCGACAATGGTAATGACCTTTTCCATGTTCTTGCCTGCCAAAGCTCATTCGAACTCTTCGACGTCCACTACATCCAGAGGTACATCCCTGAGTGCTCTCCCGATAACTGATTTTGCAATCCTGGCAGCATGCTCGTCACTTTCCGCATCAAACACTTTCATCTCGAGGACAAGACCTACAATGGCGGTGTTGGCTGCAACGAAAACGCTGCTGAAAGGTTCATTACAGGACGGGCAGAACGTGGTCCCGATATCGACTTCCACATAATCGAGCTTAGGGTTAAGGCGTTTACCGGCCTCTGAAATAGCAACACCAATAGCATCATCACCGGACTTAACATCTCTGACCAACCAGGCAGCTTCAAGCGTAACATGATAATTCGTCATCTTTTCTCTCCGATTCACATCTCTTTCTTCTTCAGTTATTAATTACTCAAATGGTAAATAGAACATCGTCATCAACATCGAACAAACCAAGTCTTGCACCTGCATCCAGCCAGGCATGCCCGTAACTGAAACACACAAGGGCGTTCACTGGATCATCATTTTCCATAAAGTGCAGTCCGTCATTGTAGTATGAAGTGGCCATCGTGCGATAGTCCATGGCTACAGTATACATGTGGGACCTGTCTATTGGGGCGACCCTGGCTTTCTCAAGCGCAGCCCCCAATAGGACCTCATATCTCTTAACCTTTTCATTCAGTTCCGCAGCCATGCCATATCACTCATTATTAAATTATTTGCTGCCTCCGAATATACGTGTGAACAGTTTGCCACCCTCATTTCGAGGAGGGCGGGAAGGCTGCCTCTTAGGAGGAGGTGGAGTAGTTTGCTCTTGCTGTTCCTGCACCGCAGGGCTCTCTACACGTGGCGGAGGTGACACCGGTGTCGCCGGTGTTGGCGGCACGTAGGTTTGCTGCGCCTTGACAACAGGGACCCTGGTAGCAACCTCCGGCTCAGGGATTGGGCCTTTTGTCTTTGCCGCCTTGAGAACATTTACGGATTCTCCCCCATGCTTTGACTTTCTGGTGCGTATATCTACAAGTATGGGCCTTTCGATGTCATTGCTTACAAGCATGGCAACACCGGCCGGAAGCCTCATGAGCTCGTCCTCCACATAGGAGCTGACGCCTTCAAGACCTTTGCTGATAGCTTTAAGGTCGTTGGGGTTTGTGACCTTCATGATAATCTGGGTACCACATTGGGAAAGGACGTTCTTATCAACCCTTGCAGGACGCTGGGATATCACCATCATGCCAAGACCGAATTTCCTGCCCTCAGATGCAATGGTCCTGAGAATATCAGTGCTTACAGTCTTACTGAAGCCTTTTTCCGGTGCGTAGTTATGAGCTTCCTCGACGACAAGCATCCCGGGAGGTATGCGGTCCAGTTTCCTTGCCTCAAACATTGCCGAGCATATCTGCGAGACTATCATGCTCTGCATGTCAGGCGCCACACCCTTGAAGTCAATAATGCAAGCTCGGCCCTTGCGTACAAGTGCCTCTATCGGAGTCGGATTTGGCGAGAGGATGCCGGCCTCATTGATGCCCTCAAGCATGCTGATGACGTTCCACTTGGCCTTGCTCTTGTCGTTACTGACTGCAAAGATGATGTCTTCCAGCGTGTATGTTTCCATTTCCGCCCTGAGCTTCTGTATCGCCTCGTAGAGTATTCCGGTGTGAGTGGTATTGAAATTGTCCGGGAAAATGGAAGTCAGGTCTTTTACTGTGAGATTCATGCCGTTAAGCCTGAACAGCTCATCTGCAGCAGGATTTACTGCCTTGCTGGCAGGGGTATACACAGTGACCCTGTCGGCATAGGACTTCGGTGATATGCCATACTTTTTGAAGGCGTCCGCGTCTTCGGGTGCCTCAACCTTAAGAGATGCATATTCGCTGTGAGGATCCAATATAAGAAGTGGAATATCGCGGTCAAGAAGCTCCTCCAGCAGCACTGCGGCAGTATAAGATTTTCCGCTTCCGGTCTTGGCAAGGATGCTGCAATGCTTTTGAACAAGGCTGTTGACACTTAGCTGGACCTTGATGCCGGTACCCTCCAGCAGGCCGATATTCATGTCCTCACCGGAAAGCCCCAGTACGGAACGTATGAGGCCTTCGTCAGCCACGTAGATAAGGTCCCCGGGACTGAAAGGAATAACAGGGGACCTGAGCATCCCATCGCCATCGCGGGTGCCGATCACTATGGCCTCTGCCACTATCCTGTCATCACTTTTGTCCTTTCGCTGTCCGCTCTTTGCTTCTTCCAGTGTGAAGGAATCGCTTGAGCGTGTGATAGATAATACCTGCGCGAGCACCCAGCCGTCGGTCTCATGCCAGGCTTTTATATATGCGCCTCTATGGACTGCTGTACTGTCTGAGACAAGCAACTTGAATTCCAGAGTTCCTGTCTCTCCAAAGATAACGCCTACTGAACCTCGAACCATTTTTCATCCCTCTATTCTTGGTCTGTATTATATGTTTCCCACGTATTATTATATTTTCCCCGGCAGGCAAGTTCCTTTTTACTATGTTCCAATACTAGTTCCTTCAAACCTTATTCAATCCTTAATGTCTTCGATGCTGGATGAAGGAGCCCCTGCAAGCTTTACAAGGGCTTCGGCTTCGACAAAGTGTAATGATGCAGGGATGACCAGTATGTGCAGCGGGGCACCGAAATCACTTTCCAGGAGCAGGTGTGCGTAGCCTGCCTTTACTATAGGTTCCGGTGAGCCGGCCCTGGAAATGCCGACAGCAAGCGCGTTGTCCATGATACCTTCCCCTCTCTTTTTCTCCACTTCCATTAGGAGGGCAAGCGCCTGATTCACTGTCATGTAGCCTTTTTCCCGGTCGATATCCAGGAACATGAGCGTGTGCATATTGTGCTGTCTGTTGAGCTTGATTGTGTCATAGGGCGTCTCGGAAATGACGGTGATACCTCTGCTGCTGGTATAAGGATGAGGTATAGTAGAAGCCTTCCCGAAGCGATAGTTCTGAAGGCCTGAAAGCCCGCAGATAGCTGATGAGATGGATGCCCCGTGAATAAGCTTGGTCGTGATGCCCGCATCCTGTGCCCGCAGGCGCAAATCCACATGAGTCGTAGAAACCATGGTGTCCCCGCCTGTCAGGAAAACGACGTCCTTGTCTGCTGCCTGGTCCAGCCAGCCGGGATTCTGCTCCACATCTTCCCTTAAGAGGACATGAACCTTCTTTCCGTATAGTTCTTCCAGTTTTTCAATGGTCGTGCCCATGAGCACCGAAGTGTAGAACTCTGCAAAGACCATGTCTGCCCGTTGTATGGCCTCAAGCCCTTTTAGAGAGATATCTTTTTCATCGAAAAGACCCAGTCCTATGAAAGTAAGCATGCTCTGGATAATGAGCATTTATATGTTAAATGTTTTGAATTCCCCATGCCTGCAGAGGTAATCGCAACATTTTTATAGAACCACATACAGTTAGTTTCACTCATACATAACGTAATTATGATCATTTCAATTTCGTTGATTGGAGGTTTGGAATCATGGCAGGACAATATGGCGGTCACCCCGTTATCATTATAGATCCAAGTAAAGAGCACACCACTGGAAAAGATGCATTATCAGTCAACATTGCTTCTGCAAAGGCAGTTGCCAATATAGTCAAGTCTACCCTTGGCCCCAAAGGCATGGATAAGATGCTCGTTAACGTGATAGGTGATATCACCCTCACAAACGACGGAGCAACGATCCTTAAGGAAATGGACATCGAGCATCCTACCGCAAAGATGATCGTAGAGATTGCCAGCACCCAGGAAAAGTCCGCAGGTGATGGTACGACCAGCGCAGTAGTTATGGCAGGTGCGATGCTTGAGAAAGCTCAGGAATTGGTCCTGCTGGGAATACACCCAACAGTCATCGTCAAAGGTTTCAGCATGGCAACCGAAAAGGCCCTGCAGGTCCTTAATGAGTATGCCATCAAAGTCGACAGGAATGACCGGGAAGCGCTCAAGAAGATAGCTATGACATCTATCACCGGCAAGGCAGCTGAAATGGCTTATGACCACCTCGCCTGGATATGCGTTGATGCGGTATTGGCAATACAGCAGGATGGCAAGGTCAACATCGACGATGGCATCATTATTGCAAAGGAAGCAGGCGGCACCATTTTTGACACCGAGCTCATAAACGGCATTTCTATCAGGCAGGCAGCCCTCCATCCGGACATGCCTCTCCACATAGAGAATGCAAAGATAGCGCTTATCGACACTGAGCTTACTTTCGGCAAGACCGCCACCAAATCCAAGCTCCATGTAGACAGGGCAGAACAGCTCCAGGAGTTCAAGGAGCAGGAGAGGGCTACTTTCAGGAAGACCATCCAGAAGATCATCGACACGGGAGCTAACGCTGTGTTCTGTTCTAAGGCAATGGATGACTATGCAATTCACTTCTTCAAGCAGGCGGGCGTATATGCCACCAGGCGTGTCAGGGAAGAGGACATGCTGAAGCTTACACGTTCCACAGGTGCTTCCCTTGTAAGGAACGTACACGAAATGACAGCCGATGATCTGGGATACGCAGGACTTGTGGAGCAGGAAAAACTCAGTGAGGAGAAGACCTTTATCAAGGGATTCAAGGATTTCAAGACCATGACCATTCTGATCAAAGGTGGTTCCGAACATGTCACTGACAATATCGAGCGTGATTTCGATGATGCACTGCGCGTTGTGAAGTGTGTTTTCGAGGATGGTACAATAGTACCTGGCGGAGGAGCATCCGAGATCGAGGTCGCACAGAAGCTGCGTGCATACGCTGCCAGTGTGCAGGGACGTGAACAGATGGCCATTGAAGCATTCGCATCAGCCATCGAGGAAATCCCAAAAACTATCGCAGAGAACTGTGGTTTTGACTCTATTGACATGCTACTCAACCTACGTGCCAGCCACAGCACCATGAAATATGCAGGTATTGACATACAGACAGGCGGTGTCTCAAATATGTATGATAAGGGTATCATAGACCCCCTCAGGGTAAAGACCCAGGCCATCAAGTCAGCCGCAGAAGTTGCCAGTATGGTCCTGCGTATTGACGACATGCTCCGCGCCAGAGAAAAGGACATGATGGATGTAGCTCCCGAGCACAACATCCACAATTACGATATGAGCGGAATGGGAATGTAAGAGGGTAAGCCCTCTTATCAGTCCCTGTTTTCTTTCTTTTTTCAAGTAAATCTTCTTTTTATATTATTCTTCAAAGTATTCATTGTTTTTCCCTAAGGTTTGTTTTGATATTTGCACAGTGCCTGCCTCTGTACTTGTCCTTCGTGAAATCAGCAATCTTGACCACTTCTACAGGCCATTACTGTGCTATGAAATGGCAGACTTGCACTTTTTGAGATAATGTTATCGCGATTTCCGGCGCAACATTCATATATTTATATTTTTATAAAACTATTAGTTTTAATTACAGTCTGAGAGGAAAGATCATTTTGAATGAGAGAATAAGTATTCAGTCATTGCACGATAAGCTTGCAATCTCTTTTGTTTTCAGTGCCATTTTACGCACAGAAGTACCGCAGTTAACCGTATCAGCGGGTTTTGAGGGCAATTCACGGAGGGGTTTTTAAGTGAAGCATTTAGTTATTGCATTTATTCTTCTTGCTATGTTTGTGTCCCCTTCATGTGCTACTTACTATGTCGAAGGTACGCATTTATCGGAGCTGGATGGAGAGTTGAATGATGACAACTACACAGGACCTTTGAACATAGGTTTTACATTTCCTTTCTATGACACAAGCCAGACACAATTCTATGCAACAACCAATGGTGTTGTCAGTTTTGGAGACGGTCAGTCTACATTTATCAACACAGATCTTTCATCATCAAACTATGATTTCCCTGCAGTATTTCCTTTCTGGGACGATTTAAATCCATATGAAAATGGTTCTATCTTGTATGCTACAATCGCTGAAGGAGAATCTGGCAATCCTTATGGTACTGATGTATTGGTGGTGCAATGGACAAATTATCGTTTCCATAATACTGTATTGGGAGTAGATAGTTTCCAGGTTCATTTAGTGTCTGATGGTAATATCACGTTTAATTATAATTCTCTAATAGAACCCACACGTTCTTATGGGCAGTCTGCTACTATCGGTATACAGGAAAATGGTACTGGTAGTTATGTGCAGCATTCTTATGGTACAGAAGGCGCTGAGGTGGATGCAGGTATCAGGAGTGGCTACGCAATAAACTTTGGATATAATGGTGGAACCAGTTACACAAAGTCAGAAGCAGGTACTGAAGACTTCTGGGACATTTTGCTTTACAAGGCGGGCAGTGTCGCACCACCAACTAAACCTTCTAATCCCAATCCTTCTGTCGGTGCGACAACGTCCACAAGCCCTACATTGAGCTGGAGTTCTGGGAACGCGACCAATTACACGATCAGGGTTTCAGTAAATGCCGGTCTTAGTGATGCATCGTCAAACCTTACTACAGAGTCATCACTATCTCTTTCTGATTTGTCTGCAAACACAACTTACTACTGGCATGTCGTAGCCAGAAATGATGGTGGGGAATCTCACTCAGACTTGTGGAACTTCATTACAAGTTCCGGCCCAGTTGCCCCGGGTGCCAATTTCACTGCTGATGCCACTTCCGGGACAGCACCGCTCTCCGTCTCCTTCACCGACCTCTCTACAAACACTCCTACTACATGGGAATGGGATTTCGGTGATGGTGCAACCTCAACGTCTCAGAACTCGACCCACACCTATACAAATGCAGGTAACTATACCGTCAGCCTCACTGCAACAAATGCTGCTGGCAACAACACAAGCACAAAGGTGGATTACATAACTGTGACCGAAGTTCCGGTAGCGACCACTGTGAATGCTTCCTATACGTCGGTCACTTATAATGAAAACGATGATATGTTCGTAGATTCGGGCATTGTTGTTAACGGCAGTTCAACTTTTACCTCAGCTAGAGTCTACATCGGCGACGGTTACCTAGAAGGTGAGGACTTCCTCCGTTTCACAAACACAAGCAGCATCAACGGAAGCTTTAACCCGCTAACCGGCATCCTTTCCCTTTCAGGAAGCGGGAATACGGCTGATTATCAGGAAGCTTTCAGGAATATCAGGTACGAGAACATCAACGATAACCCCAATACTTCTGACAGGAACATCACCTTTGTGATGGGGGACAATGCAGTTTACCTTGAGTCCACAGGGCATTACTATGAAAGTGTTTACTCAGAAATTGCAATTTCCTGGACCGATGCAAAGGCTGCAGCCGAAGCAAGGAGTCTTTCAGGTATGCAGGGTTATCTAGCCACCATACTTACAGAGGAGGAAAGTGTGTTCCTTGAATCAAAAGCCCCTGACAATGCATGGATAGGAGCAAGTGATGCTGCTGTCGAAGGAGAATGGAAGTGGGTAACAGGTCCTGAAAATGGAACTTTGTTCTGGCTAGGAGATTCTTCAGGCAGTTCTCAAAATAATCATTATTCCAATTGGGCTGGTGGAGAACCTAATAATGCCGGAGATGAAGATTACGCACACATTTATGGAGGCACAACCAAATTATGGAATGATTTCCCCAACTCCGCAAATGTCCGATATTATCTTGTAGAATACGGCGGAATGCCGGATGAACCCATACCGCAGCTCACGGCTACGATCACAGTGAACATCCACTCCATAAACGATGCACCCAGCATGCCTGGCAATTTCACAAGTCCCCTTGCTGGCGACTCGGTTGAAAGGGGCAGCACGGTAAATGTAAGCTGGGGAGTTTCCACTGATCCTGAGGATGATGCCATAACGTATGATCTCTGGTACTTCAACGGAACGTGGTCGCAGATTGCAGGCATGCTGGAAGGCACCAGTTTTGAGTTCACAGTACCTATAGATGATATCAGCGAAGCCAGGTTCAAAGTGTATGCTAACGACTCAATGGACAACTCACCGGAGAATAACGTTACCTTCAACCTGATGTCCATTATACCGGGCAGCGACTTCACGGCTGATGTCACATCCGGTTTAGTTCCCCTGGCAGTGAACTTCACATATAATCCGTCGCACTATCCAACCGGACTGGTCTGGGACTTTGGTGACGGCATCAATTCAACTGAGCAAAATCCGACGCATACATACTCTACTCCGGGAACTTATACTGTCAGCCTGAATGCGTCAAATCTGGGTGGATACAACATCACCACAAAAACAGCTTACGTTACAGCAGCCTATGTCCCGGTTGCCAATTTCAGTGCTAATGTCACATCCGGTGCAGTTCCACTTTCAGTGAACTTTGCAGATACTTCATTTAACGACCCCACCGGCTGGGAATGGGACTTTGGCGATGGCGGCACTTCAGATGAGCAGCATCCGACACACAACTATACAAGTGCAGGTAACTACACAGTCAGCCTCAATGTGACAAACATAGGTGGAAGCAATACCATCATGCGGACCGATTACATCACCGTTGCTATTGCTCCGGTAACAAACTTCACTGCTGATGCCACTTCCGGGACAGCACCGCTCTCCGTCTCCTTCACCGACCTCTCTACAAACACCCCTACTACATGGGAATGGGATTTCGGTGATGGTGCAACCTCAACGTCTCAGAGCCCGACCCACACTTACACAAGTGCAGGTACATACACTGTCAGTCTGAATGCATCAAATGTCGGTGGATATAACGTAAGCACAGAGGTGGGTTACATCACTGTTGCCTCAGGTAGTTCCGACTCAAGCCGTCGTGCCTCAGTAAGTCCCGGCCAGCCGCCTGAAAGTGTCACATCTACCTACACCTCCGTAAAACATGTCATGGGAGGCACCAGCGTTGAGTACGATCTCTCCGGCACAGGCAGTCCGGTGCTTGGGATCAGCTTTGATGCAAAGGACAATGAAGGTCTTGTGGTCGCAAAAGTTCAGGTGCTCTCGGAAAGGCCGGAAGGCATCTCAAACCCTCCGGGAAACTCCTACCAGCTCATGAGTATCGATGTGGGTAGCCAGGGTACGATCTCAAACCACAATGCTGACAACATCAGGATCAACTTCAAGGTAAGCCGGGAATGGATACGAGAGAACAACATCGACCCTGCAACCATCCGCATGACACGTTATAATGACGGGAAATGGGAAGAACTGCCCACACAAAGCGAGAACGAGGATGATGAATATCTCTACTTCGTTGCACAAACACAGGGATTCTCTATCTTCAGCGTCGTGGGTGACAAGTTCGTTTTAGCAACCCAGGGAGCAAACGATGTGCCTCCGGTGTTCACAGAAGAGGGTGCTGAAGTTCCCGCGACAGCAGAGGACAAAAAAACACCAGGCTTCACCGGATTGATGGGACTGATCTTTGTGGCGGTTGCCTGTGTGGCAAGCAGAAGGTTCAGACTTTAAGAAAAGGGCGGTCAACTGTCCTTTTCAACTTCTTTTTTCATGAACATTTCCAGATCTTCCTGCAGCCCGTAGAAGTTCCTGTAATCCCTGATGACATTCTTCGCCTGTTCAGGATACCGGCTGAACATGAACCTGACGAATTCCACCTTGGATCTGCATTCTTTAACAACATCTATAAGTTCGGTTGCATGTTGCTTTGACAGGGGATTGTCCTTCTGTATCTCGAAGGTCAGGCACAGGGCCTGCGGTGGAAAGTATTTCCTGCGGATGAAGGGACCGACAGAGCCCAGCAGCACATCATGGTCCAGCCTGCTGAACGCGGGCACCCCTGCGCTTTTAAGCCTGTCCGGGTCGGTGAGAGCTGCAAGGTTCTTTGCAGAATAGGAATGCAACTCGATGTAAATACAGGGATTCAATTCTTCGACGGCTTCTATGATGGGCTGGCCGATGGATGTAAAATATGTGTCATCCAGGGTTGACACATAATTGCCTGCGTTTACCAGCGGAATGACAGCTAACGTGCCTTCTTTCGGTGCCCGGATATTTTCAAGTATGTCAGATGTGTCCTTCCATTCGCTTCCATGAAGGCCGGCTACAAAGAGCCTGACAGGGAGACCTTGCCCGAGTATCCTGTATGACATTTGAATGATCAGCTGCTCTCTTTCTCACCGATGACGTAAATCTCCATCTGTTCCGGGTCTATCACATTAAGTATCCTGAATCCGCCGTCCTCTACCATTTCAATGAATGAATGGCTGTCCTCTATATTTGCTATCTTGATGACCAGCAGGAGATTGCCACCGGTTTTTAGCAGGGGTGAGACTCTCTCAAGGGCCTGTATAGAATCAAGGGGCTCAAGGGTCATGTCAATAAGCAGCACGTCCACCGGCTCAGGTGACAGTTCCTTAAGGGGAGCCTGGAACACATCTGCAAACACTATCGAAACATTGTCTTTCTCGTATTCGATCTTCTTAAGCTCGGTCCTGAAATCCCTGCTGAACTCAACGCCCCGCACCTTAGCGGCTATCTCTGAGGCATAGAGTACGAACCCTCCGGCACTCGAACCCAGGTCAAGCACGCTATCATTCTCAGTTATCATGCCGGTGGCTTCCTGTATCTTTTTAAGTTTGAAGTACCCCTTTGGCATATCCAGGCCTTCCTCCACCCGGACCTCTTCCCCGGCTATAATATCCTTTGAAGGTTTTCTCACAATAATCCCACCTACACTGACATTTCCTTCAAGTATCGCGGTCTTTGCCCGCGCCCGGGACTTGAAGTGGCCGGTTTCCACAAGATATGCATCCAGTCTCATAAGAAAAGTAATATGGAGCTTAACTATTTGAGACTTTAGTATTTATACGATAGCATCATGATGTGCCTTAAATACGGATAAAGGTAAAAAGAATGTTAAAAGCAGTGATATTTGACATGGACGGCGTACTGACTGACTCGATGCCTTATCATGCACAGGCCATGGAAAAGGTGTTCAACGGATTAGGTATTACCATCGACACGCAGGATATCTATGAGAGAGAAGGGGAAAAGACCATTGATGTCGTTAACTTCCTGCTTGAAAAGGGGACTGATGACGCTTCAGTGTATGACCGAAAGGATATTGTTGATAAGTACATCGCAAAGTTTGGACATATTGCGCAGATCAAGGTATTCGAGGGGATGAAGGAGTGCCTGCAGATCCTCAAAACAAATTTCCTTCTTGCGGTAGTTTCCGGCTCCGATAAACCCATAGTCTATGATATTATGCAAAATGAGTTTCCAGGAATCTTTGATGTGATCGTCACAGGGGATGACGTGGAGCGTGGCAAACCATCGCCCGACCCATACCTGAAAGCTGTGGCCATGCTGAAATTAAGGAAAGATGAATGCATCGTCGTGGAGAACGCCCCCATGGGCGTGGATTCAGCTCTCAGTGCCGGAATCTGTTGTATTGCAGTGCCAACTTACCTTGCACCTGAAAAACTAAGCAGGGCTAACCTTCTTATTCCTGATCACAGGGAACTAGTAAACTACCTCCTTGATCTTGAAACCACCAGCAACGTCTGCCTTTAGTGCTTAAAGTCTCAGTCTTTGAAGTAGTTGCATTTTATGCCGCTGTGGTCCGAGCAAAGATTGCAGGAAACGCATTTCACGGCATCGGCCTGTCCAGTCCTGAGCCTAACGATCAGATCCGGCTCAGAGATGAACGGCCTGCTAAGGGATATCATGTCAGCATATCCCTCTTTAAGCAGCATTTCCATAACTCCCCTTGACCTGATGCCGCCCACGAGTATCACAGGGACATCGACAGCCTCTTTGATCATCCTGGAATATTCCCTGTAGTAAGCTTCCTCTTCCGGCGAGCTTATTTTTGTCCTGAACATCACATCCCCTGCATCAGCGATCCCTCCGCTGACTTCGATGGCGCAAACCCCGTTATCTGCCAGCATCTTTGCTATCTCTATGGATTCCGGAGCATCAAAGGAATTCTTTTTGGAACCTTCAGGAAAACCGTCCGTAACATTCAGCTTGACCATTATTGGATAGTCGCCGACCATCTCTCTGGATCTTTTAATGATATCAAGAATTACCTGCGTGCGTTTCATTGTGCTTCCTCCCCATCTGTCCTTCCTGCGGTTGGTGTAGGGCGAGATGAAGTTGCTTAGCAGGAAGCCGTGGGCGCAATGCAACTGCACTGCATCAAAACCTGCTTCTTTGCATCTCCTGACAGCCTGTGCAAAGTCCTCTATGGTTTCCAGGATCTCCTGTTCACCCATTTCCTCAGGAGTAATACCCGTTCCGGTCAGAGTGACAGCGGAAGGTGCAAATGCATAAGGGTTCTCGGAGCTTATCATCGTCTGCCTGCCGCCGTGAACTACCTGGAGGACAATCCTGCTGCCGTGCGCGTGTACCCTGGATACGATTTCCCTGTAAGCTTCGATGAACCTGTCATCATATATTCCCTGCTGGAAGCGGTCGCTCTTTCCTTTCGGGTTGACATATGCATAGCCAGTGACAATGATTCCCACTTCGTTCCTGGAGAGTTCCTCATACATGTCGCCAATTCTGGAAGTCGGGGTTCCGTCGGCTTGCGCCATCCATTCGTGGGTCGCAGAGCGCACAAAACGATTGCGGACATCAAATCCGCACATGGCCATCGGTTCGAACAACATAACATGATATTGAAGCCTGTCACTTATATGCTTTTCTTCAGACCTCTCCTGCTATATTCAGGGATATTAGCAGGATCTATTCATCGTGTGCAAGCAGTTCTTCTCTGAGCTCCTCATTACGTATCCTGTAGACTAGCATTGTGACAAAAAGAAGGAAGAATGCTGCCATATTAATAAGAAGTGTCATCTGAAGTGTGGTCCCTTCTAGCCCCCCACCTGAGCCACCGTAGGCTGAAGAACCAAACATGAGCGGATGTGCAGAGCGCCAGAGCCTGATAGACAGGAAGCTCAGGGGCACAGAAACAAAACCGACGATGCCAAAAACAGCGGCAAGCCTGGCTCTCTTTTCGGGATCTTCAATGGCCTGGCGCAACATCAGGTATGCAAGATAGACAAGCATAAGTACCAATGACGTGGTAAGCCTGGGTTCCCATATCCAGTACCAACCCCAGGTAGCTTTTGCCCATATGGACCCCGTGACCAGCACAAGGAAGGAGAACACTACGCCAACCTCGGCTGCCGAGAGTGCAATAGTATCCCATTTACTGCTATTGAGCCTGAGATGCTGTACGCTTGCGATAAGGACCAGAAGAAATGCGAAATAAGCCGTAAATGCAATAGGAAGATGGAAATAGAATATCTTGAAACTGCTATCCAGTACCTGGCCTGTGCCGCTTCTCATCTCCGGCAGGTAGAAGAAGACCATCCAGATTGCAAGCGACATAAGAATGACAGTGGCGATAGTAAGTGCTTTTTCTGTGTTCCATTTTAAGGACATGCTGTCTCCTGTGACATAACCGATGCTTTACTTTTTATTTAAAGGCTTTTACTTTCAGGGCTCTTATTCCTGGATGGTGAATTCGAATACCAGATGCCCCACAGCAAAGAAGACGAGGTCGTAGACAAGCAGGATCCTCAGTTCTGTATATATGGTGCTGATGTCACCACCTGCCAGTAGCTTGCCTGTTGCCATCACAGCAGGGATAAGGATTGGAATGATAAGTGGCAATAGTAATATAGGGAGCATTATTTCTCTTGCACGGGTGTTGACAGTAAGGGCTGAAAGCAGCGTCCCGACAACGACAAAACCCAAGGTGCCAAGAAATATAACAAGCGCCAGACCTGCAAGGCCACTGATCTCATAATTGAACAGCACTACAAAGACCGGAATGGTCAGAGCTTCAACAAGGAACATTATCACTGCACTGGATATCGTTTTACCTGTATAGATAGCTCCGCGGTCGACCGGGCAGAGTTTCAATCCTTCCAGGCATCCGTTGTCCATCTCAGAACCAAAAGCACGCGAGAGACCCAATGTCCCGGCAAAGATAAAAGCTATCCAGAGTATTCCCGGAGCTAGCTTTTCAATGATATCGGGCTGGCTCAGCAACTCCCCCAAAGCTATGCTGAATATAACTATCACAAGCAGGGAGAATATGAACATGGAATTGAGCATTTGCTTGGTCCTGAACTCCGACCTGAGGTCCTTTGCTGCGATGTGGATGCTTTTGATCATTTGCTCCTGTCCCCTTCATTGTAAGCTGGAAATTCCCTCAGCGTCCGTATCCCCGCATACAAGTGACCGATAGATGCTATTGAAGTTCTCTGCACATGCGAAATCCACTCGCATGGAATCGTGAACGATCTTCCCGCAATCCATAATGATAGCACGGTCACATAGCTGCAAAGCCCTTTCGATGTTATGGGACACCATAACCTTTGTAACCATGTTTGTATCCAGTGATCTCAAGGCATTTTCGAATGTTTCCGCAGCCTGCTGATCAAGTCCGGTGTACGGTTCATCCATAAGCAATATGGAAGGCTGATGTACAAGTGCCCTTGCAATGGATAAGCGCTGTTTCATTCCCCTTGAGAAGGAGCCCACCCTGTCATCTCCACGTTTCAGGAGACTTACCTGAACCAGCAGTTCCTCGATGCGTTCATCGAGAGGGGCTTTTCCCAGACCATACATTTTTCCAAAGAATCGAAGGTTTTCCCTTGCTGTCAGTTCGTCATACAGATAGGTCTCATGTGACACCACCCCTATCATCTGTCTTGCAGCCGCAGGATCCTTTTTGGTATCAATGCCGTTCATTCTCACAGTGCCTTTTGTCGGTGTGATAACGGTTGAAAGCACCTTCAGGAAAGTAGTCTTGCCAGCTCCGTTAGGGCCAAAAATACTCACAAACTGACCCTTTTCCACCTGCAGGTCGATATTCTTTAGTGCCACACGGTTCCCGAAACTCTTCCGTACCCCGCTGGCTGATATGACAGGATCCATCGGGAGTATATTGACTATTAGTATAAATTAACGTTTTGTTGCAGCAAGGCTTAGAATATGAGAACTCCCCCAGCAGGGTCACACCCATTAGAAAAAATTTCCTCTGAGAGAGGTCTACTGAAGAAAGTAACCAAGCACCATCAGAAATTATCATCTGAACTCTACTAAAACATATTGAAATTATAACAGCATCTAACTATTTGATAATAAAAGAATATCATCTCGTACCTTTAATTTAAGCCTTAATTGAAATAAAGGCCCGCCTTACAAATAACATCTCACCAGATATTAAATACAGTTTAGGTTAAATAAAAAAGGTGACTTACTATGTGTTGTGGGTCGTGGGGAAATGAACCGCAACATGGGAGTGGATTAGTTGAGAGATGTTGGGGACATCTCGGATTCGCAAGGAGAGAGGCGCCAAATAAGCGTGGTGGTTTCTAGGCGCCTCATACTACCTTCTCAACTAGTCGAAAATGGTTTTTCTAGTATAAATCATTCTTGTAATCGAAAATGTTTTCCCGCAGGGAATATTTTGATTAAAGTTCCTTTATTGGTGTTGAATTAATCAAGTAATAATTAAATAGCTCTTTCCCCCAATGAAGCGCACTGTCACTAGAACAAATAACCTTCTTAGTATCATAATTGCCTTCTTCTGTCAACAATTCAAACAGCATGCTGTAGTCATTGATTGAAAGGGACAAGAAGCCAAGGCTATCCGGGTACATGTGCAAACTAATGCTTGAACTTTCTATCAATGCCTGGGTGTTATTGAAGTGTTCACGGATGAGTTTTCCATAGAGTTCTTTTGAATAATTATCGATATAGAAACGTTATTCACTATTAAATCGGCAAGTATTTTCTCAAAATGAGGAAATGCGTATGAAGTAACGGTGAACACGGATTTTGACTTCTTAGCTTTTTCAGTGAACTGTTTATCCTCTTCAAATATTTCATGAAAGGGAACCTCAATTAAGTTACATGCTTTCAATTCACCGATTCTTTGTAAGAGATGTAACGGTATGAAATCAAGTTTATGAGTTCCCCAATATTCAACATCGGCATCGATCACATCCAGAAGAGGGATCATCTCATCAGTTATGAGTTTCCCGACAGTTGTTAATTCATAGGTATCTTTATCATGTTTCACGAGATAGTGTTCTTCCAGTATCCTTATCTGGGGAAGTAAAGCCGTTCTTGTTGTTCCAAGTGATTTTAGGAGAGTCCCCATCTGCTTAGGGCCATCCTGCATCAAAAGAAGTACATTTTTTCTCTTATCAGATGCAAATATAACATCAAGCAGTGGCTTCTTCAATAAAGTACGCCCTCCTCAACTATAATATCCCTTACTTTTAAGTATGAAGGTTGTTATATTTAAAGTGAACTAAGAAATGTTAACATAGTTAGGCTGGTAGATATGCGCATTCTCTAGAGTTTTATGTTTCCACTGCCTCTTAAAAGTCATACACTCCGAATTTTCTCCATATCTCTAAGGAGTTCAGAGATTTAGCCTGGACTGCGAGGGTTTATAAAAAATATTTATAGCGCTAACTCTTATATAAGGTACCGGCGTTAACATGGTATTATATGATTACAGAGGTGTGTGACTTATTTTCCCCCAATACCCCACTCCCAATACACACACCTCAATTAATAAAAACATCCGTTTTTAAAAAAATCCAGTCGCCTGACTTGATACGTTATCATTGAGGTTCAAAGCCCTACAGGATACCGATCTTTAAGATCACACATATCCATAAGGAACAAATACGCTGCAACCTTGAGGTCCATGGTTCAGGCATTTCCTGCAACAGCGCACTCTTGTGCTTATGTTCACAAGTCTATTTGGGATTTAAAATATCATTGATGCATCGGTATTGTCGGCGTCGGTATGCAGAAATAAATAGAAGTAAGAGTTACTTAACGC
This sequence comes from Methanolobus sp., assembly GCF_030682845.1. Classification (GTDB taxonomy): domain Archaea; phylum Halobacteriota; class Methanosarcinia; order Methanosarcinales; family Methanosarcinaceae; genus Methanolobus. The sequence goes on along the minus strand of NZ_JAUXNK010000077.1, from coordinate 37,496 downwards.
TCACTTAATGTTTGAAAGGATCTCAAGTCCTTTTTCAGTTAGAAGATATTTACCTTCCAGTATGCTCAGGAGGTCACCATTGATGAGATATTCCGTATGGTACTTGAACACTTTCTCATCTATGTCAACAGCCTCCATAATCTCTTCTTTTGTTGCGCCGAACACCCCTATCTGCCTGACAAGCTGCCGGCGAATTGGATGAGAAGCAGCCTTATGCATGTATTCATGCTCCATTTTAACGCGTTCGCGCTCGGATGTCTCTCCCGTAAGAAAATCATCAAGGTCATCATTTTCCAGCATTTTCCACTCCTTTGCTATTGCTGCATTTTGATATATACTATATGCAAATCTTTCTTAAAAAGATTATCCAACAGGCATCGTAGAAATGATGCTGGAAAACAGGAGTTGGAGAAATAATATAAATGTTGGCATTGTGAAAGCAAACTTATTATCGTTTGATAGGATTGTTGTACATTTATCTGAGGGGAGTATTGTCTGCCAACATTTATATTAATGGGATAAAGCCATCATCTGGTCTGCTGTTTGAACCCGGTTTGCGGATATCAAAGGCTCAATATTTGTCTGTTTTGACGCAAGTCCTTCATCCGCGGGCAAATAGACCAGTTTCCCTTCTGAGTATCTCATAGGGGATCCGATGGCAACATAATAGTCATTTTTAAGGCTTTGAATAGCAGCGACAACTGTTTCGTAATCGCGACTGGATCTTCCGGCCTTTGCTGATGTAATGCCTACAAGTGTATTGTTCACATGCAGTGTGAGATGTAACTCCCATGTGTCTTTGTTAAGGAATTCATGGACCATTATATCCATCAGCAGACTGTCATCAGTGTACTTCAAAACGATCTCCTTCTGTGTGACTATAATACCTAGTTACAGTGAACACATATATAAGCAATCTGTGCGGATTCTCCAAAATGTGTACATATTATTTCATTTCATGTGCGCAAAAAAAGGACTCATGGTCATTGCATAAACCTTCTTTTCAAACCAGTTACCATTGACCTCCGTCCTCTGATCAGTGAATCTTCTGGAATATGCCGTGAATTCGTCAGTGTCCCTGGAGAACTCAAACACGTATTCTGTCCTGAAATAGGTCCAGTACAATGCAAAAGGATTCCTTGCATCCACCAACATCACAGTCACAAGCTCTTCATTTGATGAAATGATGTATACAGGGTAATCTATCTCCTGAAAGGGGCTGGAACTGTAGACATCAGTGGAATACCGCATGTATGTTTCAATGTCATCACCTTTGGAATTCTCCAGCGCGATTACTGCAGGCACGTAAATGCTCCTTTCTATCCCTGACCAATAACTTGTTTCAAGCAGTTTGTAATGAGTCTCGTTATATTGGTATGCTGATAAGAAAACCCCGAAAGACTTAGGATATGTATTCTGGTAACTTATGTCGTAACCTTCCTTTTCGGATATTTGGTCCACAAGGATAGCTTTTGATATGGGTGTTAAAACACACCAGAAAACCAGCAGAAGAACCAGTCCTTTCTCTATTTTCCTCCTGTTTTCCAGAATATATCTCCACCGTTTTTCCATCCATTGTTTGTGGAAATTCCTCTCTTTTAATATCTCGACAACCAGGAAGTACAGAGGTACAAATGATATCAGCGTTATGACAGGGTCAAGCGAGTCCATAGACCCCATGATGGATGGTTCCTGCACGAACGGATACAATGGCCTCATTTTCCAGTTGGTGGCATAGTCAAGGTAGACATGGCTGAAGATCGAAGCAAATCCTGCCAGTGCGAAAATCCTGTCCTTTGAGTAGAACCACAGGGCAAATGTAATGAAAAAGATGAACAGCAGCGAATGCATGAATTCCCTGTGCCCCATAAAATAGTATAACTGGTTATACAGCTCATGGCTGATGATACCTCCTATAACGGTCAAAAGAGCATCCAGGAAGAAATCCAGATCCGGCAATACTGCCATAAAGGCTACAATTGCCCGTTTCCTGCCTGTCAGTCCTGCAAAAGAAGCTATAAGCAGTCCTATCCCTAAATGGGAAAGAGTATTCACCATCCACTCACCTATTAAATAAGAGCACTTTATCAATTAATGCTTTTCTACGGAAACTCCGGGCCTGAGTGGATGATCCTGCTCTTGCAGTTATTAGTATTTGCCCATCGACCTGGCAATAAACCTATGGAAACCATGCATGCTGGCGCCTTTTCCAAGATACATCATCGGACAACGACCGGTGATTATACTCAGCTTGGGGTCACCTGTGAGATGCTCCACATCACATGTGTCGGTCTTCCAGTGTACCCAGAAGTTAGTTATGCCCATGGACGCAAGTTTTTCAATAATCCTTGCAGGCTCCGTCTTTGTAATACCTATAATAGCATTCTCGATGCCCTTTGGCACCTGAGATACATCGGTAAGTGCATTCTGGACAGGCTTGCCTGAAAGGTCAACGACGTGTATATTCTTACCTCGCTTATTCAGTTCTTCAATGGTCCATTTCATCGCCGGTTTTGTGCCGTCCGTAACGACCACGAAGTTATCCTTTTCCCAGTACTCTTCCTGTTTGGTAACCATGCTTTGCCTCTTTGGATTGCTGTAAGACAAAACAAATCTCTGCTAGTTTATATCACTTTCTAAATATGCTACCCGGCCATTGTGCCAATAAGCAGCCGGTAAACAGACAGCATAGATTTAAATGTGGAGATCAGAGATGAAGATATGTCTATTATCTCAAAGTATAATCGTTTCTCCCGTGTATATGACCTTATGGAAACGCCCATGGAACTGATGAGATATGGCAAGTGGAGGAAAGAAGTTTTCTTTGGCCTGGAAGGGAGAGTGCTTGAGGTGGGCGTTGGGACCGGAAAGAACATCCCCTACTATCCTGATGATTGTGAAATGGTAGGGATAGATATCAGCGCAAAAATGCTCTCTCACGCAAAAAAGAGAGCTGCAGGCAAAAAGAATATTTCTCTTCTTGTGATGGATGCGGAACATATGGGATTCGTTGACGGCTGTTTTGACTATGTAATCACGACATTTGTTTTGTGTTCCATCCCCGACCCTGTATCAGCCCTCACAGAAATGAAGCGTGTGTGCAAGCCTGAAGGCACGGTCATCAATCTCGAGCACATGAGAAGCAGCAACAGAGCGATAGCCTTTGTTGAAGACCTCTTCAATCCAATTACAGCAAGTATTACAGGAGTAAATGTCAACCGTAAAACGGTCGAAAACATCAGAAAAGCGGGTCTTGGGATAATAGAAGAGAGGAAACTCGCCATGAAGGATGTGTTCAGGCTGATAAGGTCAAAACCATAGCGATCAAGACTTTTAAGCCGGGATGGTCATCCGAATATCTGCGTAAGGTCATCGATACATAGCTTAACGTCAAAATCTTTCAGCTTGAAGAATTTCTTTGCTCTCATGTCATTGTCCTCAAGTCGGAGGTCACTCTCAACAAATCCTGCAGTTTCAAGCCTTTTCAGATGCAGTTGCACCACCTGGCGTGAAAGGTTGAGATCCTTTGCCAGATCGTATACGTATCTCTCCCGCTCAGAGAGCAGATACAGTAATTTCAATCTGACTGGGTGCGATATAGCCTCACCTATATTTGTGATCTGCTGAAGCGATTTTGTCATCGTGTCACTTTTCCGGACCCTTTGAAGGAAGGTCAGATCTCATCCAGCTTTTCCTTGATAGCCTGCACCGTTCTCTTGATCTCGTCTACGTCCTTCTCAAGCCTTGCCAGGCGTTCGTTATTCCCGGAACTAACAAACTCGGACCTGTTCAGCAATAAAACAACTATTCCTACTATTAAAAGAATAACAAATATATTCAAAAGTACGCCCCAAACAGAAAATGCACCATACATGCCACTACCCATCATAATTGTTCACCTGCCAGATATTATTTTAAAAAGATATATGGGAGAGGTCCATATTATTGTTTTCTATCAAGCTACAACTGATTCCTTAGGTATTGTAACATCCGCCGTTGTATCCGCCACCATATCCACCGCTACGCATCATACCACGTCCATTTTGAGAGTACTGTCCCCGATATTCGGAGTCTGCATAAAAGTCCTCTATGACCTCGCCTGTATATGCATCGATACGTCCCTGCTTGATGATACCTTCCTCATCGGCGTAGCTGAAGACCCACCATCTGCCCATCTGGTAAACATTGTCTTCTGTGATATTCCGGCCTGTCTCTGCTTCTGCGATGCTTATAGCTTCTTCAATGGTCGAGACTTCAAGCTCAACTGCTATATTATTGCCTGTGCCGTTGTTTGCATCTGTACCAAAGAACGGGCATCCGGCATAACCGACCCAATTGCCATCCCCATACTGATTCATTCTGTTAGCTGCCCACTGGTGCATGGAACCGTAAAAGCCTGCATTGCCTGCCTGCCCATTCACTGCGGCCACTACTCCTACTCCCGCGGTAACTGCAATAAGCATTCCTGCAAGGAGTATTGCTGTTATTTTCTTCACTTTTCACACCTCTTTGTTTGCAGGAATTATTATACCTGCATATGTAGTCTCTACACTACATATGTAGTACGCATCGGTATTTAAATACTCGGTAGTACCTCTATTTTTGCCAGATTTACGCAGTACTCAAATATTTACAGTGGTTGCAGTCATGCAAATGACTTACCAGAAACAGCATGCGAAATCAATCTTTTCGGACCCAGTTCCCTTTAGGGTCTTTTTCATATTCGTTCTTTACGGCACTCCAGGCAACCTTATGTGCAGTCTCTTCCCGGGAAGCGTTCCCTCTTCTTTCTGAAGGGTCCTTGTACTGTTCCCAGGCATTGTTGAAAGCTTTCATGTAGATATCCTGTGCATGTTCCGGCAGGTGCTCACTGACCGTTTCTGGTAGTTGAGATCTATTTTCGTAAGGCATTTTCTCCCCCCACATAGAATTGGGGGCTCTTTTTTAAAAGTATTTGGATTACATCTGAAATACTTCCCGCACCAGCACATGATTGCAGAGCTCGAACAATTATTATAATATGTTTCCCAATATTAACAGGGTAAACATCATGAGTGAAAAGAGAACATACGGTGTCCCGGCATTACTTTCATTTTTCGTGCCGGGTCTGGGACAAATAGTAAAAGGCCAGGTACTTAAAGCTATAATCATATGGCTGGCCCTTGGTATCAGCTGGCTGCTTCAGTTCATCCTGATAGGGTTCATATTGCTGCCGCTTATCTGGCTCTGGCAGATATATGATGCTTACAATAATTGAGAGGAGGAGGAATGCCATACTTTCAGATTATTTCCTTTATCCCAGTAACCTTTTCTCCTTTTGCGCTGGACGCAATCACTTCGAAGTCCTTGAAATCAGGCACTCCTGTTACGCCTGAGTCCTCAGGCACAAGTGAGTTGGACCAGGGGCTGTTCACCATATAGGCAGTTCCTGTATGTGGATTATCATATCCCGAATTCAGGGCTTTTACGATTACCTTGCCAGAGCTGTTCTTCAGGATGAGCGTGTCACCCTCCTTTATGGCAAGCTTTGAGATATCCTTGGGATCAAGCTTGATGACGGCAGAGAGCTTTTCGTAATCTTCCCCAAAAATGGATACTACTTTTGCCGAGTCCTGGAAAACGTCCCGGTAAGTCACTATCCTCAGTTTTGTCTCCGGGGCTGAAAGGAATTGTCCAAATCCCATTATAATGCCTCCGATATACGCGTCATTATCTCCTCATCTGACAGGCGGTCCGTATCAACTATCTGTTTTACTTCGATCTCGACTCCGTCCATACGGACTGCAGACCCGCCGGTTTCCACGCCAACAAGGCCGCAGGGAATTGTGACATTTGCCTTTGCTGATGTCAGGGTCTGGCAGGGGTCGATGACTATAAGGGGTATTTTCTCAAGGTATCTCACAACAGAGCGTGGCAGGCTTGAGAGTGGGTCCGCACCAATGACCAGTGCAGCATCGACAGCCTTCTGCCTCAGCACTTCGACAACCGAGTACTCAGGTCCGTGCAGCACCTCACCACTACTGAACTTCACACGATTGATGTATCCTGTCTCTTCGAACAGGTTCTGATTGAAACCTCTCATGTTATAATGTCCTGCCATCGGAATAAGATGGAAACTGGAGACCGAGTTAAGCTTATCCATAAGCTTGTACAGAGGCTCACGGTCGTCAAGTGCATAGACCATTCCAAGACCTGCGAATATAACCCCGAATTTTGCTTTCTTTAGTATGCTCGCAAGCTCAAGCAATTTTTTCTTGTCAAGATCATAGGATGTCTTTGGGATCTTGCCTGAAAGCGCACTCACCATAGCATCCATGAACTCGGCGTCCCCTTTGACAGGTATCTGGTAAAAGCCATTTTGACCGCATATCTCTGCAGTGTCGGATTTCCTGACATCGATGGTTATTGCGGTGCGGTCCTCTTCCCAGCCCCTCTGACGCTCCTTACCCCTGGGGAAATAGGAGTAGCGGGACATATGCCTGGGATGTGAATTTGCGGGATCTGCACCCCAGTAGATTATCACATCGGCTTTGTGCCTTACATCATCAAGGGTACATGTCTTCAGTTTACCTTCCATGATGGCCTCAACCATAGGTCCCTGGCAGAACGATGATGTGTCATCGATAAATCCGTTAGTCTTCCTGGCAATATCGATAGCTTTCTTCTGCGCCCCGGAGCTTGAGTTCGCATGGCCGAAGATGAGTGGCCTTTCTGCATTCTTAAGGATGCTTGCAGCCTCTTTGATAGAGGAGTCCATATCTGTTCTCTCACCATTCACTGTGCATTCCATCGGATTGCTGCATCCCTTCATGAACGCAAACCCTTTCCTGCACGCAGTATGGACCTTGTTCAGTTTTCCGCCTTCAAGTTCCACCCCGATATCATCACACAGGAGCGCGCAGCCTGTGCAGACGTAATAATCATTGTCCAACTTCATCCCCCTTTGCAGAAATCCCTAAAGAAGTATTATTTATCCCATCATACAAATTCTATTGCCTTTGTCGGGCATGTATCGATACAGGCAACACAGAGGATCTTATTCTCCCCGAAACGGCGGCACTCCTGGACATTCACAGCCTTGACGACGCCATCTTCAACTTTAAATATCACCCTGTCACATGTCGGAGCCTTTCCACTGCCTGCACCCATAGGGTCTGCTGCCACGTTCACGGGACACGCGACCACACAATTCCCACATCCTATGCATTTGTCAGCGTGCACTATCAGCCCGGTCTCGGTGACATTCCCGACCTTGGCGAACATACCGGAGAGCTTCTCGTAGTTGGCCTTGTACTTATCCTCATTTACAAGAGGAGGGCAGTCCCCGACCTTGACCTTGCGGGACAGAAGGTCAACTGCAAAAGCCATGCATGTGCTTTTACCACATTCCTTACAGTTGGTTTTTGGTAGTAACTGGTATATTTCCATTACACTTGCCATATATATCTCCTGCGAGCACAATCCTTCTGCTCAAAGACTGCACGACCGGTAAGTCAGTTTAGTGCCTGAAGAACAGTGAACAGTGGCAACTGCCATTTTCTTTGATCTCATCATGGTGATAGACACAGGGGCATATGATCTTGCGATCCTGCTCGACGTTGCCGCTGACTATACGACACGGGCAATACTGCCTCCCAAGTTCCGCCTTGTTCTTTGCAAGACCTTCTACCACAAGCTGAACCATCTCATCATCAGAATTTAATTTGTAACCTCTTCTCTTTGCATAGGAGGTTGCCCAGGCATGCGTCTTGTCCATAATGGGTTTAAGGTTTGTCATAAGTATCTCCGTTATGAGCTTTGATTATTGACAAATATAATCCTTTATACCATTAATCTATTTTCCCCATAAAGTGAATAAAACTGCAAATAAGACAGTTACGGCTTGTTCTGCCGTACCCTCTCAAAGCAGCCTTGTCTGCTCTGTCTGCCTTGGTACTTTTACAACAAGGAAGCGAAACGTACTATCACTTTCGTTCATCAGCCGGTGAGATATCTTTGCAGGGCTTTCAATTATCATGTCTTTTGATGCATTTTCCTGCTCCCCGCCAATCTCTACGATGCCTTCCCCTTCAAGTACATAAAAGAATGCGTCTACAGGTGTTGAATGCTTCTTAAGGCTCTCTCCCGGCTTGAGCTCGATGTGCGTTACCTGTGCATGTTCAGTATCATAGAGTTTCTTCACGGAAACCCCTGGGGGTTCTCCTTGTCCGCTTCATTCTTAAAAGATGTGATCTTCATCTCATTCTTCCTATGTTTTTGCTTACCTTTCAGATGCTAAATATCTAAAAATTTAAAGAAGGACCTTGAGATCCTCCTCAACCGTAGAGTTTGGTCTGATGTTGAAATTCTCGACCAGCACATTAAGTACATTAGGCGAGACAAATGCTGGCAGTTTGGGACCCAGCATGATGTTCTTAACACCAAGGCTCAGCAGTGCAAGCAGGACAAGTACTGCTTTCTGCTCGTACCATGCTATGTTGTATGATACGGGCAGATCGTTGATATCCTCAAGCCCGAAAGCCTCTGCAAGCTTCTGTGCAATGACCACCAATGAATAGGAGTCGTTGCACTGGCCAGCATCGATGACTCTCGGGATGCCGCCGATGTCTCCCAGCTCAAGCTTATTGTAGCGGTATTTGGCACATCCTGCTGTGAGGATGACAGTATCCTTTGGAAGGGCTTCTGCAAAGTCAGTATAGTAATCCCTTTCCTTGTGCCTGCCGTCGCATCCCGCCATGACGACAAACTTCTTTATCTGCCCGCCTTTGACAGCCTCGACGATCTTATCAGCAACTGACAATGCCGAAACATGTGCGAAACCTCCCATAATGGTCCCTTCTTCAAGCTGTTCAGGAGACTCACATTTCTTTGCCTGCTCAATGATGGCGGAGAAATCCTTGTTCCCATCCTTATCAGCCCTGATGTGGGACACTCCATCAAATCCGACTACTCCTGTCGTGTATATCCTGTTGATGTAAGACTCCTTTGGAGGAACGATACAGTTTGTGGTCATGAATATCGGACCGTTGAACTTCTCGAATTCCTCTTTTTGCTTCCACCAGGAACCACCGTAATTGCCTACAAAGTTCTCATAGCCCTTGAAAGCGGGATAGGAGTTTGCAGGCAGCATCTCTCCGTGAGTATAGACATCCACGCCTGTACCCTGGGTCTGTTCAAGGAGCTGCTCGAGGTCACGCAAATCGTGTCCGCTTATGAGGATGCCAGGGTTGCCCCTTACACCAATATTGACTGCTGTCGGCTCCGGGTTCCCGTAAGTGGTAGTATTGGCTTTATCAAGCAGGGCAAGTGTTGCGACACCCTTTGAGCCACACTCAAGTACAAGGGGAACGAGTTCATTGACACCCATGCTGTCATCCATCGTTGCCAGGAGAGCCTTTTCGACAAAAGCCATTACATCTTCGTCCCTGTATCCCAGAACATTTGCATGATGGGCGTAAGCAGCCATGCCTTTGAGCCCGTAGGTAAGCAATTCCCGCAAGGAGCGAATGTCTTCGTTCTCTGTTGCAAGTATACCTGTATTCACATTGGCCAGGCTTTCTGGTGTTACCTTTGCCATGAAAGGAAGCTCCTGGCCTGCATTTGGAGATGTTCCCAGAAGCTTTTCTTTTATCCATCGGGGGAAAGATGAGCCGGATCTCTCATCAAGTACTTTCTCGCTGACAAGTTTCTTCTTTATTCCATCCTTTATCTCAAAGCCTTCACTAATGAGTTTCTCAAAATCGGACTTACTGAAGTTGGTGTTTGTCACAGTGGCAAAAAGCCCGTCGATCATAAATGCATCTGTCTTTGGCTCATTCAGATTGTGTGCCCTTGCTTTTGAGTTGTAGAATGCAATGCTTTTCAGGACATAGATGAGATCATCCTGAAGGTCCGCAACCTCGCCTTTCTTTCCACAGACACCGTTCTTTGTACAGCCGCTTCCATTCAAAGTTTCTTCACATTGGTAACATAACATTTTGACACACGCTTCCTATATTCGATATCTTTTTGATACTAGGTTATTAGGGACCATCGCATATATACGGGACAGTTTCCAAGTGGATACCTTTAAAGCAAGCATATGCTCTCAAAGCAAATGGATAATCCAAAAGATAACACCGGTAGCTAGGGGATAAATAAAGAATAACGGACTTGCATAGTCTGCAAAATTAAAAAGGATTAAAGAAGAACCTGAAAATCCTCCTGCAGTTCAGCGACCTCGCTCTTCTTCCCGCAGACACCCACTTTCATGCAGGCCTGCACGTTAGCTGTTTCTTCACACTGGTAACAGTACATTGGTTACACCCCTTTTATCCCAATATCTTTTTGATACTAAAATATTGGAGGTACTTGCATATAAGTGGGGTAGTTTCCGGTAGGATATCCGGAGCAGACAAACATGTATTGGCTTGTCAATAAAAATAGCAGAATGACTACATGAACTAAGAACTCATACATAAGTAAAATCCAAAACTATATCTCTCCTAAGGTCATCATTTCTGCAAAAGGATGCCACTAAAATGCGTATCGGAGTATATATCTGTCACTGCGGACTGAACATAGCCCACACAATTAACGTCAATTCCCTGCAGGAGAAAGCAGGCGGCTTAGATGATGTTACAGTTGTCAGGGACATACAGTTCATGTGTTCGGATTCAGGACAGGACGCTATAATAGAGGACATAAGAGAGAACAAGCTTGACCGCATACTTGTGGCTGCTTGCTCACCACATCTGCACGAGCCCACCTTCAAGAGGGTGCTTGCAAAAGCGGGGCTGAACCCTTTCATGCTTGAGATGGCAAACATCAGGGAGCAGTGCTCATGGGTACATCAGGAAGAGCCCCAGATGGCCACACAGAAGGCCTTCGACCTAATCAGGATGGGTGTCGCCAGACTGAAACTGCTTGACCCGTTGCAGATGAAGAAAGTTCCTGTCACAAAGGATGTTCTCGTTATCGGTGGAGGTGTTGCAGGCATCGAAGCCGCGCTGACCCTTGCGGATTCAGGTTATCATGTCATAATGGTCGAGAAGGAGCCGACGATTGGCGGTAAGATGGCCCTGCTCAACGAGGTCTTTCCAACAAACGATTGTTCCATATGCGTGCTGGCGCCCAAGATGACCGATGTGCAGAACCATCCGAATATCGATCTTATCACAATGGCGCAGGTCAGCGAGGTCACAGGGTCCGTGGGCAATTTCAATGTGGCCGTGAAGCGCAGGCCAAGGTATATTGACGAGAAAAAGTGTAAAGGCTGTGTGGATGAATGCGGGCGCGTATGTCCTGTGGAGATATCCAACATTTTCGACTGCGGACTTGGGAAAACGAAAGCCATCAACATGCCTATTCCCCAGGCAGTGCCACAGGTAGTCTATATAGATAACAAATACTGCGTTGGCTGCGGACTGTGCAAACAGGCATGCCCTGCGGATGCTATCGACTACGGACAGAAAGAGGAAACACTTGAGTTCACTGTAGGAGCCATTGTACTTGCCACAGGATACAGCCTCTTCGATGCCAAACGCAAACAGGAATATGGGTATGGCCTGTATCCAGATGTGATCACAAATATGGAGCTCGAACGCCTGCTCAATGCTGCAGGCCCCACCAGAGGAAAGGTAGTTGTGCCGTCCACGGGGCAGGTTCCCAAAAAGGTAGCCTTCATCCAGTGTGTAGGTTCAAGGGATGAAAAGGTCGGCAATCCATATTGTTCCAGGGTATGCTGTATGGCCAGCATGAAGAACGCCCAGTTACTCAAGGAACGCTATCCTGATATTGATATTAACATCCATTACATTGACATCCGCGCATCCGGAGAGATGTACGAGGAGTACTATATAAGGACACAGTCCATGGGCATAGACTTCACACGGGGCAGGGTTGCAGAGATAATGCCGGATGCCACGGGCAGGCTGTATCTGCGATACGAGGACACCCTGGCAGGCGAGATCCATGAAGAGCCGTATGACCTTGTTGTACTTGCCACGGGCCTGGAGAATGTTCCTGATGCTGACAGGATATCACGGGTGTTCAACCTTTCCAGGCGCCCGGACCGCTTCTTTGCAATAGCCCATCCCAAGATGAAGCCGGTAGATTCCCATGTCAAGGGCATTTACATAGCTGGCTGTGCCTCCGGGCCCAAGGAGATACAGGTTTCCATAGCACAGGGCAGTGCTGCCGCTTCCAAGGTAATGCAGCTGCTCTCAAAAGGCGAGCTTGAAGCTGACCCTCTCAGCGCCCATGTGAACGCCGATGTGTGTATCGGATGTGGCATCTGCGCTGATGTTTGCAAGTTCAAAAAGATCAGCATGGTTGACCGCAAGGCGGTGGTGGAGGAGCTATCCTGCATGGGCTGTGGTGCATGCAGTGCTTCCTGCCCGTCGGACGCAATAACCATGAACAACAGTACAGATGAGCAGATAATTGCACAGATAAAGGCGGCTACAGAGGTCAAGTCCGAGTTCCCGCTCATAATCGCATTCCTGTGCAACTGGTGCAGTTACACATGCGCGGACCTCGCAGGTACATCAAGGATACAGTATCCAACCAATATCAGAACTATCAGGGTCGCCTGTGCCGGACGCGTGGATCCTGCCTTCGTGCTTGAGGCTTTCGGGTGCGGGGCCGACGGCGTGCTGGTTGCTGGGTGCCGCCTGGGAGAATGCCATTACATATTTGCGAACTACAATGCCAAGCACAGGATGGAAACACTCCAGGAAGTGCTCAGTGATATTGGTATCAATTCAGGCCGTCTCAGGGTCGAGTGGATATCCGCAGCCGAAGGCGAGAGGTTTGCAGGCTCCATCCGAAGTTTCGTGGAATATCTGGAAAAGATAGGTCCTATTGGTTCGGAACTGCAGGAGGGCTCTCAATGAGCGACCCCTCCGGAGACAAGTCATTGGCAGTGACCAGGGAAATGGATATCGATGGCTCCTGTTTCCGATATCGATTGAACACTGACAAGTCCGTAAAACTCCTTGATTACGATTACAAACGGTGTATCGGGTGCGGCATATGTGTTAGGCTCTGCCCCACGAAAGCACTGGAGCTCGGGCCTATTAAAGAAATAGCTACCGGGCTTGATGCGCCCCCGGTGATGATGGATCTGGATAAATGCACCTTCTGCTCCATGTGTGCCAGCTTCTGCCCGGTTGACGCATTCAGAGTGACTTCAGAAGGTAATTTTCCGGGACATGAAAATTTCCCCGAACTGGAATCACATGTCCGCATGAATGACAAGTGCCTTCCCTGTGCTATCTGCAAAGCCACCTGTCCGGAAGATGCCATCGATGTTGAGTTTACTTTTAAGAAAAAGGAAGAGATAGCGCCCCTCAAAGATAAGTCAGGAGGAGACGTTGAAGGCGAGATAGAAATAGATACGGACAAGTGCAACTTCTGCGGCCTTTGCGCGCAGTTCTGTGATGCTTTCCTTCTCGTCGAAAAAGAGCCGACTCCTAATGACCCGTCACCATTTGAGCTTTTGCTGGTGGATGAGGACAAATGCGATTATTGCGTACTTTGCCAGGACCTCTGTCCCGAGGAAGCAATACGTGTAAAGGGAGAAAGGCGTGGTGAGGCCCCGAAGATCGAAGGAAGACTGGTAGTGGATGACGACAAATGCACCAGGTGCACATGGTGCCAGGTGGTGTGTCCTTATGAGGCCGTCGATATTAAGAAGCCCTTTGAGGGTGAGATTTCTCTTATAGATGCCAATATCAGTAAGTGCGACCCTCAGGGCTGCCATGGCTGCTTTAATGTCTGCCCTTCCCATCTCTGGTACGTCCCGGAGGACGGCAAAAACAACATTGCGATAAAAGAGGACTACTGCATCTACTGTGGTGCCTGTGTCAATGCCTGCCCAAAGGATGTAATGAAGGTCTCTCGCTCAGGAGTATCCCATACCGGCATCCCCGACTCTCCGTGGGCTGGCCAGTGGCGTGATGCAGTCGATTCCATAAAGACCGGAGAACGGAATTATCCTGACATTTCAAGGACCCTTGAAGTTGAGAAACAGCCTCTCCGTGAACATGTTGAGGTGGAAATGCCGGACATTGACCCTTCCCATCTGGAAGCTGCTAGAAAGAGCCTGGAAAAAGCAGGTTCTCTGCTCCGCAATGCTAAATATCGGAAGGGTGTGGAAGCGAAAACCACGGAGTCCGGCGGAGAAAAAGAATAAATGTCTTTTTTATGAAGTAGACTTAGATCATATTTTCAAACTCACCAAGCTTCCCATCTTCACAACCAGTAGGTGCTAGAGTTGTCTCAATTTGCCTCCCTCTCAGCCACTTCCCGTATCCTTCTGATGATCGACGCCAGTCCATCCGCCCTTGCAGGAGACAAATTAGACTTCAGGCCGATCTCTTCGATAAAGTACAGGTCGAGGTTTAGAATATCCTGAGGGGAGCGGTTGTTCACAACCTTTAGTAAAAGAGAAATGATACCTCTGGTGATCATGGCATCACTATCGAGATTGATGATCATTTTGCCGTCCTCTCTATAAGTCCTGATCCATACCTTGGACTGGCACCCGCTGATTGAGTTCTCTTCGGTCTTGAACTTATCATCCATGGGCTTAAGCTCTTTGGCAAAGGAGATTAGCAGACCGTATCTATCGAGCCATTCAAGGCCAACGAATTGTTTTATGATATCGTCCTGGACAGCATCTCTCATGCATACATCATCCTTACTTTTTCGATGCCTTCGATCAGCATGTCGGCATCTTCTTCAGTATTGTACAATGCAAAACTTGCACGCACTGTGCCTTCGGTTCCGAGGAATCTCATCAATGGCTGGGCGCAGTGATGTCCGGTCCTGACAGCGATCCCCATCTTATCCAGTATCATTCCTGTGTCGTACTGATGTATATTGTCAAGGTTGAACGAGATGGAACCGCACATCTTTTCAGTGTTCCCGTAAACTTTCACACCATCCGTTTCCAGCAGTTTTTCCCTTGCGTAGGAATATACATCATGCTCGTGCATTCGAATCTTATCCATGCCTATATTCTGCATGTAATCAATCGCAGCAGCAATACTTATTGCACCCGCGATGTGAGGCGTACCTGCCTCGTACCTTAAAGGAGGGTTCAGGTATGATGTTCTTTCAAGAGTTACCTTGTCAACCATGCCTCCTCCGCCTCTTGCCGGCATGATATCACTGAAACGCTCACTTGTGTAAAGCACGCCAATCCCGGTTGCTGCATACATCTTGTGGCCTGAAAAGGCCAGGAAATCACAACCGATATCCTTCACATCAATTGGCAGATGCTGTATCGACTGGGCCGCATCCACAAGGACAGGGATATCGTGGTCTTTTGCTATCCCGGTTATCTCTTTGATCGGATTGACGCAACCAAGGACGTTCGAGGCATGGGATATGGCTATAAGTTTTGTTTTATCCGTGATCTCTATGGAATCCGTCAGCAAATTACAATCGGAATCCATTGGGATTGACCTGAGTTTTGCTCCTGCAAGCTGCCATGGTACGATATTTGAGTGGTGCTCAACACCGGTGATCAGAACCTCGTTTCCCTTCAGGATCGGTTCAAGCGAGCATGCAACCTGGTTGATCGAATCTGTTGCCCCGGCAGTGAATGTCACTTCCGCCGGGTCACGAGCGCCTATGAAGTCACTTACCTTTTCCCTTGCTTTCTCATACTTTTCACTTGATACCTCACTCAGGTAATGCGCTCCCCGATGTATATTGCTGTTATCCGACCTGTAGAAATCAGAGATAGTATCAATCACATAGCCTGGTTTCTGGCTCGTTGCCGCGTTATCAAGGTAAACCAGTTTTTTCCCATATACCTCTTTTTCAAGTATCGGGAAATCTTTCTTGAAATCTGTCATCTTTTCACCATTTCAGCAAGAGAGAACCACTTTTTCTCATCTGTATAGATATTTGCCAGGAAAAGCCCTGCAGCATCTGCCATTTTCCTTATATGGCCTGAAGTATATTTATGAGAGTTTTCCGTATGGATCATCTCACCTTTTTTTAATATTATACTCTCTTTCAGCAGAGGACTTGTCACTTCCATATCCATTTTTGCTCTCAGGTGCATCTCGAGCCGGGAATATGCTTTATTGAAGAAAGCGACATGCTCGAAATCATCAGGATTGAAATCCGTTCTGAGATGACTATTTGTAACCTTCAGTATATTCTTATTGAATCTCGCAGTGATCCCCTGACTGTCATTGTAGGCTCTCTCAATTACATCGATATCTTTTACCATATCCATTCCAAGAAGAAGCCTGTCTTTTTTATTCATTACACTGTTCAGGTTTTTCAGAAACTCCATGGCCTTTGCTTCAGTCAGATTACCTATCGTGCTCCCGAAGAAACAGAAGAGCCTCTTTCTTTTTCCCCGGATCTTTTCAATATGCTCGAGAAAATCAGCATTGATCCCATGAAGTCCCATTTCAGGATACTTCTTCTGGAGGGTGCGGCCGGATTTCTCTATAGCCTCTCTGGAAACGTCAACTGGATAATACACTATGGTCTGACGTGATTCTTCCGGAACCTCATCAAGGAACACGGAGATCTTCGAACAATCCCCGCTCCCAAGCTCTACGATATCGCAGTCCTTAAGCTCCCCGTTAAATTCCCGGGCTGTTGATCTGAGCAAAGGGATCTCGATCTTCGGAGGATAATATTCCTCAAGTTTTGTTATCTTCTCAAAAAGTTCCGATCCACTCTGATCGTAGAAAAAGATACAAGGAAGGGTTTTAGGATTGGACTTCAGGCAAGCTACCAGTTTTTCTCTGATCGAAGTTTCTCCGACCTCTGACATGAAATCTTCTATGATCATTCTTCCGGCACACCCGTCTCAAAAGGTAGATCATTGTTGCTCCACTCAAACCATCCGCCATCATAGACTGCGGATCTATCCCAGCCCAGAAGCCATGCGTTAAAGAAAGCTTCACTGCCTCTCCAGCCAGTCCCGCAGTAGAATGCATTGCGTTTTTCAGGAGAGATCCCGACCTTCTTCCAGTTTTCCACAACCTCCCCGTATTCGCGCATGGTGTGGTCCAGGTTCCTGTAATTTTCCATATGATAAGCGTCTGAGCCACAATCCCCGAACACTGCTCCGGGGATCCTGCCTTTTTTCTCAATATAATTATACCCGCTTATCTCTCCGATATATTCCCTCCAGCTTCTGACACACACCAGGTTTTTGTCAGGGGATGAAAGTATCTCTTTTGCTTCCACAAGATCGACAGCTATCTCCGGCTTCTGTGGAATATCGATACCAAAAGAGACCCTATTGCTTTCGGCAGGCTCTTTTGTTATATCATATCCCGAATCAAGCCATGACTGAAGACCGCCATTAAGTATGCGGACATCCTTTACGCCGGCATAGAGCATGATGAACACACATCGCATTGCACCCAGATGACCTGCGCTGCTTCCCGGAAAAGGATCCTCGTTCTTCGGATAGGAGAACCTTCCGTAAACGATAACCGTCGTATCATGTGATATTCCTGTGCTTTCCAGTGCTTCCTTCAGTTCTTCGGGCGAGCGGCGATTCCATGTCTGCGGGGATTCAAGGGTGTTCGTGTCAACAGATATTGCTCCCGGAATGTGACCTTCATCATAATCTGAAGGATTCCTGTAGTGAGCATGACATACCACGAATTTATCATTGTCATATTCAAGAGCATTGTTTGTTGTGATCAACTGGTTAAGCCAGTCGGCTGAGACCAGTTGTCTGTACCTTTCAAGGTTTTCCATTGGCAGGTCCTTTTGCGCCCATTCTAAAAATGAGTTGAAAACAGTCACATCAGGGTATCCTGCCTTTTCAAACTGCTTTGCCACTTCCTTTGTCTTGTCCCTGTCATAACCATAGATAAGCAGAGAATCTTCCGGCAGGAGCTTTTTATTTCTGACAATCTCTATCCAGTCAATATAGTGTGACCATTTATAAGGTAGTGATCTTGCACCCTTGATGTGTCCACCCTTTTTTTCCCCACCCTCCTTCCATCCATTATAAGCATCAACGGATCTTATATCAATTAACTTATAATTATCTAAATTTATAGATAACTCTTCAGTTGTAATTTCTCCCATAGAAAAGAGATAGGTTTATTGATATATATGTTATTCAGTTTTTAATGATGTAATAAATTTAATTTTTTTATACCAATATCTATTACACATATAACAAACTTAATATCAGTGGCTTTCCGCATATCTTTGAGCCAGCGTCGCTCTCCTTAGCCTGTGCTGGACTTTCTGTTTGTCCCAGTTATAGCGCTCGGCCAGGAATACAATGAGCTTTTTCTTGGATGCACCCTTGAGTTTGTTAGATTCCATCATCTCATCGACAAAGGCTTTCTGCTGCTCCTTATCAAGTTCGATCATCAGCATCCCTCCACTTTGACAGTTGTGTTCGTTCCTGTTGCTACCTGCAGTTTCCTGGCAGTCAAAATCATGCCATCAGGCACCCTTTCCACACGATACCGCATTTTCATGCTTCCTTTCTCAGAATCCAGCCTGACCATGCCACCTTTCCTGAGTTTCAGACTCCTGACCATATTCATGTTAAGGAGCACGAAATCATTGTCATCTGGTTGGTTAGCCCACATGAAGGGGTTAAACAGGTATTTCAATATGCATGCACCATTGTGCTGTACAGGAGCACATTGCATTATTCCATACTCAGGCTTCCTGTTCTCATTAGCCAGGGTCTCTATCATCCTTTCATGCAGGTACCCGTGCATCTGCCTGTACTCAAAGCCCTCTGATCCCAGTTCTCTGCTCAACAGGGACATTGCATCTATGCCGGCAACTTCCTGCCCGCTGTTCTCCCGGAGTTTCCCTTCGGCGTTGATGAAGGTGCCTCTTTTGCGATATAGAGGTTCAGTGGCTATCACCACATTTGCAATTTCAGTGATTGGGCTGTCCCTTGAGCTTATCACGATAAGATTGTCAAGTTTATTCAGCGCATTTGCTGTCCTATCAGAATCCGGCATCATCTCCAGAGGGTCACTATCAAGCAGGAAGAGGGTCTTGATGTCCCCTTTTTCAATCTCATCCATGATATGTGAGATACCCATCATTCCGGCCTTGTCCCTTGCGAGCCTGTTGGCGCCTTCGCTGTTTATGAAAGGTTTCATAAAGTGTATCCTTGCTCCGGTCTCAAGTGCAAGGTTGAGCAGCTGCTTCGTATGACAGGACTCTGTATGCGGATGCACATCAGCGATAATGACCGAGTTACTGTCAAGTTCCAGTTCTGCGTACTGTTCCGGTGAGAGATCCCTGTTCTCATGCGCAAGATGCAGTTCTTTTGTGCCTGCTGATATGATGTGTGCACCGTTTCGCCTGGCAACCAGCAGTCTCCTGACAAGCAGTGGATATTGCACATAGGGATCTATGAATAGTACAATCTTCTCCGCATTCTCTATTTCAGCCAATGGCATGCCTTCGAGATGGGGGTGGCACTCTGAAGGAAGTTCCTGGTAGACAGGAATGCCGGTGTGTACCACAGTACCCAGGGTCTCTGCGAGCCTTGTGAATGCTATATGCTCTTCGCAGGTAGTGTTGCCTGCAGAGAGCATGGCAATTTTTCCGGCATTTTTAAGCCTTGAAGCCGCTGCCTTGACAGCTTCTTCAGCGCCGGATACCACGCCTTCAGTTTTGCTTGAGGCAGGCCTGGAGTAGTAATAAGGCAGCTTCATTCCGAATCTGCAGAGTTTTCCTAGGTTCACCGGGCTGCTCTTCAAAAAGTCGATGCTTACGGAGCCATTGCCATTTTCCCTGATGTAGAGGCCGCAGCCAATGCCACAGCCGGGGCACACTGTCTGGTAGATAGTTTCCTTCATTTCAGCATCAACTCCAGGAAGGGCGGTCTCTGGAGATCCATGCCAGGCGAATAATCTCGCTTCTTCTGGGCAGGGTCTGCAAAGCGCCTGAAAATAGTTGTGACGGGAATATCTACTGGACAGATATCAGAACACTGTCCACACCCGATACAGCTGTCAGATAAATGGAGAAGGCGTACCATGTGATACATGCTCATCTTATAATTATCCGCGAGACTATGGAACATGGTGCATTTTGAGTCCTCACCGCACGTGCATACAGGGCAGACCTCCCTGCAGGCGCCACAATCGATACAGTCTGCGAACTGCTCTATATAGTAAGTGAGGCGCTCCTGGTCATGGATCTCAGTAAGGAGCCTTCCTTTCCATTCATCTCCGAGCTTAAGCATAGCACTGTTGACTTTATTCCTGATGGCTATGGATTTCTCGTCCGCAGGCTGCACCTCAATAAACCCGGCCTCAATAGCATTATCAAGAAGGCGCTTGCCCTTCTCGTTCATTACTTCGCAGAAAGTGGCACTTCCAGCCAGCTCCCCGATGACACCCCAGTTACCACATGCCAGATCGGCATTCGTTGGTATCTTAATTGTGCAATAACGGCAGTTCTCACGTCTTCCATATCCGGCTTCCTCGAGCTCATCAATGGATATGGCCTTCTCTTCTCCATCCTTTGTTTTGAAAATGAGCTTGCCCTTTTCGATCTCCTCGCCTACGACATCTTCCGGGTCGATCTCATACATCCTGATGAGCATCTCCCTGGTGACCACGGGATGCATGGACCCTCCGCAGTTAAGTCCTACGATGTAGGTGTTCTCAAGGTCAACACCGTTACGCTTAGCCTGCTCGATGACACCCCTGACATCACAGGGTTTGCCTGGCATGGCTATCTTCCTGCCCACAGCGTGCTTTGTCAGGTTCACGGGCACTGCATGCATACTGCCTCCGGAAGCAAGTACCTCCTGCACATCATCTGTGATAACCGGTATCGCTTCATATTCATCTATACGTTTTAGCACGACCACACCCTCAACCATGCCCTTTTCAAGAGCCGCAGCCAGTACGGCAGTGACAAGTCCTCCTGATGCGCCCCTGTTGCGGACATCCGGGTTAGTAGCATAGCCAAGCAGCTTGTCTCCAATTCCAACCATCTAGTTCACTCCTTCGGGCTTCAGAGGGCTCGGGCCCAGTTGCTTTATCTGCGCAGTGACATCCCTTATGAAATTTGCAAACTTTTCTCCTTCACTGGCGCTTATCCAGTTGAGCTGGAGTCTTTCAGGCTCAAGCCCAAGCTCCCTGACCATCTCTTCGAGGAACTGGTACCTGACCTGGGCTTTGTAGTTGCCGTTAACGTAATGGCAGTCGCCAAGGTGACATCCGGTCACAAGTACGGCATCAGCTCCTTCAAGAAAAGCATTGAAAACATGCATAGGGTCAATACGCCCTGAACACATCACCCTGATGATCCTCAGGGAAGAGGGTTGCTGGAACCTTCCCATGCCTGCCGTATCCGCGCCTCCGTAACTGCACCAGTTGCAGCAGAAAGCCACTATCTTTGGTTCCCATTCTGTTCCTGCCATTTTTATTCTCCCTCAAATGTGAAAACACTCCTGACCTGGGCAAACAACTGCTGGTTCTTGAAGTGGCTCTGCTGCAGCGCTCCCGTGGGGCATGCCACGGCGCAGGTTCCGCACCCCTTACAAAGTGCTTTGATAATTGCCAATTTTCCATCTGCAAGCGACAACGCCTGGAAAGGACACATAGGCACACATATTCCGCACCCGACGCAGATATCCTCATCAACTTCCACAGTGATTCCTTCAGTGGTTGCTTTACCCTGGGCAAGATATCGTGTTGCACGGGCGGCACAGGCACTTCCCTGGGATACTGAGTAAGGTATGTCCTTAGGTCCCTGGGTCACACCGCCTATGAATATACCGTCAAGTGTTGTGTCAACGGGTTTTAGCTTGGGATGTGCTTCCATCATAAATCCGTCGGCTGCCCTGCTGACCTTAAGCAACTGCCTGACACGCTCAGAACTTTCGCTTGCCACGGCTCCCACACTAAGCACGAGCAGGTCGAGCTCAAGGTTGTAGATATTGTTTGTCAGCGTGTCCTCCACGCGGACAATGACACTGTTATCCCTATCCTCGCTCACCTTCCCGGGTTTTCCGCGGATGAATTTGATACCCATGTCCCTGGCCCGGTCATAGAACTCTTCATAGTTCCTGAAAGGTGCCCGGATATCCATGTACATGATATACACTTCAGAATCAGGATATTTTTCTTTTATAAGCTGGGCGTCCTTCAATGCATACATGCAACAGAATCCGGAACAATACCTGTTGCGCTTCTTGTCCCTGCTGCCCACGCACTGGATAAAGCCTACGCGCTTTGGAGGCTTGACGTCACTGGGCCTCACCAGCTTGCCCATTGTGGGTCCGCTGGCGTTGAGCAGACGCTCAAGCTCCATCCCGGTGATAACATTATCATATATCCCATATCCGAAGTCGTTTGCTGGCTCTGGGTCGTATATATCGTATCCGGTGGTTACGACTATCACACCTACTTCCAGATCGGAGAATGTTTCCTCCTGCTCCATTTTGATAGAATGGCTCTGACATGCTTTGATGCAGGCACCGCAGTCTATGCAGACGGACCTGTCCACAACAGCCCGGAGTGGTACTGCCTGGGGAAACGGTACATAGATGGCTTTGCGGGTGCCGATACCTTCATTGAATTCAAAGTCCGGTACCTCTATCGGACATTTCTGAACGCATGACCCACAGCCAGTGCAGGTAGTGACATCGACAAAACGGGACTTGTGCCTGACCCTCGCCCTGAAGTTACCTACGTAGCCTTCCACTTCCTCCACTTCGGAATAGGTCATAAGCTGGATATTCCTGTTCCTTGACACTTCCACCATCTTCGGGCCAAGTATACATATACTGCAATCATTTGTGGGGAAGGTCTTGTCAAGCTGCGCCATCTTGCCGCCGATGGATGGGTTCTTTTCGACCAGATAGACCTTGTAACCCATATCAGCAATGTCCAGGGCTGCCTGCATACCTGCAACACCTGCTCCGATAACAAGTGCCTTGTTCGTGACAGGAACCACAGTGGATTGGAGCGGTTCCAGAAGTTGCGCCCTGGAAACGCCCATGCGCACCAGCTCACTCGCCTTCTTTGTAGCATTCTCCTTGTCCTGCATGTGTATCCAGCTGCAGTGTTCCCTTATGTTGACGAATTCAAAGAGGTAAGGGTTCAGGCCGCCTTCCTCTACACATGCCCTGAAGATAGGTTCATGTGTCTTGGGCGTACATGAGGCCACAAGGACACGGTTAAGATCATGGTCCTTTATAGCCTGTTTTATCTCCGACTGCCCTGCATCACTACATGCATACTTGTTGACCACGGAGGTGGCCACATTGGGCAATGTGGAAGCATAATCGGCCACAGCCCGGCAGTTCACAACACCACCTATATTCACACCGCACTCGCATACAAAAACCCCTATTCTGGGGGTGTCTGCTGCTTCAGTTTCTTTAACCGAACTTTCTTTGACCATATTTCTTCTCCGGGCTGATCCGATAGCATAACCTGGGTAATCATATAAAAGCATGTTTACCGGCACAAGGCTGTGTTTTTGTAGATATCTCTATGAGTGAAGAGTATTTTGAGTTAAAATATACCAGTTCGAAAAGCACCATGTATCTGCAAGATCACACGATAGTGCATACTTCGTTCTCAGAGGTATCCATCTTTACCTTTTCGATGAACCTGGAAGTATCCACAATGTTCATTGCTATTCCCAGCTCTTCTGGTGAAAAGCCCATGGCAAGTCCAAGAAGCTGCGTATAATGCAAAACCGGCAGGTTGTAGTTCTTTGCGAACTTATGGTTGATCTCTGCCTGCCCCACATCGAACTGAAGGTGACAGAACGGGCATGCGTCAACGATGCAGTCGGCACCTGCCTCAGTCATGTGCTCAAGTTTTTTGTTTGCTATCTTCAGCGTCGCATCAAGGATTGCGGTCCTGGCTCCTCCGCCGGCACCGCAACAACTCATCTTATCCTCGTAATCAACACTGATGGCTCCGGTTGCTTCTACAAGTTCATCAAAGAACGTAGGTTTGCCGGCGAGTCCGAGCTTTGAATCCTTTAAAGGGTGAATAAGATGGCAGCCGTAATGTACAGCGACTCTGAGGTTCAGAGGCTTTGTAACAGCTTCCCTTACCTTGTCGACTCCTATCTCCTGATAGAGATATTCAACGACATGCCTTACATCCTGAGTGCCTCTGAATTCATGTCCGATCTCTGCAAGCTTTGAGTTGACATCTTTTTTCAAAGCAGGATCTTCTTTGAGCATATCGTTAGCGTCTTTAAGCGTACTGAAACAGCCGTTGCAGATAGTAAGGATGTCATCGCTTTTTTTTTCGGATAGTGTGATGTTCCTTGAAGCCAGTGTAAGCCAGGTGAGCTTGTCAAGAGACCGGAATACTCCCGGCGCAGGGCAGCATGACGCTCCGTCAAGGTCAGCGAGACCGACACCCAGTGTTGAGAATACTTTCTTGGCAGCAACTTCTATTCCCGGGTATCTGTTAGGAGCAACACAGCCCAGGAACAGGGAGAGTTCTGTCATGCCTTCTCCTCAGCAACTATCTGGTCAAAACCGGAGAGATTCAACAGTATCTTTATATCGTTCAGCTGTTTTTCGGAACTTGCCACTGTGGGCGGTATTTCATTAAGACCCAGTTGCAGACGCCTCTTTTTTCCTTCCTCATTACCTGGAACTGCGTGGCCGCTATCCATCAGCATCTGTCCGATCTTCCTGTGAGCAGGCAGTATATTGCCATCTCGAACTGCAGCTTCCCTGATACTGAGCAGCCCATCAACTATTTTTACACCCTGTGGACAATTATCCTGGCACTTGTAGCAGGTCGTGCAGTAAAATATGAATGGAATGTCCATTGGCTCCTCACTTTTGAGGCCAAGCTTTTCCATCTGCAGGAACCTGCGGATCTTGTATGCCTGTTCCTGCTCAGCCATGGGACAGGCGGCTGTGCATTGACCACATTGGTAGCAGCGTTCGATATTTGATGACATCTTGCAAACTCCTATCCATAATGATTAATAATTAGTCTTTCAACAAGATATTGTACATGATTATCCCTTATAAACGCTTCGCATCTATCATGAATGATTCTTACAATCCTTCACTTTAGAACATATTAGATGAGGAAAGCATGACCCAAGTGAGCAAAACAACTTACATGATTTTTGGCGATTTACACTAAATATCACTATGCCCTGAACTCTTAAATGCATCTGCCTACAGATGCATGTAGTGAGGAATTGATACTATAAGTGCAATAGTTATCGCTACCTTTGTACATAGCAGAATAACCAATGGATTGTAAATGATTGTATACGATAAACCTTTCGATTATTCTCATTCAGGCTTTATATGTGGGTTTTTGGAAGTCATGCCGACGAACAATACCTTTATACATCCTGAGGCTGTTTGATGAGTGAACCGACGTCTATGCGAAAATTATTTGGTGAGATTATTCATGAGCGATAAATTCGATTATGCCGGACTGGGTCTGAAATGCGGTCTTGAGATCCATCAGCAGCTTGATTCTAAACAGAAGCTCTTTTGCAGATGCCCCACCCTGATAAGGGACCTCGGTGAATCCACTTATGAATTCTTCCGTTACTTACGCCCCACGGAAAGTGAGATGGGTGAGACAGACCGGGCGGCTCTTGAACAGTCCAAGCTGAAACGCAAATATATATACAAAGGATATGACACCACCTGCCTGGTTGAGAATGACGATGAGCCCCCAACAAAGGTAAACCAGGAGGCTCTTGACATTGCACTTTGCATCACCAAGCTCCTGCGTATGAGGCCTGTGGATCAGGTGCATGTCATGCGCAAAATCGTGGTGGACGGCTCTAATACTTCTGGCTTCCAGCGGACAGCCTTCCTGGCAAAGGATGGTGTTATAGATACATCCGTAGGACCGGTAGGTGTCGGTGTGCTCTGCCTTGAGGAAGAGGCATGCCAGAAGATAGAGGATAAGGGCGACTCTATTATTTACTCACTTGACCGCCTTGGCATCCCGCTGGTGGAAATCGGTACGGAACCCGATATAATATCCCCTGCCCACGCAAAGGAAACTGCACAGCAGATAGGGATGTTGCTGCGCTCCACAGGAAAGGTCAAGCGTGGCCTGGGTACCATACGCCAGGACGTCAACATCTCCATAGCAAAGGGCGCCCGTGTGGAGCTTAAGGGTGTGCAGGCACTGGATATGATAGAGACGATCGTTGAGCGCGAAGTTCAGCGTCAGGTCAGCCTGCTTGCCATCAGGGATGAGTTACTTGCAAGAGGGGCCTCTGTATGCAACACTGTTTTTGACATTACTGACGTTTTCAGGGACACGAAGTCCAAGATCCTCCTGAGCACACTGAAAAAGGGAAAGGTACTTGCAGTCATGCTGCCGGGGTTTGCAGGATTCACAGGCAGGGAAGTGCAGCCTGGCAGGCGCATAGGGACAGAGTTCTCTGACAGGGCCAAGACCTCAGGTGTTGGCGGCATCTTCCATACTGATGAACTTCCCAATTACGGCATAACGGCCGAAGAGGTCGGAATGCTGAGGCAGGCTGTCGGTGCGATGGAAAATGATGCTGTTGTGATGGTGGCTGATCTTGAAGAGCGCGCAAGAGGCGCCATGGAGAGTGTAATTATCAGGGCAAGGGAAACACTTGAAGGAGTGCCGGAGGAAACCCGCCGTGCGCTGCCGGATGGGAACAGTTCCTACCTGCGACCGCTCCCCGGAGCTGCAAGAATGTATCCCGAGACCGATGTCCCGCAAGTGGAGATCTCACCAGCTTATTTTGGATCCATAGGAATACCCGAACTCCTGACAGAACGTGCAAAACGTTTTGAGTCGGAGTACAACCTTCACAGGGAACTGTCCGAGAAGATAGTTTATTCATCTCACCTGCCTCTGTTCGAGGAACTGATGCAGCGCTTTGAAGGCAATACCAGTGTCACTGCCACTCTTGTAGTGAGAACGCTCACAGGGATGCTTCCGGAACTCAAGCGTGACGGTGTGGAGGTAGATAAACTGGAAGACCGTCATTTCCTGGATGTATTCAGCCTGGTAGCTGACGGCGGGATATCTAAAGAGGCCATAGACAGTATATTAAGAGTAGTTGCCAGGGAGCCTGGCCTTAGCGCCGGAGATGCGGCTTCTCAGCTTGGGATGGGGGGAATGGACATCGCTCTCGTCGAGAAGTTCATAGACCGGATTATAGAGGATCGCAGTGACTTTGTCAGGGAAAAAGGACCCGCTGCAGTTGGTCCGCTTATGGGCATAGTAATGGCCGAGTTCAGAGGCAAGGTAGATGGTAAGATATTAAGTGAAACCCTAAAACAAAAGATTAATATATATAAGTCTACTTAATATATTTTAATGCAAATTCATTTGTCTTTCACAAAAACAAGATATTGTCTGGATATCTTATTCATATTTCTGGCATTATCGCTGTTGCTACCACTGGCATGCGGAGCAGGAGCTATTATTGTAGACGAGGACATAAGGCTGACAGATGGTAAAGGGTACAATCATCCATCGTGGAGCCCGGATGGCAATAAATTAACCTATGCCTATAATCAGGGAATATGGGTTATGAATGCGGACGGTTCGGGTACAAAAAAACTCTATGACACTCTCGCATGGTCCGGAGACCCGGTATTCAATCAGGATGGCAGTAAGATATATTATGCCACTGAAAGCAGGACTGCATACTCAGCCCGTTATATCAGTCTGCATGTGATGAATGCTGATGGCAGCAATAATGTGAAACTGACCGGGACGTCCGATTCGAGAGAACCCTCAGTAAGTCCTGACGGTCGCAGCTTAGCTTATGTTTCCAAAATTTCCGGTAACTATGATATATGGATCATGGATATCAACAGCAGGAAAAGTGTTCAGATCACAGATGATAAAGGTGACGAAGCTTCCCCAACCTGGAGCCCGGACGGAACCAGGCTGTTATATTCTCTCGGAGGTGACATATACACCCAGGAGCCAGATGCTGTTAAAGCAACACGCCTGACTGATGATGAATTCAATAATACCGAACCCTCATACAGTCCCCAGGGTGATATGATTGTATTCTCATCCGACAGGGATGGCAGCTATGACCTGTGGATCATGCGCACAGATGGAACGGGCATGAAAAAGCTCACAATGGAGAACTCAAGCGAAAGATCACCTGCATGGAGTCCAGAAGGCAGTCGTATAGCTTACATTTCCAATGAGGGGGGCGAGTATAATCTATGGGTGCTAAAGCTACGTGTCGAGAAATCTGAACAGGCTGCTACCGTAGAATACCTGGAAGAAGAAAGTGTTGCGGAAATAAGTCCCTATATAAACACAGTCAGAGCCTTTGCAACAGAAGAACCTAAAAAGTTCATCATATCTATCTTATTAATATCTTTTGTGATAGTATCGGGTATAGTCTATTCTTTCCTAAGGAAGATCAGATAGTTCCCTTTTTTTTTTAATCTGTGACGGTCAATCCCGTGATCCCATCGCAATACTTATAGCCTATTCCTTACATGTAGACGCAGGTTCTTACAATGAATGCAGTACTAGGCTTAGAAGATGGGACAATTATTAAAGGCACCGGATTCGGTGCCGAAGGTATCGTTACCGGGGAACTTGTTTTCACCACTCAATATACAGGTTATGAGGAGGCTTTGACCGATCCGTCATATAAGGGTCAGATCCTCATGTTCACTTATCCACTAATTGGTAATTACGGTGTCAGCGAAAGCTGTTTTGAGTCAGACGGCGTCAAGGCAGAAGGCCTTGTTATAAGGGAAGAGTGCCTGGAGCCGTCCCATTACCTTTCGAAGAAGACGATCTTCAAGTTAATGGAAGATGCGGGGAAACCCGGCATCTCAGGTGTGGATACACGTATGCTCACTATCAAGAGCCGTGAATATGGTACAATGCGCTCAGCCCTTATAAATGGCAGTGATGATGGTGAAGAAGCTGTAAGGCTTGCCAGGGAACTGCCAAGTATCTCAGAGCTTGACCTTATATCAAAAGTTACCTGTCCACAGCCTTTCAGGATAGAAAGTCCTTTGCGTGATCCCAATAACCCGGTAAATGTAGTGCTCATGGATTTCGGAAGGAAACTGAGCATAGAAAAAAGCCTGCTGGCCCGTGGCATGGATGTCACTGTAGTGCCGGCGAGCACATCACCTTCGCAGATCAGTTCTTATGAACCCGATGTGCTCTTCCTGTCCAACGGTCCCGGAGACCCGCAGGCAGCGGCAGACGGGATAAAAGCCGTTAAAGAGCTTGCGGGCGAACTGCCGATAGTTGGTATCTGCCTTGGGCACCAGATCATATCCCTGGCACTTGGTGGAGATACCTACAAGCTGAAGTTTGGCCACAGGGGCGCGAACCAGCCGGTCAAGGACTTTGAAACAGGCATAGTGTACATCACATCCCAGAATCATGGTTTTGCAGTGGACCCAAACTCATTTGAGGAGGCAGATGTCCAGGTGACACAGGTTAACGCTAACGACAAGACCGTTGAGGGAATATCCCACAATTATCTCGACATGTTCAGCGTGCAGTATCACCCTGACGCACATCCGGGTCCGATGGATACCGAAAAGCTTTTCTTTGACAAGGTTTTGAAACTTGCAGGGAGGAAGTAAACGATGCCAAAACGTGAAGATATCAAAAAAGTACTTTTAATCGGCTCAGGGCCGATAACAATAGGCCAGGCGGCAGAGTTTGACTTCTCTGGCAGCCAGGCATGCAGGTCCCTCAGGGAGGAAGGGATCAAGGTCGTACTTGTGAACTCTAACCCGGCAACCATCATGACAGATCCCGAGATGGCCGATGCCGTTTACATCGAGCCTCTTGACTACAGGTCCATTGAGAAGATAATCGAGAAGGAAAGGCCCGACGGTATCATTGCGGGTATCGGTGGGCAGACCGGACTTAATCTGACCAGTGAACTTGCAGAACACGGCATCCTGGAAAAGTATGGGGTGAAATTACTGGGTACATCCCTTGATGCTATAAAGAACACAGAGGACCGTGAGCTGTTCAAGCAGACCATGCAGAGGATAGGAGAAAAGGTCCCGCGCAGCAGGGCAGTGTCATCACTGAAGGAAACTGAAGAGGTCATTGATGAACTTGGCCTTCCGCTCATCATCCGTCCCGCATATACCCTTGGAGGCGCAGGCGGCGGTATTGCCCATACCCGGGAGGAACTCCTTGAGATATGTGAGAGGGGACTTAGGCGCAGCCGGATCCACCAGGTGCTTATAGAGGAAAGCGTACTCGGATGGAAAGAGTTCGAGTATGAGGTCATGCGTGATTCAAATGACACCTGCATAGTCATTTGTAACATGGAGAACCTGGACCCCATGGGAGTCCACACAGGTGAATCCATTGTGGTAACACCCTCACAGACCCTTAATGACCAGGAGCACCAGATGCTCAGGACTGCAGCTATAAAGATCATACGCACTTTTGGTATTGAAGGAGGCTGTAATATCCAGTTCGCCCTCAAGGATGGCGACTACAGGATAGTTGAGGTCAATCCCCGTGTCTCCCGCTCATCTGCACTTGCCTCAAAGGCAACCGGCTACCCGATAGCCAGGGTGACAGCAAAGATCGCTCTTGGTATGAAGCTTGACGAGATACTCAACAACGTTACAAAACAGACACCGGCTTCCTTTGAGCCGACCATTGACTACGTTGTTACCAAGATACCCAGGTGGCCTTTCGATAAGTTCGTCAACGCAGACAAGACGCTTACAACCGCGATGAAGAGCACCGGTGAGGTAATGGCTATCGGTCGCACAATAGAAGAGTCCCTGCAGAAAGCTATCCGTTCCCTCGATATCAAGATGGATCTTGGTTCCGATGAATGGAGCAGCAGCGAGGTCAGGACCCTGCTGCAAACCCCTACCAGTGAAAGGCTGTTCGTTATTTACTATGCTCTTCGAAACGGGTTCACCGTCGAAGAGGTTTCCCATCTGACAGGAATAGATGTTTTCTTCATCAAGAAGATCAAGAACATAGTGGACATGGAAAATGCCCTGCATGAGAACGCAAAGTCAGGTGAACTGTCCTTAGATCTTCTACGGCGCAGCAAGCGTATGGGTTTCACTGACTCCAAGATCGCAAATCATACCGGCAGGACCCGGGAAGATATCAACGACCTGAGACGGGAAGCAGGAATAATCACCACCTACAAGATGGTAGATACATGCTCTGCGGAATTTGCAGCTGCAACTCCATATTATTACTCCTGCTATGAGACTATGTGTGAATTACAGCCCACTGACCGCAAGAAAATAATTATACTGGGCTCGGGACCCATAAGGATAGGCCAAGGCATAGAGTTCGATTACTGTACTGTGCACGCAGTGACGGCGATAAGGGAACAGGGCATAGAGGCCCAGATCATCAATAATAACCCTGAGACCGTTTCTACTGACTACGATACTTCTGACAAGCTGTTCTTTGAGCCGCTTACCCTTGAAGATGTGATGAATGTAATTGAAAAAGAAAAGCCCTACGGTGTGCTTGTGCAGTTCGGTGGCCAGACATCCATCAATCTTGCAATGCCGCTTGAGAAGGAGCTTAAGAGGCGTGAGGACCTCGATACTGTTATACTCGGTACTTCTCCTACTGACATAGACGTAGCTGAGGACCGTGAGAAATTCAACCATCTGATGCAGCAACTGGGCATCAGGCAGCCGGATGCAGGTTATGCAAAGTCACAGGCCCAGGCGGTCGAGATCGCGGCACGCATCGGTTATCCTGTGCTTGTCAGGCCTTCCTATGTACTTGGAGGCAGGGCAATGGAAATAATCTATGACAATAATGACCTGGAGCGCTACATGCGCGAAGCTGTAAAAGTGTCTCCGGAACATCCGGTCCTCATTGACGATTTCCTTGAAAGTGCGGTGGAGATAGATGTCGATGCCGTTTGTGATGGCAAGGATGTTCTTATTGGTGCCATCATGGAACACATTGAGGAAGCAGGTGTCCACTCAGGCGACTCTGCATGTGTTATCCCGCCGCAGTCCCTTTCCGAGGAAACGCTGGAGATCGTGCGCGACTACACACGCAAGATAGCACTTGCACTGAATGTGAAAGGTCTGGTAAACCTCCAGATGGCCAAAAAGGGTGACATTGTCTATGTCCTTGAGGCAAATCCGCGTTCAAGCAGGACAATACCTTTCGTATCAAAGGCAGTCGGACTGCCGCTGGCAAAGATAGCGGCACAGGTAATCATTGGCAACAGCCTGAAGGATTTGGGGTACAACCTGGAGAAAGAGCCAAAGATCGGGCATGTCGCTGTAAAGGAAGTACTGCTTCCGTTTGATAAACTGCCAGGTGCCGATCCTGTGCTCGGGCCGGAGATGAAGAGTACCGGAGAGGTAATGGGCATTGACTATGATTACGGGCGTGCTTTCTTCAAGGCTCAGCTCAGCGCTGATAACATACTGCCCCTTACTGGCAAGGTGTTCATGTCCATTAGGAATGTGGATGAAGAACAATTGCTGGAAGTTGCACGCAAGCTCAAGATTGCAGGAATAGAGCTTGTCGGTACCAAAGGCACCGCCGAGTTCCTTGAAAAGAACGGTATTGAGATGGGCATCATAAAGAAGGTTCATGACGGCAGCCCCAATGTCATTGATATGATGCGCAGGGACGAGGTTGCTCTTGTTATAAACACGCCTACCAACAAGCAGGCGCGTAAGGACGGTTCCAGGATACGCCGTGCGGCTGTGGACTTCAAGGTGCCATACATCACGACCATCCAGGCAGCACTTGCAGCAGCCTCCGCGATAACTTCGATGAAATTGGGCGAAGGGACTGTAAAGTCCATCAATGAATACCATAAAGAGATAGTTAAATGATGGCTAGTTCTTAATCAGTTTCAGGACCAGATAATATGTCAAAGAAAGTAGTACTTGCTTATTCTGGCGGGCTTGACACATCCGTGTGTATCCCGCTGCTTAAAGAGGAATACGGCTACGATGAGGTCATTACGGTAGCTGTGAATGTGGGCCAGCCGGAAGAAGATGTGAAGCAGGCTGAAGAGAAAGCGCAGAAGATCAGCAACAAGCACTTCACAATTGATGCGCGTGATGAGTTCGTGCAGGATTACATCTTCCCACTGATCAAGGCCAATGGCGACTATGAGGGCTATGTGATGGGAACTTCTATCGCCCGTCCGCTCATTGCCAGGAAGGTCGTTGAGATCGCCCTGAAGGAAAATGCTGTTGCACTGGCACACGGATGCACCGGCAAGGGTAACGACCAGCTCAGGTTCGAGGCTATTTTCAGGCTCACCGACCTGGACGTTGTCGCACCCATGAGGGATATGAACCTCACACGTGAGTGGGAAATAGAATATGCAAAGAAGCACGGCATCCCCGTGACGGTTACAACCGCAAAGCCAT
Organism: Methanolobus sp.; assembly: GCF_030682845.1. GTDB lineage: Archaea > Halobacteriota > Methanosarcinia > Methanosarcinales > Methanosarcinaceae > Methanolobus. The sequence goes on along the minus strand of NZ_JAUXNK010000077.1, from coordinate 4,153 downwards.
GGAGTGTTGACGAGAACATATGGAGCCGCAGTATCGAGGGCGGTAAGCTGGAAGACCCTGCCTTCATCCCGCCGGAGGAGATCTACCAGTGGACAGTTTCCCCCGTCAATGCACCGGATGCACAGACCCTTGTAATCGGTTTCGAGAAAGGTGTCCCCGTCTCTCTTGACGGAACGAAGATGGGCGGCGTGGAGCTCATCGTGAAACTCAATAAGATAGCAGGCTCCCACGGTGTCGGCCGCACGGACATGATCGAGGACCGCGTGCTCGGCCTTAAAGCCCGTGAGAACTACGAGCACCCCGCAGCCACAGTGCTGCTCACAGCCCACAAGGACCTGGAAAAGCTGGTCTTAAGCCGCGCCGAGCTCAAGTTCAAGAAAATGGTTGACGAGCAGTGGTCCGAGCTTGCATACTCCGGCCTTGTCGACGAGCCCCTCTACCACGACCTGAACGCCTTCATCGACAAGACCCAGGAGCGTGTCACAGGAACCGTCACAGTCAAACTCTACAAAGGCAGTGTCATGATCCTGGCCCGCAGCTCCCCCTGCGCCCTCTACTCCGAGGACATGGTATCCTTCGATAGCGCCACCATCAACCAGAAAGACGCCGAAGGTTACGCCAAGTACCATGGCTTCCAAGCGAGATTGTACAAGAAAGTAATTGGGAAGTGAGATAGTATGCCGGAAGGCATACGATTGTCTTTTTTACTTTTTATTATACTTTAAAGCAATATTCCTATTTTTTGCTTTTATAGTCTTTATACGACTGAGTATTTTGTTTGCTGCATGATTTCTTCTCATTCTTTTCAAGAACTGTGCATAGTTTTCGAGGGCCTATATTTGATAATTAGGCAAACCTGTTCTTGCACCCCAAACAACGATTATGAATATAATGATTACAAAAATAATCATTATGCAATACAGCAAGGAAAAAGAACTCGCCCTCATGTCTCTCCTTGACAAAAGCAAGCCGTCCTTTCTGGTAATAACCGGCAAGAGAAGAGTCGGGAAGACCGAGCCTATCAGGCAGTGAAGATTTTCTTATGTGTGAACTCGATGATATCTTACGTTAAAATGTCATCGTTGTCAGCCGGAATCCTGACAAGGATGTGAATCCGGGTTCCTATCCGATCACGTTATAATGAACCTGAATCATCCCCTTGTCATACGAACTGACTTTAGTCAGTTCCAGTCTGATCTCATCCGGTTGCGTGAACAAAGGTATTCCTTCTCCCAGGATTATTGGCTGGATACCTATTACGATCTCGTCCACCAGGCCTTTTCTAAGGAACTGGTTAATGAGATCACTTCCTCCCATTATCCAGATGTCACCGGTGGTTTCAGTCTGGAGTTTTTCCACGAGAGAAATTATGTCCTCATCAGTGAATTTAATGTTCCTTTCATCTGCATGGTCCTTCTTGTGGGTGAACACATAGGATGTCTGTTCCGGGTAAGGCCAGTCAATCCCAAAGGACATCACTTTCTCATAGGTAGTGGCTCCCATCAGAATGACTTCGACATTTTTGATGAATTCATTGTAGTAGTCATAAGAAGGGTCTTCTTCCAGCCAATCGATATCGCCATTCTTTCTTGCGATAAAACTATCAAGGCTCGTAGCAATGTAAACGATTTTCCGGCTCATTTCAACAAGTGTCCGCGTTTTATAAACGTGTTCTTTTAACGCGATTGCGCATTTTGACTGCCTCACGTTTTCGTCCCATTTTCTCCAGTAAATGGGCGTAGTTCTCGAAGCACTTTAATGAGTCGGGATGACCTTCACTTTTGTTCTTGTCGATTATTGTGATTGCCCGAATATACACCTCTTTAGCCTTGAGATGTTTGCCCTGATTATGGTAGAGTCCGGCTAAACTGCGCAGGCTTGCAACTACATCCGGATGTTCCGGACCCAGTACGTTCTCCCTGATCCCCAATGAACGAAGGTAAAGAGGTTCAGCATCAGGGTATTTACCCTGGGCTTTGTAGATAACAGCCAAGCTATTGAGAATTGTAGCAAAAGAGGGATTTTCCGGACCCAATGTGCTCTCTGTAATTTCCAATGCACGAAGGTAGAGAGGTTCAACAACAGAATATTTACCCTGGGCCTGGTAGAGTCCGGCCAGATCAATGAGACTTGTAGCTACAGATGGATGATCCGGACCCAATGTGCTCTCTCTCATCTCCAATGAACGAAGGTAGAGAGGCTCAGCATCAGAGTATTTGCCCTGGGATTGATAGAGTGCAGCCAAATTATTGAGCTCCTTAACTGCATCCTGATGTTCCGTATTCACTTCGCTTTCCTTCTGTTCCGGTGAGTCGTCATTAGAACTTACGGCAGCATCTGATTTTATTGGCTCATGGTCGGTTATTCTTTTTCCCCCAAGTGACAGTGTTATTTTAGAATGAAAGATGGTTGATTCTTTAATAATTGGATCTTGACGATTCAATGAAAGTAAGACCAGACTTAGTGAATAATTAGTTCGTATAGTTAAGGTGAGAGAATATAAATGTGTTGTCTAATTACTTTCCATTTTCATTCAAGCCTCTGCACCTATTTATTTTATCTCCCGGTATTCTGCAATGAACGCTTCAACTGTGATTATTTGTTTTCATTTTGTCCTTTAACTTGTTTTCGATATCATTCTTATTGAACTAAGATTAGCAGCGCTTAAATATCTAATCACCAACTTTATTTATATGGAGTTGGGGCGATGATATGAAGCATAAACTACCTGTCATATTGATTTTAGCAGTGCTTATTGTTTCAGGATTACTTATGGTGTCATTTGTACTTAGTTCTCTAAATGATAATGTAACCGGGACATTCAGTGATGTAAGTGAGAGACTTGATAACGCCAGTGAAAAAGCTAGTAACGCAAGTGATAGGCTTGGTAGTGCCAGTGAAAACGTGGGTAATGCAAGCGAGAGAATTGGTAATGCAAGCGAAAGGCTTGATACTGCCAGTGAAAGAGTAGGTAACGTAAGCGAGAGAGCTGGAAATGGCAGTGAGAGACTTGGTAATGCAAGTGAGAGACTTGGAAATGCGAGCGAAAGAATTGACAATGTAAGCAACAGAACCGATGGGCAGCAATCTCCGGGATTTGAATCCATTGTTGCAGTTGTCGGATTACTGGCAGCCGTTTACTTAATGCGAAGACATATCCGTAAATGAGCTGTGCAGCAAGTGCCACATGCACCTTTCTTAAATTTATTTACGTATTTATTTACTGTTACAGGATGCCCACCAGAACTACCATCTTAGTTTATCAGTCGATATCTTTGTCCAGTTTCTCGCAGAAGCGACGGCAATAATCTATGTCCGAGATGCCAAGTGTAGCCTTGGTGAAGGCCCGTTCCTTATTTAACGCATTAACTGAGCAAAGTATTTTTTCAGAAGATGTCTTGTTGTAGTCCCCGATGCTTTTCACACCTATCTCTTCAAGGATCTTGGCATAACCGACCCCAACTCCGTTTATCCTCAACAGGTCCGTGATACACAGAGCGTATTCTATTCTCGATACAAAGATACCGGTAACAGCTGAGAGGACATCTCTCGGTCCTGCATTTGAAAAGGCTTCATAATACTGCTTTGTGTTCTTAATGTTCTGTTTCTTAAGCATCTCCAGTTCATCGTGCGAAAATATTTCAAGCTTCTCTAGAGGCAGTATTTTTACGATATAGCTGTTGACCATCCGGTTGAGAATCACAAGGTAATCCTCAGGAATCCCTGTGTCCTTCGAAACAGCAGGATAATTTTCCTTCTTTTTGAGAAGGTCATGCACCTGCTGAAGGTTAATCACGCCTTTATCCCTTAATCTCTGCATGTTAAGGGAAAGGTCATCAAGTATGGGCATCTGAGAGGGCAGAAGTTGTGCAGTGCGCATTGTTTTATCAAACTCTTCCAGTAAAAATATTGTCATATCCACGGAATACATTTCATCACATCAATCCTTATGTTTGGGTAGTGCAGGCATATAAGTGAAGCACTTTTAGATCTGCAGAAATCCTCATGAATGCAAATTCAGTACTTCACTAATTTTGAATAGGACACAGAATAATGCTTTCCGATAGCTTTATATGCGGCGGGAACGCCGCCCTATGTCATTTCTACCATTCAATTCAAGGACCTGTGATAAGGTTGAATTAAGGCCAAAACA